>JAHEER010000091.1 GCA_024640625.1 Desulfobulbaceae bacterium
GCAATATGCGCCGGTCTTTGATTTCCTTGATGATGTCAGCCATTGAAGCAGCAGTTTAATCGCTAAGAAGGCTTTACTCTAGCAATCGCGCCAAAACGGACACAGTGCCATTAGATGGTCGGTGGAGTGACAACCCCGTGACTTTTTTCACGCGTTGACGATGAATCGGACTCAGGCTCTACAGGACCGCTGTTTTTTCACTCTTTCTGACTAACATCATGGCAGACTTTTTCAGGTTTGTGTTAGCTGGTTATTGAGTCCCTTCGCTTTCTTCGTCTGCCGGAGAATCCCGAAATTCCTGGGAGAGAGCCATGAACCATCTATTCAAGTCCGTTTTTTTTACCTTCTTTATCCTGTTGTCTTTTCAAGTCACCTGTGTTGCCGATGAATCAGAGATAAAAGTCCCGCAGGATCGGGCTTCGCAGCTTTCGGAGCCGAATCCCGGGCACTCACATACCGATTGGGAGGCCGACAAGGATGGCTTCCGTGTTTATAGCCCGCTCGAAGGCAAACAATACACGGTTGCACCCCCACTGACGATCCAGGTGCCGGAGAGGGTGGATATCCAGTATGTCGTCAGTGTGTGCCACGACCCAGCCGAAAGAAAGCAATGTAAGCAATATGAGAGGCTCATTACCGGGGCGAGCCTGCAATGTAAATCACAGGAAACCAACTGCCGATACGAAGCGGGATTGGATATTCCGATGACGGCGAACCGGCGCTACATACTGATCGTGCGGCCGCCTCCTCTGCAATACGATCCGGTCATCATCGAGTTTGATTTTTCCCGTATTTCCAAGTCGGTGGAGATCAATAAGAGCGTCAAGATGAAGCAGCAATAATACGATTCTAATTGCCATCTCAAACAATTGGTGAATGCCATGAAATCTCTATTCCAGTTCACAGTTTTAGTATTTTTGGTCGTTTTGATATTTAACGAAGCATCGGCGGCAGATGACGAATTTAATGCAGCGGATTGCGTGATTACCGTAATTGAACCTCAGTTTGATCTGATCAAGACTGAATACAAAATGGGCGGACTCTGCAATGGTGCGCTCTCATTCAGACTTTTTATCAGATGGCGCCATGGTACAGGGAGCGTATCTGAGTATTTTGATAGTGAGCAATATGGTGGGGGCGACCTGCACGCAACTTGCCCGCAAGACCCGGTGTTGTTCGATGGTCGTTGCACCAGCGTCAGCCTTTTCGGCATTTACAAAAAAATCGGCAAGCTGGTATCCCGGGACCGGCTGACACAGGAACAAAGAGCCCTGTTGTTGGAGGAATTCAATAGCCTCGTACCGTCTCCGTCCATTGACAGCCCGGAAGCCGGAGAGTTCTTCGGCGAGCAGTACCGGGTGGCAGACACCCAGTTCCGGATTCCCCTGCGGCTGACTATTTTTGAGCCAGCGGTTAACCTGAAATTTAAATTGCTGGCAATGGTCAGCGACGACTCGGGCCAGGTCAGCATGCAGGAAGTGTTGACCAAAAAAACGACTTACAATTTCTTTTTTCTGAACGAGGAAGAAGCCCTTTACGAATCGTCAATACTGCTGCCGGCAGGAATATATTCGCTACGCGCCTCATCCAGGACCACATTCTTATTCAGCGGGGAAAGTATTACGAACTTCACTGTCGGTGACCGGGCTAAAATGAGGGAGGCCCTGTCGGTGAAAGAACTCAGAAAGCAAATTGAAATACCAGTCGAGCTGGCCTCAAGCGCGGTGAATCCTGACAGAGCGACGATAGCCCGGGTTTCAGGCGCTCCTCAAATCTCCCAGGCGGCCATCCAGCCTACCTCCCGTAAATTTACCGTGATCAGCCCCAAACCCGGAGTCCGTTACACAACTGCGCCTGTATTGAAGGTATTCCTGCCGGCCAGAGACGATGTTCTTTACGCGCTGATTCAATGCGCTGGCCCCGACCAACAACAGCCCTGCGATCATCACGAAGGCGGCATTGCAGCTGCGGACCTGAGCTGTGCCCACGACGATGTGCAATGTTCAGCTGAAGTGCCTTTCGGATTTGAGATGCCACTCGAGAAGTCCTATTGGCTTTATGTCAGGCCGGACTCGAGCACGGACTTGGTCGAGGTTAACTTCGAGCTGGGTGCGATCGCAGAGCAGCTAACCCCACAGCCCATGGCCAGGTCACCTGTTGTTTCGAAGAACGAAATGTCGAGAGCACGGGTTGCAACCGGTGTCGTCGTGGCGAGCATCGAACAACTCACTGACCCGCTGAAAGCCGGACAGCCCATTGACTTGAAAGTCTGGTTGAAAAACATGGGCACGGTGAAGAGCGATGCCGGGCTGAAATACTCCGTGGTATGCAAAGTCAGGGCAGGCGGGGGTGAATGCCCGTTCAAGGATGCCGCCTATACGGTTAACACCCCGATCGATCCCGACGCCAGGCACGCGGTAAAGTTGTCGGGGTCGGCTGCTGGCGCCGGCACGTATGCCATAACCGTTGCGGCACCGCTGCCTGAAAAGGGTGAGCCGTTTAGCGGGAACAGCGTGACCAGGACGATAGAGGTCGAGCCAGCCGGGCCAGCCATCGAACGACCCGCAATAAAACGCACATCCACGCCATACAAACAGCCATAACAAGTGGACTACATTATTGAAGCACCTGACAATCGCGACATGCGCAGCATTTACAGGATGCGCGATCAGAGGGAACTCACTGAGAGGAAGTTATTAGCCGTTTTGTACCAGAACAATACCCGGAGACCGGCTGGTACCCGCCCTATTGTTGCTGCACCGCCTTTTGCATAGCCGGCCGTCTTTCAAAGCTGGGCTGGAGCAGATGCATGCGATTTCCATTGATCAACGCATTTCGTGCGATTGCAATCTGGTCGCCTGACAGGTGTTGTGTACCCAAGGCATAACAATGTTTGAAGTAGCTCATGATGTTCAGTCTGTCAGGCCTTAACGTGTAGACGGTCTGATAGTCACCCGAAAACAAGACTGGTATCTGGACGATGGGATAGGATGCCTTGCAATTGGCTCCTTCACCATAAGCTGAAACAAAGATGGCTCCTCTTGCATCAGGCGGTGTGTCCTTAACGTCTGCAGGCAAACCTGAATATCGCTCTATATTGTCCCCATCAAATACTAGTAAAGCGTTCTGAGTGGCGTGACCTTGCACCTCGACCCAATTTCTGATTTCCTGAGCGGCCTCCTGCACACTCTCAATATCTCCTGCGAAAGGATGGGGCAAATGCATGTAATGTCCGATCTCATGCGCCAATAGATTCATTTCGGCATACATCCTTGGCATGGCCACGAACGATTTGGTCGAACTGGAAAATCCCCCTGTGCCTGGCGTGTGTTTCCACACATTTTTTTCTTCGTCAAACTGGAAGCCATTTCCGTAGCGGAAAAAGACAACCAGTTTTCCCTTGTATTCATTTCCGACCCGCATGCGTTCTTCATCATACTTGGTGCCGTCAGTTCGGGTTGGTGACCAGTCCGGGTCCCTGAAATTCTCCCAGTAATCATCCAATGTACAGTCGTAGTTCAGAAGCGTGCTGTCACGGTGTTCGAAGTCTTTATCCGGGTCAAAAACAAATTCGATCCCGGAACTCCACCAGACCCGATTGGCCTGGTCCACGTAGCGCTTGATTTCCTGGGGTGAAATCGTTGCCGCGTGAGTCCCGTTGTCGTTGGCGGTGCGTATCGCATGTATGTGGACCTTGTACACAGGGCTTTCACGCTTGAGCGCCATCTGGGCGTGCCAACCTATCTCTGGTATCTCCGGTCGGGCCGCTTTCATACCCAGCTTTTGAAGTTCATCCGCGTCAAGTAGAAACGGCAACGAACTGTAGTCGTCACCGTCCTGAAATCCGCGGGGAACCAAATTGTCCGTCACACTTACCGGTCGTAGCTTTCTGATTTTCAAGGACTGCATGGCAGCCTGTACCGGCTGACTTTCCGTTGCCGCTATGCGTGAAAGATCCTGTTCCTGAAGCTTCAGTGAAGCTTCTGCTTGAGGATCGAGAGCCCACGAAATTGATGTACTTCCCAAGAAGCCAGCAGAAATTGCAAGCACCGCGCTCGAAAACCGCAATATTTTCCTCATAAAAAACCTCCTGCTTTTATGCCTACGCCGGCTCATTCATGTTCGCCATGATGTGCATCAGAAGATCTCTAAATATTCTCCAGTAAGATGGTTGTATGGCCTGATGAACAGGTCGAGGATTGCTGCGATGAAGCCGTGGATTCCAATCTTGCTTATTACCGCTGTTCTGATCTCGATTGGGTCGGTATGGGCCAAAGTGGAAAAGCGGCAAGTACCCGGTAGGATTCAACCAAAACAACCCGTTTCAAGCCAGAAGATGGAATATCCGGACTCAGGAATTCCAGAGAGTCCCGAAATTTTCAATTGCATCATGTGTGCTGCATGTACCGAGTGTGCTGAGGATGGTGCCTGCACCGGCTGCACAGTGTGCACTGAATGCACCGATGCTGCGGGATTTTATGGTAACCCGCCGGGTTCCGAAGGTGATTCAGACGGGAGTCCGAATGGATCAGTCTATCCAGATCAGAATCCGGGAGAGACCTCCATACCATCACCGATACCAGACCCAGACCCGCACATTGTGCCTCCTTTGTAAGGCTTCGAACGATGCGGCGGATAAGAAATGCATTCACTGCTGTCTTGGTATTCGCGGCCTTATCGACGTCCCTATCTCCGGCTTCAGATACATCAGTAACTCCTTCCCGTAAGCCTGCAAAACAACCCGTCGAGAAATCCAGTGGTTTAACTGAAGCCAAGCCCGTGCAGTTGACTGAGGCAGAAGATTCGGCACTGCGCTTGAAGAATCTGCAGCAAAACGAGAAGTTTGCAGCCATCGCAGCAGAAGCAAATCGCCAGATCGGTCGGCGCAAAGCTTCTTTCGAGAAGGAACAGAGTGAGTTATTGCTACATGAGACAGACAGCGCGGAGATTGAGATGGAGAAGCTCCGGGGCATGCACGCCGCGAGCCGGGTTGAGGCCAAGCCCAATATCAATTCTGCGGCCATCAGAGACAAGGGACTTTCTGAGGTTACGCCTCATATAACAGGCCACCTCGGCGCATTGCAAAGCGGTAATGGCATCCTTATTTTCGGAGAAAATTTTGGGCCTTGCTGCGGTACCGTAGAGCTCAGTGCGATGGGTTACGACATGACACTGGAAGTTGATGAGTGGCATGACAGCGTGATCAGTGGCTTTGTGCCGGCCCGGGCGAGCGCAGCCTGCCTGACCGGTGAAGTACGGGTCAGCAATCGGAAAGGAAAGCCGAGTAATCCGCTTCTTCTCACGGTACCTCTGATTTACGAATCTCTGGCATGGGAAGACGTCAAAGTTGTTCACTGTTCAGAAGACAGCAACAACTACAGTTGCAACGATAACCGGGAAATTGGACAGTGTTGGTGGCTTTTTGGGGGGATTGACAGGGCCTCAGAAGCAGGCGGGAGTGCCATCCATGGTAGTCATGGTAACTGCGCAGGCGCAGTCGGTGATGACTCAGGTACCGATGTCTATGAGATTGACTTGAAAGGCGGCTGGGTGCTGGACAATGCACGCTTTGTTTCGTCAGTATCCGAACAGGGCGAAGCATGGACAATTCCGTCGACCGGCCAGCTACCCGCCGGTTATCTCGAGGGTGCTTCTTACTGGCGCCCTGAGATCAAATGGCTCGCGACTCCAGGGGACAGCTTGCAATACGGGCTATTCATCGGCATTCGCGGGCCCGAATGTTCTTCGCATTGATGACTCAATTCAGTAACGAACTGATTGCAGGCCTATATTTGCTCTTTATCCTTAAATCTCCAGTGAACTGCAACCGTGACTGCTCCATCCCACGAGCTTGCGCCAAGAGGGCACGCTGGCCCTCTGAGCCAGTCCGATACCTCCTGTCGGAGAGCGTAACGTCCACCAGGTTCGATAGACCCTGGCAGGGAATGAATATAATCAGCAAAGTTGTTTGGCAGTGCGAGGACAAACACTTCTGTTCCATGATAATCATCCCCCATGCCTTCAATAATTGCTGAAACATATTGACCGATAATCTTGGACACCACCCCCGATATGATTGAGATGAAATAGCCGGCAAGCATGTCAATAGCGTCTCCAAGCAAGTCAATGTTGTTCAGAACTTCCTCAATTAAGTAATCGGTAAATTCTTCTACGAAGTTTTTCAATTCCTTAAGTATTGCACCCCTGATCGCATCTCCAATAATTCCTTGGGCCATGTCAAATATTGCTTCCATCCACCTGGAGATAGATTCGCCATCATCTTCCTCCATCACGGAAATAGAAGCTGTAAGAACCTTCGGCCAACACTTCAAGTCCCCATTCTGAATTCGCATGCAAACAGCGTCAGGGTTTTGTAAGTGGTATTGTGTTTCACCCTCCCAACTTCCCAAAGTTTTTTTACGCTCTCCATCTGGGTCTATTTCCGCAACTTTATGTGCGATTCTGCGCAGCTCATCAGAAGGCCACTCTTGAGCAAAACCCGTGATATGGAAATATTCTGAACCGATTTCACATGATTCCTGGACCATTTTGATCCAGTCGACGGAAAGCTCAATCTCTCTGTACACATCCTTGATATCAAAAGGCGTTATGGGTACTCCGGATTTTACGTATGTAATGATAGCGGGCGGAGATGATGGGCCTACGGGCTCCTGCAATATTGCTCTTTGACCTAATTTCACATCAGGTGACTCCGGGTACGGAAACACTTTTACATGGTAGGTCAGGGGCTTATCCGGAGGTGTTGAGGGAATGAACCTTTTAAAGTCAATACGGAAAACACCCTGCGGTGCATCTCCGGCCGCTCCTGTTGCAACGACCTTATTTGCCGGCATTTCAAAAACCTTCCAGACTCCGATTTTTGCCTCAGCCTCTTCGGTTTTCCATTTGAAATCACGAGATTCATTGGGACTATTAAGCGTGGTCTCCAATCCGTAAGAGCGCGGAAACTCTGTAGAAATGAAGTTCCCTACATCAAGAAGCTTTGTTTTCGAAACCCGGGCCGCCTCTCTGGGCACAGCGAACCTGGGGGTTTTAGAGAATCTGATACTCGCCTCATCGTTCAGGAAGTCAATAATGTCCTGACGATAAATACGGGTCGTTTCCTTGATGGTGCGCGTGACCTGCTGCTGAAGTTTCAAATCAAAGGTCGCATATGCCTCTTTGTGAGCACGCAAACCCTGGTCCGAAAAGTCTCCAAAATACATTCGACGTTCCGGCAGAGGCATAGAGAGAACACTCTTAGCACGTCCTTCAATGGAAGCCCTCTTGGCAGCATCAAGTTTCAGGAATTTCCTCTGGAAATGCGAGGCAAAGCTTCCACTGGCGAAGGTCTCCCGCGGGTTTACCGCAACCTCAGCAATCGCATGACTGAATTGATCTGCCAAGTTTCTGACCAGAATTTCTTCTTCCTCACTGGATGGGAGTGCTTTGTTAATTACTCCAATCAGTCGCTGATCTACCGAGCGCTCGAGTGGCATTCGATGATGGGCAGACAGTGATCCGAGCTCCAAGCTCTTCTTATCAGCCGCAATGAGCTTTTTTTTCTTTGGTATGTCAATTTGCTCGGCGGCAAACACCAATGGAGCACTGAAATAATACAACGCTGTCATGGGTACCAATTTTAGAATATTTCGGCGAGTCTCAAACTGTCTGCTCAAAGGATGATCATTCTTGGCATTTCTATTCATGCCGCCCTCCTTCTAAGAAAATTTTATTGATATGGCTGATGTTTTCCTATGTTGCTACCATTTTCCCTTTTTAATCCAAAATGTTTGAAGGTTACATGATCCCAATCATGGCACCCCTTGAAAAACAGGGGTAGCCATTAAAGAACTAATGGGAGAAATAACATGAGAAATTTCGCGGTTTCACGAGGTGTGTGCCTATCAATCATCAGCCTTTTGCTGTGTTCGATTTCACAACCAGCCTCGTCCTATGATCAAGCACCGGGAAGTCAATCTGGAACAGGTCTGAATGGGCTTTTACTAAGCCAGGTTACGCCTCCGTCAAAAGTACAGCGCTCCGCGATGGTATCGCGTACCACACCTGAGGTTATCGTTTCGGGCAGCAACCCCAGGACAATCAACCTGACTCCCGGCAGTGATGCCAGCACTCAACTGAAAGGTAAGAATCTCAATGTGGAAAAGCTCGTGGCCCAGATATTCAAAGGAGATTCCACTACCCCTTATCTTCGCGCCCGCCTCCAACCGGACGAATCTGGGCTTGCCGGGACCCTGACTGTCGGAGCTTCGTCAAAGGCTCAAGCAGGTGATTACAGGGTATTCCTGGTTCTCGATGCAGTGAAATTCGAGGTTCCTGTGGCAATCAAGGTTATTATTGGCCAGGGGCTGCAAAGGAAGGCAGTTACCGCTGAGCCGTCAAAGAGCGCGATGGCTGTGGAGTCCAGGGAAGCGGCAGCGCAAACAAAAGCTTCCGTGACAGCTATGGGAAGGATTCCTGCAAAACGGGAAGAAGCCCCAAGTCTTTACCTTGAAATCCAGAAGTTCAGCGGGGAAATGGTGCAGTGGGTCGATGAATGGGCCGTTCAGGCGCCGACCGACGAACTGACTTTTCGATTTCGTGCAACGCGTGACGATATCCGATGGGTTGAGTGGGAAGCCTCAAATCAACCATTCCCGCCCCCCGACGGACGCCAGGACAACGTTAAGATTGTCAGAACCGGCAACCTGGGTGTTGCGCCAGCCGGCGAGGGGTGGCGGATATTTACCATCAATTTCAAACAAATCGTACCGCTCCCCCCACCGGAAGATGAGATGAAGATTTATCTACGTCTTCGCGGCAGGAAATACCCCACCGCTGATGATCCGTCGAACCACATCGGGATGCCTTCCTCACCCGTAATCGTCAACTACGTTCCGCCCGGAGACCCGACGAGATTCACAACACGCGGTCTCTACCCCGAACTATGGACTCCGATGCCAATCCAGGTTCATGCGGGGCCGCTTCACATACTTCGAGCCGATGAAGAAGACGATGAGGAACCTTACGTCATCATCGTTCTCATTTATGCGGATGGCACCACCATTAATCTTCTGGAGATGGGGAATTCCAGTGTTCGAGTAATGGCGACCCAGAAAACACACGGCAATGTCTGGAATGACGGTGACCTGGGGTCAGGCGATAGCCCGTTTCTGCTTGAAGACTTCCCGGCAACGCATATTCTGCCCATTGGCCTCAATGTTCTGGAATTGCTGGAAGGAATGGACGCTACATGGAGCAGCGCACCCACGCAGCTAACCATGATGGACAATGCCTTCGTGTTTGTGTTGGCTGCTGCTTTAGAAGAGGACGAAACGACGACAGCTGACGCAAATGCCATCAGAAGCACGCTCGTGAATGCGATCGAAAAGGAAGTAAATTCAGCCATCAGGAATATTGACCTTGGGGTAAACCTCGATCTCGATGCAATTGAAGGACAGTTCAATACCCAGATGAATGTGGTTGTGGAGAATGTGATGGCTGCAGTAGATGAAAAGACAGATGATATTATTGAAGAAATAGTACTCACTTTGCCATTTTCGTTTGCACAGGCTGTGGATCCGGATGATTTTATTGGACATCGTTTCGAGAAAGTGAGTTATCGGGAAATACTCGACGCCGGACCTGCAGGCGTTCCCTTCAGTTTGGATATTGAAACCGATTGCGGAATGAATCCTTTATGTGATCCGGGTGCGCACTATTTACTCGACGTTCGCATTACAAAACAACCGTAGGCGACTAGTCGGGCAAGATCTCCCAGTAGGTCCCGCTCGGCGAGTTTCGGTTAGCCAGGCGGCGTTGCACCGGGCTTCTGCCCTTGAGCAGGAGCCGCAAGTCGTCGATCACGCTAGGCTGCTCGGCGAAATAAGAGTGCCCCAGGCTTATCGCGCTAAGCAGGCTGGTGTCGACGGCCGAGGCTTCGATTGTCTCGACGCCGCTGGCGATGACGATGCCTGAACTCAGATCACCGGCTCGCGGATACCCGTGGACACCCTTCGATACCTTCAACGCCTTGTCGTTAGCTGAAGCGTAGAGCGTGATCCGGTCGCCGAGCGGGCGAATGCGTGGAACGATCTCGTCGCGGAATACATCTGCGTCGACGTCAGGCGCGACCAGTACGATCTGATTGAACTGAGGCGATGCGCCAGGAGCCCGTCCAGCCGCTGTCGCATAGCGAAGCAAGACCTCGGTGACGGCACGGTTGCCCATACTGTGGGCGACGAGGTGTATCTTCGACGCTCCTGAATGCTCGACAACAAGGTCGAGGAACTTCTGCAGATGTGGCACTGTCCAGCGGATATTTGCCTCGTCGACCGGATAGGCGGAGAGCGAAGCCTGCGAAGGCCAACTGTACATTACGGGAGCGCCTTCGAATTGGAGGTCGGCGGCCATCTGCGCTGTCCGCCGCGCGGCATCCTCAAAGCTGACATTGTAACCGTGGATGAAAACCAGCACTTCATGCGAGCTGTCAGCTCCTACTGTGGCCGCGAGTTCGGAGACGAAGGTTTCCTCCGGCCTGGGTGTCACTGTCAGCAGAATGACGTGTTTTTCCGGATCTGGCCGCTCAAATGTACCGGCGGACTCCAGTTCGCCTACCCGGTGGCTTGCCGGGATGGTGACCTCGCAAGTACCCACTTCCAGCGGACCCCGGCCGCCCAGGTAAAACCCAGCCGGCTCATCGCTTTCGCCGCGCTGTCTGTCCGTTCCATAGAACACCATCACGTTGCGGAACTCGGCGGACCCCGTTGTCATGCTCCGTATAGCCGTGGCGCTGGTTCTTGGTTCAAATGGAACAAAATAATCCCGGCAGATAGGATCCTGGAACAGGCGGCCGGAGAATTCGCGAGTAACGATGCCGGCGCACTCAAAATGAAAAGGCGGCTCTTCGCCCTGAAACGGTGTGGTCTCGCCGAGAGTGAGGTTCAGGGACTCCCCGATCACCGGATGAGTGGTTCCGGGGCAGGATTCGGTAACCGGCACGGTCTTCGGCGCCGAACGGGCAAGCTCACGGGCCTGGTAATCGACCAACACGGCATAGATCTCCACCGGTTCCTGGCCCGACTTGGCGACATCGGAGGGCTGGGGAAGCAGCGCCTTATGGATACCGCTGCCGGTCTCGTGTGCGTTGACGTAATAGAAGTCCGGGTGTCCGGCGCTGACGCGGCGAAAATAGATCCGTACCCGAGCCATCTCGGGCTCATTACCGACGTGCGCCGTAACCACGCCATTGTCGCCTAGCGGCAGGCATCCAATCGGCTCAGTTGAAATCGTGGCTCCCTGATCCCTGGGCGTCCGGCGAATCATTTCTCGCTGAGGCAGATCAGACTGCGAGTTCTGCATTTGGGGGACGGGCTTTTGTTCCTGCGCAGCACCGGGCACTGCAAGGGCGAGCGTAAGAATGCAGAGCAACCAACCGGCCAGAAGTCGTCGAGAGCGCCCGGACAAGCTTTGGTTTTTTGATTCAGAGTTAACGGGCTTCATGATCTTCATAGTTTCAACATCAGATACCAATTATGGTTGCTCTCTTGATTTTGTCACATCACTAATTGATGCCAATTACTGCAGAAAATATTTCCTGATACAGGTCATTGTAGGCTGTAGAAATTTGGAGGAGTTATAAATAATCGATTCCCCGAACAAGGAAGGGAGCAGATGATGAATGTATTGAAAAACGCATTGCTATTCAGTCTTTTCACACTCCTGATTTCCTATGCAACACCCGAGCAAGCAATAGGACAATCTTCAAAAATCGAAGTTAAGAAAACCCAACAGGAAACTCCTGCGCTCCAAATAGAAGCCCAGCGTGAAGCCGCGGTTCCAAACGGTTCTCAAGAACGTGCAAAGGAGCCGTTGGCAAAAGAATTGGCCGGGCAAATTGAGATCGCCAAGGTAAGCCCGGTGATTGAATCTGTTTTCACCGTCCCTGTCGGTGCGTTGAGGCCTGGTTCGAAACTCTACGTGAAAGGAAAACACTTTGGAAAATATAAAGGGAAATTATTGTTGTACCGTTATTCCTCCCCAATAGAATTGGTTGATGTGGTTTGGACCGACGAAAATAATGCCACGGGCGTTGTTCCCGATGAGACGAAAGTCTGGAAAAATCAAAATGTGACAATCAAGCTCAAGACGGCTGACAAAAGGTACAGCAATCCAAAGGAAATGGGCTTTATTGCAACCGAGGAAGATTATTTGGGGATAGACGACATCATTGTCGAAAAGTGTAGTTTTTCCAGGAGTGACTATTGCGGTCGTGTTAAACATATGGGTTCTTGCGACAGTGACTGGCCAGAGTCCATTCACAACGATTTGCCAGTAGCATTGAAAGCAATGCATTGTAATTCCTGGGGTGCACTGGAAGATGAATCTGGCATTGACAAGTATTCAATACATCTCAAAAACGGTTGGGTCATTATGGGCGTTGTATCCAAGCATAGCGTTACAAAAACGAGTGAGGCCTGGGTGAACGGACCGTATCCAACAGGCGCTAATTTCATTGGGAAATCGAGTTGGTCGTTCCAATATGATTGGGACATCACGCCTAATGACAGGGTGCAGTATACACTTGTAATAAGAGTGGAAGGACCAGTGGGAACCTATTACAAATAATTAAAATCATGGTTTGAGGCTTCCATTTCCTGCAGAATTTTCTCAAGCTGAACGTGGTCCATATTAGGTTCGATGATCGGCAGCTTTTTACCGGGATGCAGGGGCGAGGGATTGTTGATCATGTTAATCACTAGTGGTAATTCTCAATTTTTACTTCGGAAAACTGGCCCGCCGAATGTTGGGCGACTGACTTCGCTGACAACTCTTTGCAGCATTTGGTTGTAATAGAGTATTGTGCCGCAGGGCGGTTTACTCCATTCTTCAAATCAGTTAATCCGGAACAATACATGAAAATAGACGGGAAACTATTCCTGGAAATAGCCAGCGTGCTGGTTCTTGCCGGCGGTCTTTTCCTGGTTGCCTTTCAGGTCAACCAGGCAACCAGTATTACCAAGGCGGAAGTAGGGGCTGAAAGCACCTCCCGATGGCGGGCTGTCGATGGAACCCGGCAGAGTGAAATATTTGCAACCGTATTGGCTAAGTCCTATGAAGACCCCGCGGCGCTGACGCTGGCCGAAATGATCGAGCTGGACGCTTATTACATGGGTGTCATTGACCAGATGTCCTCCGCGTATTCCATGGGCAACAGCGGGTTCCGGGATGGCCCCATCGAGGATAATTTTTCACAGGCAGCGCTCACCTATTTTGGGAATGCCTACGCCAAAGCCTGGTGGAAACAGTACAAAACCGTTTTGGAGGTGGGTGAAGAATCCAGATTTATCACGTTATTCGACGTAGCGGTCGCAGCTGCGGGTGATTCGCGGAACCTTGACAGCTACCTGGCGATCAAAAAGGAATTGGCCCGTTAAGCCGGAATTTCAGCACCCCGCAAGGAAT
>JAHEER010000201.1:0-630 GCA_024640625.1 Desulfobulbaceae bacterium
ACCACGAAATATTCCCAGGGTATCATCTATGAGTGCCACTATCTGCGCTGCTGGCAATGAACTATTGTCACGTAGGATATTCTTGAGCCTTTCTTTGCCATACATCTCACCCTGTTCATTACGCATTTCCCATATGCCATCTGTACCGATTAAAATTGTCTGATTTGGGCCCAGTAATCGTTTCGATTCCTCATATTCAAATGAATCGTCAAGGCCCAGTGCGAGCCCTCGACCTTTGAGTTCATCAAACTCATCACTCTCTGCATCGTAGATTATAGCCGGATCGTGCCCTGCCCTGACCCAGCTAATCTCACGTGACAGTTCTTTTAGCTCACAGTAGAAAAATGTCATAAAGTTGCCAGTTTCAGAAGTGTCAAGGCTCAGGTGCTTATTAACATCGCATATAATACTTGCCGCCGGACCAGGCATTGAAGACCGCAGCATGATCAATGCTCTGGCTGTGGCCATAAGCAAAGCAGATGAGACACCATGGCCGGAAACGTCACCGACCACCACCACCAATTTATCGTCGTTGATCTGTAGAAAATCGTAGTAATCACCGCCTGTTTCATCGCAGTATATACTCTTGCCAGCGATATCAAATCCTTGTAGTAAGGGATTCTTATCCGG
>JAHEER010000201.1:653-3799 GCA_024640625.1 Desulfobulbaceae bacterium
TCTACTCATTTTGAGGTGTTCATCAAGTTTGGGTACGATGCGGTTGAAGGAACTGATGATATGATCACGTTCATCATTAAAATTTACATTCAATCGAGCTGAGAAATCTCCTTTTTCTAGTTTCTCGAAGCCTTGTACCATTGATAGAATTGTTTTCGTATTTGTTCGGGATATAAACAGAGCTAGGATGGCTACCGCCATGACGACCATCAATACGACTGTAATGGAAATGGAATTTTGTTTCCGCAAATAGCGGCTAAAACTATTACCAACCTGCTGGGGTAATTCCATAACCAAAGATTTTGGGGCGATAATTACAAAATACAGACCCGGAAAAATTTCCGCATACGCCCAAAAAGAATCGATCCCTTGGTAAGGCATTTCCAAATTTCCTACCTTCTCATTAGCAAAGAGTGGGGGCAATTTTATGAAATCTGGATCTTCTTCAATCTTAATCATTCCCGCTTTTGCTGCATCTGTTCCAGCCTCATTTTGCCTTTGAGTTAGAATCCAGAATGATCCCCAACTTTCAGATGAACCGACAAGGAATGACTGCATTTTATTGGACCATTGTGATGATATTTGACTTTGTAAAAGAACCTTAGGTATTAGTAAGTCAATAGCAGCAACACCAGCAAAAGAGCCATCAGGTTTTGAGATGGGCCCTGACAGAGTAAAGGTCAATTGGTTGGTTGTTGCATCGGCAATTGGCTCCCCCCAGCGAACATGACCGTCTTTGATGTTTTGGGCTTGGGTATACCATGGGCGTTGACGCGGATCATACCCCCTTGGATATCCTCCATGGCCTGGATAGGAGATATGAACACCACTTTCCAGACTTGCGTAAATCCAGAAAAGTGTGCCACCAAACTCACCAGCAATACCTTTGAGTACCGGTGATAATCCGGCAAAACGTGATATATCGTCATGAATAGAGGAACGATCTACTGTAGAGGGGATGAAAAAATTCGGATGGTTTTTGCTGATGCTTTTTGGCACAAGTTTACCATCTTCGGAAATCTTCATGTGATCTTTGGATGGTGCCAGATCTTCAGGCGCTGATGCAGGATTATCGAAATCCTCTGCATAATAAATAGGGCTGGAGTGAGGCAGAGGTTGAGCCAGTGTTTTTTCGGCCTCTGAGATGAGTAAATGAAGAGCAAGTTCAGAAGATAATTTTGATCTGCCAGTAATCGTTGCATAGTTCTTTGTAGCAGACACAATTTCTCTTCGCACTGTATCCGACAATGCTTGAGTGGTTTGGGAAGAAATAGAGTCTCCAAGTTTCTTGGAAGTGCTGTAACTAATGAAAGAAACAACCGCTAAAGGAACCAAACTGGCAAGAATAAGAACAATAAAAAATTTCCATTTCAGTTTCATACAATCCTCTTGTGAAATACTGGTAATTGAAATTTCTTTAATGTTTTCCAAGGAAATTTATTCAAACTCTAGTTTGTTTATCTTATAAGTGTAAGCACAAATGTGGGGTGTTCGCCAAGAGTTTTTCTGTCAGTTCCTCCAAGTGGGCCAATGGAAGTTTATACCTTCGACGTGGCGATGTTAACTTGGCCATCAGGTGCGGGGGTGAATCTCCGCTGTCTGTTGATGAAGAGCGGGGCGAAGTTCGATGCTGCCGCTAAGGACTAAAGCGCTCCTCCCTTTTCCAGATGAGTCAGTGTCGGATTGAAACTATTGAGCAGTTTGGCTCCTGTTAGAAACTGTCCAGCACTTTGCCGATTCTTTCGACTCCCTTGCAAATAGCCTCTTCGGGCTGATAGGTAAAATTCAATCGCAGATTGCGCTCGTCATCTGCTTTATCGATCAGGTACTTGTTCCCGGGCACAAAACTCACTCCCTCTTCCAAACACCTTCTGAAAAACTCCTGAGAAGGGAGCGGCCGTTTGAGGGATAGCCAGAGAAAGAGCCCTCCCTGGGGTATCTGGAACTCCACCGAGTTACCAAGAAACCTGGTAACTGCACCGACCATGGCCTCTCTTCTTTTATTGTAAATCCTGGTCAGTTTCCGCAGGTGTGACTGGTAACTGCCGACGGATAAATAAGCATTGAGAGATCGTTGGGATAGGTTCGGTGTAGCCAGATCATTCAGGCACTTAAGGCTGACCAACCTGTCGTATATGGGGCCCATGGCAGCAATAAAACCAATTCGCAAATCCGGCATAAGCATTTTTGAAAAAGTCGATACATACATAACATTGCCGCCAGCATCTATTGATTTCAGCGGTGGCAAAGCGACCCCTTCATAGCGGAGATCGCCGATATAATCATCTTCGAGGATCGGCACATTGTAGCGGCGGGACAACTCCACCAGCATTCGCCTTCTCGAGCCGTTCATGCAGACCCCGGATGGATTCTGAAAGGTTGGAATGGTATAGATCAGTTTCGGATGATAGGTCTGGAGCAGCGGTTCAAGTTGTTCAACGCACATTCCCTGGTCGTCAACGGCAATTCCTATCGGATTGATGTGCAGTGCTCTAAAGAGGTCGAGCGCCCCATTGTAGGTGGGTGTTTCAACGATGACATTGTCCCCGTTTTTAAGAAGAGCCTGGGCAACGAGGCTGATCGCCTGCTGGGAACCGGTGGTGATAAGAATATTTTCGGGGCTGATCACCATCCCGCTGCTTGCCATTATCTGGCAGATAGTCTTTCTTAAAGGCAGATAGCCGTTGGGCTCGCCGTATGAAAGCCCTTCCACTCCCTCCCTGCGGATAATTCGCTGCATAACCCGGCCAAAATCATTTACCGGAAACAGGTTTGGATCGCCGATTCCGCTGGAGAAGTTTACAGGGTCTTGCAGCCCGGTGTCCTCCCCGGCCAGGGTAAAGACGTTTTCTTGAAGGGTACGCTGGAAGTTTATGATCGGCTGCTTCTGCCATACCGGCCATACAGGGTTTTCCTGAGTGCCATCAATGGGTTGTGTATCGTAGATCGGCAGTACAAAAGTGCCGCTGCCGACGCGGCTTCCCACCAAACCTTCTGCCTCGAGTCTGGCGTATGCGTTCTCAACGGTAATCTTGCTAACCCCCAGATCGGTGGACAATTTCCTGATTGATGGCAGACGCATTTCAGTTTCAAACTGGCCGGATAAAATGGCATGTGAAAAGTAGTCTACGATCTGCTGGTAAATA
>JAHEER010000092.1 GCA_024640625.1 Desulfobulbaceae bacterium
TACCCTTTCCAGCAAGCATCAAGGCTCCTGAAGACAAAATGGACGGCACCCACAGGCCAACGTACAGCCCCTGATCCTTGTAGCCGTTAAACCAAAGGTATACTGACAACAAGAATGAACACCCTGCCGCAATCATGAATAGTCCTTTTATTTTCCAAATTTTCGACATGTTATCCTCATAGTATTAGCTTTAGTGGTCCTCATGCAAAACATCTAAAAATTATAATGTCATAAATATCAGTGAACAATTTTGAATCTGCAGCTTCCTGAATAAATTTGAAGTAGAGAATATTACTAAATCGCGCCTATGTTGGATAAACAGATATGCTGACTGACAATCCTGATCTAAATGGTCTACCAATAGGATATTAGTGCCAGCGGAAAGCTCTTGGCTGGTCTGCGCTCTGAAGTCATCTTGACATTCCCGTCGATGAATCTAGGCGATTAATAAAAATTGAGCGAGTTTGATCTTTCGATTCAAACCCGCTCCTCTGAATAGTGAACCCTAGTCTGATGTAGTTACGGTAGCAATACAGTATCAATCACATGAATTACACCATTGCTGGTCATTATATCGGTCTGAACTACTTGAGCTTCATTGATTTTTACAATGTTTCCATCGACCATAACTTTCAGATCCATTTCATTGGCAGTCTTGGCGGACTTAACATTTACCACATCCGATGCCATTACTTTGCCCGGCACGACATGGTAGAGAAGGATAGCCTGCAGCTTCTCTTTATTTTCCGGCTTCAGTAAATCTTCAACCGTTCCTGCAGGAAGTTTGGCAAAGGCTTCATCAGTTGGCGCAAAGACTGTAAATGGTCCATCACCTTTCAAGGTGTCGACTAAATCGGCAGCCTGAACTGCAGCGACAAGCGTATTAAAAGAGCCAGCACTCACTGCAGTGTCGACAATATCTTTTTCGTGATGGGCGCTGTGGACGGGTATGCTAGTAAACAGTGCAAAGGTTAATGCGAAGATCATTGCTAAAGCTTTCATTGTACTTTCCTCATAATCATAATGGATTCATTTCCTAAACTTTTAGTGGATTAATATGGTGGGTATGGATAAAAACATCAAACAACTAGAAATGATTTCATTGATATGACTTTTCATTATTAAAGTTGTTTGATTTCAGTAAAAGATAGGATCGCTTTATGAATGCACAATGGGGCTAAACAAAGGGATTATTGATAGCTATCACTATTAAAAAAAGATAGCGACTTGATCTACACTACCTTTCCAGGCGATTTTTATTTTGGAGAGTTTACATTATCCGACCTAAGCAAATTGCAACTGAGAATAGCTGACAATAGCCTAATCCTGGATCTCTGGATTGAAAAACCGGGCCAGACTTAATCGAAACAAGGCTGCGGGAGCTTAGTAGGTAAGAGTATAAAAAATGGGTGGCGCAGCTTTTTCAAATTATAAACCATTTTGACAATCATCCCAAAAGGTGCAAAAAAGGATGGTTTTAAATTTCATCAAAAGCAAATTGGTATTTTTATGGTACCTGTTTGGATTTATTATGAAAGTGTCATTGCTTACCAATTGATTGTTCACTAAAGATCGGCTGCTCTCCCTGTTTTTAGAACCATTCTCTTCCTGTGATGAGTTGATGCGCAGGATAGAAGGGCAGCTGTTAGGCCATATAGGTAATATTGAACAATCTGACGATATTACCTTCATGTCCATAAGAAGACTAAATTAACTGGTACTATCCTCGCAGCAGAAACCCTGCCAGATTCTACTACTAGAAAGGAAAGATACACAGGAAAAACCTGCGGTTTCTATCGGCATCATTTATTAGAAGGTTTGTACAGGCAGGCCAATCCAACACCCCACCACATCGTTCCATTTATCAACCACACTTTGTGGTGTATCATAAGAAGCGCCTACCAATTTGTTCAGTCTTCTTTGGGGGAGGAGATATGAATACTTCAGGTCTTCGTTTCTTGGCTCAAATTTTTGTTGCATTTCTCTGGATGATATCACTTTCAGACCGTCAAGCCGTCAATGCTAGCCCACCTAGTCTTGAAACTCTAGCAATACAAGGTGATGCTGTTGCTCAGTATACCCTTGGAGAACAGTATGCTGGTATGGAAGGAATCGAGAATCATAAGGTTGCTGTTAAATGGTTCAGAAAGTCTGCTGAGCAAGGGTATGCCAAAGGTCAGTGTGCACTGGGGGACATGTATGACCAAGGCAAAGGCGTACGACAAGACTATAAAAAAGCTGCCAAATGGTATAAAAAGGCTGCTGAACAAGGCGATAGTATGGCTCAAAACAACTTGGGAACTTTATACCTAGATGGAGATGGTGTAGCACAAGATTTTAAAGAATCATTTAAATGGTATAAAAAGGCTGCTGAACAGGGTTTGGATCTAGCTCAAGTCAGTCTAGGGGCAATGTACCTGAAAGGTAAAGGTGTCGAACAGGACATCAATGAGGCAATTAAATGGACTCGGAAAGCAGCTGAAAAAGATAATGTGTTCGCCCAGCGTAACCTTGGGGTGATTTACCATCGAGGCTTTGGAGTAACAACACAAGATTACGAAGAAGCAGCAAAGTGGTACGGAAAAGCAGCCAAGCAAGGGGATGTAATAGCTATTAAGAATCTGGAGTTGATCAAGAATATAAATGGAACCAAGGCCGGAAATAATAACTTAGCCAAAATGTATGAGTCTGATGCCGAACGGGGAAATGTTCACGCACAGCGTAATTTGGCGTTAATGTATATTGCTGGAGATGGCGTACAGAAGGACTATGCCCAGGCCGCTGAATGGTTCAGAAAAGCAGCTGAACAAGGGGATGCAAAATCCCAATTAGATTTGGGTTGGTTGTATTTAGATGGCCAAGGTGTACCACAGGATGAAAGGAAAGCTGCTAAATGGTTCAAAAAAGCTGCTGAACAGGGACTTCAAGCGGCTACCAAAGCCTTGGAGTTTATTCCCGACAATGTGAAAAACTGATCACTCCTCTCAATTCAAGATTAATAGAATAGGGTTATCAATAGTTGCACACCAGCGGCACTTCCACCTCCATCAGGATCTATTGCAATTATTGATAACCCTATTCTATAAGCCTTAACGTAAATTACTTGATCCAAATTAAGAGCTTGCCCAGAACAATCTTTTTAAATTCATGAAGTAAACCTTTTATTGTCTTTTTGCATTGATTGAAGCTTAATAAATTCCTTTTATATAGTATAAATTCTATATCTTATTTTAACCTTTTTTGATATCGGAGAAGAGACCATGGAAAAATTCCTGGAAAGCTATTGGCAGATGCGATTAGAAGCACTCAAGGAACAGCTTGAGAAAAATAATTTTGCAGTCGCAGTGACTCAATCGGCCCAGGAATGTTCCCGCTATTTCATGGAGGAGATGCTACCCAAACTCAGCCCTGATTCGGTATCTTACGGCGGTTCGATGACCTTAGGTTCCACCGGTCTCCTCGACAGATTGGTCGAGTTGGATAGTATCAGGCTAATAGCGCCGAATGCTCCAGGCATTTCTCCCGAAGAGAAGATAGAACTTAGACGTCAAGGTTTAGTGGTAGACCTGTATCTGACCGGAACCAACGCAGTGACGGAGGATGGGTGTTTGGTTAACCTGGATATGATTGGCAACCGCGTTGCGGCATTGACATTTGGCCCTAAAAAGGTGGTTGTCTTTGTTGGCAGGAACAAGATAGTTTCAGATCTGGAATCGGCCATGTATCGAATAAAAGATTATGCCGCGCCCACCAATGCCATGCGGCTTAACTGTAAAACCCCGTGCGTGAAAACATCGGAATGTACCGATTGTAAAAGTCCAGGTAGAATATGCAACACGTGGACTATTACCGAAAAGTCCTATCCCAAAGAGAGAGTCACTGTTGTTCTGATAAACGAGGATCTCGGATTGTAAGGGTGATTCAGGACAGATATGCATATAACTACCAAGAGTTTCGGTTGAACATCTAGCCAGATAACAGAGAATCTGAGAGAAGAATGAAATACAGAAAACTTGGGAAATCAGGTATTGACGCCTCGGTAGTCGGTTTTGGCAGTTGGGCCATTGGGGGCTGGATGTGGGGTGGCATAGCCGATGAGAGTGAAGCAATAAACGCTCTTCATGCGGCGATCGACTTAGGTATGAATTTAATTGATACGGCCCCTATGTATGGCTTTGGCGCTTCTGAAGAGATAGTCGGCAAGGCTATATTTGACAGGCGAGATAGGGTAGTGCTTGCCACCAAGTGTGGATTGATCTGGCATGAAGAGAGAGGTGATTTCCATTGTTTTACGGACGAGAAACACCCATCGAAGGATGGAAAATTTAAAATATCCAGGTGCCTTGCCCCTGACGTAATCCGTTACGAAGTGGAAGAGAGCCTGAAAAGACTGAAGACCGATTACATAGACCTTCTTCAGACGCACTGGCAGGATAGTACAACCCCTATCCCTGAAACGATGGATACTTTGCTTAAACTGAAAGAAGAAGGGAAAATTAGGGCAATTGGATGCTGCAACGCTGATCTGAATCAAATCCACCTTTATAATTCTACAGGTGAGCTTGACTGTGATCAGGAGCTTTATTCGATGCTCGACAGAAGCCCAGAAAATGAAATTCTTCTTTATACGAATGAGCAGAATATTGCTTTTCTAGCCTACTCTTCGCTTGGTCAGGGTTTGCTGACAGGTACGATTGGACCGGAAAGAATTTTCAATGATGGCGATCAGCGAAACCTAAAACCTCGTTTCACTGCTGAAAATAGGCTACGAGTGCAAAAAATGTTAGAGACATTCCGGCCTATTGCAGACAAACATGATGTTTCTCTCGCGCAGCTAGCGATCGCTTGGACGATAGCCCAGAAAGGATGCACACACGCTCTGGTTGGAGCGAGAACCGCTAAACAGGTCCAGGAAAATATAGGTGGAAGTACTATTACTTTAGATGACGAAGATCTTGAAACCATGAACAGCATCATCAGCACGGCAGGAAAAGACATCTTGTGATACTGGTTGATTCAGGCTTGATTAGGCCATTCCATTAAAGCAGGAATTAAACGTGTCTCTGATCGAAAGATTCAAGTCAATCCATGGGCTAGAGCATCTATTAAGTCACCCTTAGTCATTTTTTCCATTCCCGCCGCCACCCAAAATAGCCTGGCTCAGAAAGTGCCTTTGGCAGGATCAATTATCTGAGAATTACTCCGAAGAAAGAGCATCAGGAACAAAGTTAATCCCGATTAGATAACATTCGGCCCTAGATATGAATCGGTAAGTAACTATCAGATATTGTTAAGTTCTACCGAAACTTTATGTTTTTGCCACACATGATGCGTTCTAATTAATTCCGCCTATGCACCTCGGGAGACCTATTCAGAGATTAAGGCATTTTGAAAAGGAAATCCCGGTGACCGTTTACATGGCAAAAGAAGGATTAGTAAGCCATAGAGCTGTACCTATCCTGACAAAAAATATTTCATATAGCAGCATTATTTTGCTTGCAATTTAAGCAAGCTAAATACATTATCTGTCTTACTTCAGAGCCATGGGAAGTATGGCGCGGCGCAAGCTTTAACCACCCCCATCGCGCAAGGCGAGCCGACCTTCTCGGCCGGGTGCGGGAGTTACCGCTATTGTTAAGGGAGTGTGCCATGTTTCTTCTGTATGGAGTGGTCGCTCTGGGTATTTCCTTCCTGTGGTTTTCCCTGGCACTGATCTGCTGCAGGAACCCCAAAACCAGATGGTACGGCAGTGAGTTCATGCAGGCGTATATCTGGACGCCGTTCAGTGCCGCGGGATTAGCCCTAGGCCTTTTGCTTGCCCGGAAGCCCCTTCCCGAGTTTCCCCCTTCGGTCCTCGAAATGCTCCTTGTCCTTGCGGCTATCGCCGCAGCAACAGTCCTCTATCGCTTGATGAACGTTAAGCAGCGACTGCTGCCTTATAAGAAAGAGGAAGAGAAAGCGGAAGCTGCAACTGTTTTCTTGCAGACGGACTCGCCAGTTGTCCGGACGACGCCGGCCATTTTCAAAATAGGCAAACGGTTCCACCGGAGCCGGTCTGGAAAAGGAGAGAAATGACGAGAGCCAAGAGAAACAAGAACAACAAGCGATTGATCGAAGTATTGGGTCCAGTAGACGATCTGGAGAGTTATGTAAAAGCCGATTGGTGGCTTCATCTATTCAATGCCAACTATCTGCGAACCGATGGCGATGTTGTCGAAGATGAGGATATTACGCGAAAGGAAGTCGACAAATACATAGACGCTCTCGGTGTTTCACCAGGAGATAAAATACTGGATCTCTGCTGTGGCCAGGGACGCCATGCTTTAGAGCTGGCGAAGCGGGGATTCAGCAACGTCGAAGGCCTGGACAGATCACACTATCTGATTAATCGAGCCAGGAAAATGAAAAAGGCCGAAAAGCTGCAGGTCTTTTTCAGAGAGGGGGATGCGAGGAGACTACCGTACGCCAACGATACTTTCGATGCAGTTGTGATTGCCGGGAACAGTTTCGGGTATTTTGAATCGCTCAATGACGACATCCGTGTCCTTAAAGAGGTTCTCCGGGTCTTGAAACCCGGATGCCGGTTTCTGATCGATATAACCGATGGCGATTACACAAGGAAAAATTATCTCCCACGCGGCTGGGAATGGATTGATAAGAACTATTTTGTCTGCCGGGAACGGTCTCTTTCCAAAGACAGCATGCGGCTCATATCCCGGGAAGTGGTTACCCACGTGACCAAGGGCGTGGTTGCCGATCAGTTTTATGCGGAACGTCTGTACACCTATGAGCAACTCGTGGACCTGATGACCGAGGCAGGGTTTGCCGAACACCGCAACCACGCCCGCATTATTGCCGACTCGAAACGCAATCAGGATCTGGGCATGATGGCAGAGCGAATGCTCCTGACCGCCGTAGCCCAAAAAGAGTGGACGGTGCCGGTGGCGCCATCAACAGATAGGGAAAAAGTACTCGTACTCCTCGGCGACCCTAAAAAAACCGATGTGGTCAAGCCGGACGCCCAGTTCGACAATGACGATTATCACACTATTAACGAACTGAAGCGTGCGCTCTCCGGATTGAGTCACTATGAATTCACCTATCTGTCGGACCATGAATCCCTGCTGAAAGAGCTGATCAACATCAGAGGCACCTACAGCTTTGTATTCAACCTGTGTGATGAAGGGTTCAATAACGAGGCCACTAAGGAGTTGCACATTTCCGCCCTGCTCGAAATTTTGGGAATTGATTACACCGGTGGAACGCCGCAATGCCTGGCTTACTGCTACGATAAATCACTGATCCGTGGTATTGCCAAGGAGATGGATATTCCCGTTCCCGAAGGGTTCGTGGTCAAACCGGAGGATATCCATTTTGTCGGGTTGCCCATCCAGTTCCCGGTCATCGTCAAACCGAACCTCGGCGACTCCAGTTTTGGCATAACAAAGGATAATGTCTGCTGTGATATCCATGCTCTGGAAAAGGCCATCATGACGACCAGAGACACGGTCGGCTACGATATCCCGATATTGGTCGAGGAGTATCTGGCCGGCAAGGATTTGAGCGTTGGCATCATCGGCAACCCCTTGATTTCATATACGACTCTGCCGATTATAGAAGAGGATTATTCAGCGCTGCCTCCTGGGCTGCCGAGAATATGCGGATATGAAGCCAAGTGGGACCCGGGTTCTCCCTATTGGAGTATCAAGTCAATACCTGCACATCTATCGGAGGAGGTTGAGCGCTTCCTTCAGGCAAGTTGCGTTAAGCTCTTCGAGCGCTTAGGCTGCCGCGATTATGCACGATTCGACTGGCGGCTCGATGATAACGGTACTCCCCGGTTGCTGGAAGTGAACCCCAACCCGGGCTGGTGCTGGGACGGGCATCTGGCGAAGATGGCTGCGCTGGAGGGCATGTCCTACGACACGATGCTGGATCATATTTTAGGGGCATGCAGGAAACGGATATCGGTAACGAGTGCCGGGATTGCAGTCCTCCAATAGCACTCTCCACCTGGCCGCTTCCTCAACCATGATAACTGCAGTATGCCGGCAACTAGAGATTTATCCCTGGCAATACTTGTCGGTCGCCGGGGCCAGCTTCATTATCAAACTCAATGAGCGGGTCGATAAGAACCCCTGCAACCGTCTTTTTCAATAGGACAAAGGTTCTGTTTTCTATGGCAGCAACAATTGACAGCAATCAACAGGTATAAGGTGATTGAGACGTGAGGAGGATTGACTCATGCAGAAACCAAAACACATGAGAGATAAAGCGAAACAAAAGCGGTTAGTTGTCGATTGGGGTGGCTTAGGCAACGAGCCCCGCAATGAAAACCTTGCCAAGATGCAAGGCCCCACACCATTTGAGCAAGATAAAAATGATCAGGATAAGGAGAGCGAACCGAGTCGATCATATCAATTAAACAAACATAAGGACAGAGATCCCCAGAGGTAAAAAGTGGTTATTGGGGCTAGGGGAGGCTTGATACCAGGGTCCAGCAATCCTAAAGGCACTGAGATTTTTTAGAACTTCAAATGTGATTGAACATATGACGACGTTAGATTGGTCGATCAGATTTTATTCAAATTGACGGCACAGATGAATTTACCCATCTAGCGCTGCTCCGCAGTCTGTGGTCCACAGACCGCTAGGCCGGATCTGATGATAGATAAGACTGGAAAATCTTAACTGCGTTCCAGATCAGGTAAGGTTGAGGTGCTTCCTGATCAAATTCGCTGCTTCATTCGCTGTCAAGGTCCTGTATTGAGGTTTGTCGTATTCTACGACCTCGATTTGGATGGTGATACTGCCTAAAGTGAAGGGGTATAAACCAATCTCTTTCATCTTAAAATATTGAGCGTTCTTCAGATCAGGGTTCAGACTTTGATTAATGAAGAGGGAGGGAATTTTAAGTTCCGCATCTCCTGTCACATCAGTGATGTCGAATTTGATATAATCTCCGTCTGATCCAGAAAACGCCTAACCCATTTGGTCGGAGGTGAAGCAATGAATTTAAGTGAATTCGTTGTCTATTTTTGGATGTTCCCTGTTGTCTTGCAGATTTTAATTCCCCTGTTGTTTGGAATTGCATGGATAGTAATCATACTGCCTGTTTCATTATTAACGAGAGAGGTCCGAGCCTATTTTCGAAAACATGACCCTCAAATTGCCAGATAGGAAAAGACACGCCACATCAGCCTCCTACTGGTACCAGGAGGGGTTACTCCCTTAGCCCCTCCTTTTTTCATCTTACTAGCATTAAGAAATGCTCACATCTTTGGGTAGGATCTCTCCCGAGACCATTTGAAGTTAAGTGCGCACCTCAAGTGATTCTCATCTAAACCCCTACCTACAATCTGCGTGGATCAAACCAGCATTTTTAAGTAATCGAACCCGCTCGCCTTCGATACATATTCTTTTATTGGCGGGTCCTATAACTTGAATTGACCATATCGATAATAAATATTTTATCGTTGAACTAATTTCAGTTAATCTCGTTTAGTCAGGCTGCTTATTAGTTCGCTTTTGATCGTATAACAAGTAATAGAGTTTATAAATGAAAGTAATATCTCTCTTAGCTGCCGCTTTGCTTTTGCTGACCGACCACACCTATTTCCTAATCGTTGAAAACTGCTAATCAGATCTGACAAAGGGTATTCAAAATCTGATTCCCACACCAAATACCGGACCACTCAGCTGCAGGTCCTCCATGATCATGTCCTCATCCATCTCGATGCCGATATGGCGATAACCAAGCCGGATGTCGCCCCAGCTGAAGCGATAACCGATTGCGGCGAAGAGCTGATAGCTCAAATCGGAGCCACCCGTACCGATATCAGCGTAATAGGGCAGAAACCAGTTGTCGTTGAAGCGGATCTGTCCCCGCAGGCCGACGAAACCGTCGGTCAGGCTATCGGACCGTGAAGATGAAAGCAGCTGCATCCCTTGCACCGAAGCATCGTAGTCCACATCAAGCGAGAGATAGCGCACAC
The DNA here is from genome assembly GCA_024640625.1 of Desulfobulbaceae bacterium. Lineage (GTDB taxonomy): Bacteria > Desulfobacterota > Desulfobulbia > Desulfobulbales > Desulfocapsaceae > JABDQA01. Next base: position 9,996 of record JAHEER010000092.1, read on the forward strand.
CGCCGACGACACCGAGAACACCATTGTCTCCATGCAGCAGGTCATAGCCGACACCGCCGTGGACCAGATATGAGCTAACGTTGAGATCGACATTGGCGTTTCCTACCCGTGTCGGTATATCGGCGTCGTCGCCGGCATCCAGGTAGACGAAGTCAACGAGCACCGACCAGCGCTCGTAGCGGCCTTCATAACCCGCCATCAGCATGAATTCCAGGTCCTCGAGGATGTCCGAGGCCTCGACGCTGAAATCGGACTCAGCACCAGTCGGGGCCTGGACCGTTCCGTCGATGCCCGCATACCAGCCGTACAGAGTAATTTCATTTTGCCAGTTCTTCCCCTGGGCAAAAACCGGCGTTGCTGTTGTGAACAACAGAACACAAACACAAGCCACCATGAAGAAAACAAATTGCAATTGTTTATTTACTAGCATCACTTCCTCCTTGGCTGTCGTTTATAATGCTAATCAAGGCCACCCAAAACTGATCTTCACAATTCAGGGTGGCCTTATGTCGGTACAGCATCTGATTCCGAATGAACCATTACTCACTCGCCGGGTTGGCGTGCGCCATCTGTTTGAGCTTGGCGATATCCTCTTCCGATAGTTTCGGCCGGTTGATGGTGAGGGTAAGCTTGTCGAGATTACCTGTGAACCTGAAAGGTATTTGATAATCGTTGTCGTCCACCGGGGTGCCGGTATCGGCGCCGACATCGAAATTCTCGTCCCATTGCAGTGTGGTCGGAATGGTTTTCTCCATTTTCTTAGTTACAATCTCCTTGCCGTCGACCTTGAGGACGCCGGTGCCACTTTTGCCGAGGCCGCTCGGGCTACCATAGGCAATTGTTCCGGCGCCAAGGCCATCGTAGGTGAAGTCGAACTCGAGGGTGTGCGTGCCAGGGGCCAGCTCTGGTCCCTCCCAGCGGATGCGCTTCAAGTTGACCATGTTCCACAAAAAGACCGGCTTGTTCTTCAACACGTAAAACCCGTAACCGCCAAAGCGGCCGCCCTGGCTCACAATCATGCCCTCGACGCCGCCCTTGGGGATTTCGACCTCGGCCTTGAAGTTGTAAGAGGTGGCAAGGATACTCGGCGCGTCGCCGTTGGGAGTGCCGGTCATTTCCCCAGTATAGGTGAAGACGTTGCGTCCGGCCGCCAGGCTGGGACGCGGGTTGGCCATCCGGGTAAAAGTGGTGGAATCCAAGGGCAACACCTGGTTGCGCTCCGCCTCTTTCCAGAACAACGCTTCGAGCTCTTTTACTTTTTCCGGGTACTGGTCGGCCAGATCATCATGCTGGGTCCAGTCCTTGCTCAGGTCGTAGAGCTCCCATGGCCAGCTGGCCGGGTCGTGGTTGCCCTTGCCGCTATTGTCCCAGGGAATCCGCATTACTTTGGAACTGAGCATCCAACCGTCGTGATAGATGGCGTGGTCGCCGAGCATCTCAAAGTACTGGGTCTTGCGGGTCGAGGGGGCGTCGGCGTTGCTTTCATCGAAGGTGTACCCCATGCTGACCCCCTCCATCGGTGTCTGTGGGATGCCTTCAACCACTGCGGGTTGGGCTATGCCAGCCGCCTCGAGGATGGTCGGCACGATGTCGATGACGTGGTGGAATTGGTGACGGATTGCACCTTTGTCCTTGATACCTTTAGGCCAGGAGATCGCCATCCCCTGCTTGGTCCCGCCGAAGTGCGAGGCCACCATCTTGGTCCAGGAGAACGGCGTGTCGAAGGCCCAGCTCCAACCAACCGACATATGGTTGTAAGTCTGGTCCGACCCCCAGTCATCGTACCACTGCATCTGGGCCTCGGGCGGCAACAATACACCCTGGACCGCGGCCACCTCGTTGGGCGTGCCATTGAGGCCTCCTTCGGCGCTGGTGCCGTTATCGCCGTTGATATAGATGATCAAGGTGTCATCGAACTTGCCGAGGTCATCGATAGCTTGAATCACTCGACCTATCTCGTGATCGCAATAGGCGGTGTAGGCAGCAAAGACATCGACCTGCCGGAGGAAAAGCTTTTTCTCGGTGTCGTTCAGTTCATCCCAGTGCTTGAGCAGGTCGTCCGGCCACGGCGTCAACTTGGCATCCTGCGGGATCACACCGAGACGCTTCTGGTTGGCGAAGATAGTCTCCCGCAGCTTGTTCCAGCCCTCGTCGAAAAGATGCATGTCGCTGATTTTCTCGATCCACTCCGGTGTCGGGTGATGCGGTGCATGGGTGGCGCCGGGGGCATAGTAGACGAAAAAAGGCTGGTCCGGGTCCAGGGCATTGACCCGGTTGATGTAACTGATCGCTTCATCCGCCATCGCCGTGATCAAATTGAACTCGGGGTTATCCTGAAACGGGTAGATGTAGGTGGTGTTGCGGGCGAGATTGGCGGGCTGCCACTGATTGGTGTCGCCGCCCATGAAACCGTAGAAATACTGGAAGCCCATGCCTATGGGCCACTGGTCGAAAGGGCCGATGGCCGATGCCTGGAATGACGGGGTGTTGTGGTTCTTGCCGAACCAGGAGGTCACATAGCCGTTGTCCCTGAGGATTGTGCCGATGGTGGCCTTGTCCTTGGTCATGAAACTGTTGTAGCCGGGATAGCCGGTGGCGACTTCCCCGATCACACCGGTGCCCATCTGGTGATGGTTGCGTCCCGTGATCAAAGCCGCGCGAGTAGCCGAACAGACCGCAGTGGAATGGAAATTGGTGTAACGGATGCCATGCTTGGCGACTCGATCCAATGCCGGGGTCGGGATCACCCCGCCGAAAGTGCTCGGCACCCCGTAGCCGGAGTCGTCGGTGATGATCAGCAGTACATTTGGAGCATCCTTGGGTGGCACCACTCGGGGCGGCCAGTATGGTTTGGAATCCAAAACATTGCGCTCGATCTTACCGCCAAAATGTTTATCGGGCGGTGGCGGCAGCTGTCTGCCGTCGATGGTCGTAGTGGCGTCCGGCGCTCCGGGTTCGCCGGTAGTTTCAATGTGCTGGTGCAGCACTCCCAGCGGGCGATCGGTGTGCATGACCCCTTCGATCTGGTCCGGTATGTGGGAGTCGAGTGATTCTGCCGCTAACACCTGCTCAGTCGTAGCAGTTGTCGCTGCAGCCAGGCAGCCCCATAAACCGAGCACGAGGCCCAGTCGGGAAAGCTTATGTTTTATGAGCGGTCTGTAGTACATGTTTTCCCCCTTTTCTTGATTTTATTTGTTATGGCCAACCAACCTACGTTTACAAACAGTTTAGTGTGTTCATCGAGTCACCTCGGTTGCTCTACCTGAGGCATTAGATGCTGAGGCTTCCAGCTGGACAACTTCGGCACTTTTCCTGGCAACGTTTTCCAGCAGCAAGGCCCATTTCTTTGAAAGCCCGTCAAAATGATCGAGTTGCAGATTGTCCGCTTCAGATTCGACATCAAAGCCGGTCAGGGCAAAAGTAGTGAGTATCTGGTCCTTGTCCCATCC
>JAHEER010000202.1 GCA_024640625.1 Desulfobulbaceae bacterium
TTACGAGTTTCTCAATAACCGTGGATTTCTGGCAATAAGCCAATATAGCTTTACTGCTACCTATCCTCGAATCAGGGCTGGTTAAACAGTATCCGCTCAAGCCTTTGTCACTCTTCACTTACAGCAAAGCTAACCTGAAGCGCACCATTCGTATTGCGAAGTTCAAGGGAGTTCCCTTCAATATTGAAGGTCGAAACATTTTCCAGAGCCTTGAGGAAATGGTTTTCCTGCTCCATTATTCCCACCGGTTCAGCACACATCATACGCGTTCCGGCCAGCGGTCCGATTTTGATGTTGTTTCCATCAATCTCATGTTTTCCCGAAAATTTATTACATCCACTGGACCCGGAGACCGTTCCATCTTCTCCAAATATTGCAGTTACAGTTGTCCCGGCTAACAGGCTCTGAACCCCGCCCTTACCATTGTTCACAGCGGTAGCATTCCATTCCGACGAAATCAATACAGCTTCCTTGCGCGGGACAAAAACCAGTAAGACCTTTTGCTCCGCATTTCTGAATCGCAGCTCCTCGCCAACAATCAGGAAGTCAGCCGTTTCACCCAGTAACTTTAAGAACTGATCCTCCTGAGCCATCAGTTCCGGAGGTCCCATCATCATAGTCGAGCCATTGGCCGAAAACTCCAACGACGTTCCCTGTATTTTGACTCCGGCCAAAAAGTTATTCACACCGGCATTACCTGTAACCTTTCCATCGGCTATTTTCAGATAGGACTCTGACCTTTCCATAACGGGGTCGATGGTGCCGCTGACAGAAATATAGTTTTTAAGCATCCAGGCTGTATTATCTATCGACAGTCCTGCCGGTTTCTTTGCAACGACTTCAATTAGTTGGTATTCGTATTTAGAGGCGTCGGCCGGCACATTCTCACGTTCGGTCACCCTGACCTTCAGTTCGTATTCATAGCCCGGAACATATTCGAAGCCCTGAATTGCGCTGTAAAACATTTGATAATTTGAATCCGTAGACCGCTTGGCCAACAGGCAGGTCACCGGTCCCACGCCGACACCATCCTGCATGGCAGGCGCAACCTGAAAGGTTTTCACGTTATCATCTCCGGAATCAGCAGTACCTGCACTCTTACACCCGGAAAACAAAATAGCTGCACACAAAACACTGATGACAGCAAGCGCATTCTTCAGTTTCATGATGCTCTCCTTACGGTTTTGGCAGACAGGAATCATGACGTTGATTCAGAATGCTTGCAATAGGCAATAAGGTGCCGCCCCGGCATAAATATTCTATGGCCAGACTGGTTTGCGTGTTTGCAGACGCACGGGTGCCGGTGTAAAGTTTGGGTAACATTCAGTTTCACGACTTTGGTCTTTTCAGGAAAGGTATTCATGAGGATATTCAGATTGCAGAGCGGCCAGACCTTGCCCGGTAACCGGGCTTCCAAACGGGTTCCCGGGCTTCGTCGGGCAGCCTTATGTGCGTCCGTGTCAGCGGTGTTGCTCACCGTCTGCTCAGCGGCGTTTGCAGGATGGGAATTCAACGGTTCGCCCCTACCGAATGCGTACGCACAGTCGGGCGATATGTCTCTTGAACTTCAGTGCGACAGGATTCGCTTCGCACCCGCCGGATACGAAGACGCTGAGGGCATCGAACGCAGTCGCGGGTTGTCAATCCGTTTTATGGCGAATGGTTCAACGGAAACCGGTGCATTCCAGGTCGGGCCGGAGAACGCCGAAGTTCGAATCGTTGATAACTTCCCGGTTGAAATCATTTTCAAAAACCAGGAGGACTATGGCTTCGTGCTGGAGCAACTGGCTGAGAACGCGGTTTTGAACCTGTCCATGTTGGATAAGGATGTCAGCTACGGAATTTTCGACCTGAAAGGTTCCCGGGCGGCCATCAGTTCCCTGCGCAGCGCCTGCGACAGCCATTACACGGATGAAACATACTCAATCGAGGCGCCCGAAGGCGTGGTCTATTGCGGCGGCGGTGCGATCAAGCGCCAGATCGAATATATTATCCTCCACGATCCGAGCAATGAGTGGGACGTCCTTGTCACGGTCAATGGCGAGACCATGCGCGCAATGACCTCCTACTCTTATTTCGGCAACGCTACGCCTACACCGAGCGACTTCGTCGTCGCCCTGCTGGCCGAGGACCGATCGGAGTTCCTGGTCTTCAGGGAGGGCAACAAGAACTGGTTGGAATACGGCGATTACACGTATCGCCAATGTAACTAGTCAGGCCACCGAGACGCTGCCGAGCCCGATCTGTTTCTGCTTTTCTGCTCTCCTGCGCCTGATTCGACTTTTATTCAAGCGGGTAAACATCGTAACGTATTCGATACATCACAACTAACAGGAGACTAGGTTATGGAAGTATTTGTCGGATTGGTCATTGGAATACTAATAGGCGCGGTCATATCAGGCGTCATTATTTGGATAGTGGGGAAGTTGAACATGGGCTTGTCGGTGGACAATTTCGGCTGGGCCATGCTGGCCGGCCTGTTCATTGGCGTCATCACTACCCTGGTTACACATTTCGTGCCGAACCTGGATGGTATTGTAGGGGCCGTAGTACACCTGATCGTTTCAGCTGTCGTCATTTTGCTCGCTGGTAAAGCATTCAGTGGTGTAAAAGTGGACGGCTTTTCCGGTGCACTGCTGGCCGCGGTCATGATGGCATTGGTCGGCTTTGGTCTGGCGCTATTATTTGGGGGTGTGGCAGCCACGGTTGCCTGATCTATATTACTTTGTCTTGTACTAAATAAAGGGCCGTAAATAAGGGGCCGGATACATTTATCCAAATAAGTGATTAATGTATCCGGCCCCTTTTAATTAAAACTATCGGTAGTCCCTCCAGCCTGCCTCATAGCCTCGTGCGAAATAAGGCTCAAAACGGCTGTCATACCCGTCTGAATGGCGACCATAGAAGTTACTCATGCTATTTTCTCCATCCCTGGCTCCAGCTGCATAGCCGTCCTTGTAATATTCGCACTCATTACCCCTGAGGTCAGATGGGCAGCGATTGTTTGAGTCACCACCGGTGTCCTGGGATCCACCGTAGCTAAAGACCGCGCTGCAGCCCTCGCTCACCCAGACACCATCGCTATCGGCGCCCCACGTGTAGTCTTTTCTACAACTGGCGTCTCCCAGATTTTGAATCAGTTGTACATTGAGATTACCGGCATTTGGCAGGGAGCAACGATTAAACGCGTTGCGATATGAAGAACAGGCAATCTCTCCGGCATTAGAGTTTACGCCCGTGTCGCTCCCATAATCGTTGAAGTGCGATTCTACCGCCTCATCGGCCCTTTCAAACTGCTTATTCTTGCACCTGCCGGAATGCCCGCCTCTGCTTCCATTTCGGTCATAGGGAATGAAACAACCGTTGGGAAAATTTACGTCAACGCCACCATCAGAACGGCTAATAACGTCCATATCCCTGGCTTGACCGGTGACGGGTGCCATCAGGATTCCCAGGGCCAGCACCGCGCCAGTAAAAACGGTAAAACGCATTCTTCTTAAATGTCTCATCCCAATTACCTCCAGTAATATGAATTTATACTTCGCTGATTTTAAGAGTATAGATACGCTCCTCGATAACAAGCAAATTTTCAAGGATTATTTCAGGTAAAAAGAGGCAAAAAGGGGCCGGTTTTTTAAAGTGTTTCAGGAATCCGTCATTCCGGCATGCCGGAAATGCAACGCCCCGAACTCCTCTCCCTGACCCCAGGTCAACACCAGTTCACCTGCGATGAAAGAAAACTGGGTCACGTTACCGAGTGCGGTAAGAAAACGGCTCTCGGCCTGACCAAGACTTT
>JAHEER010000203.1 GCA_024640625.1 Desulfobulbaceae bacterium
CGGGACAAGCAGAAGCAGTGTCCAGAAGAGTGCGCAGATAATTGGCTTTGTAAAATTCATAGTGTGAAAGAGAAGCAATCTCTTTGTCTCAACCATCCTGCCACAGAATACATCGGCAGCCCAAAGAGATTGTTATTGTTTGAGAATCGCTCCTACTCTACTTGATAATAGTGGCGATGTCTACGGCTTGTTACCATGGTGACGGACTCTGATTCAAGATGGAGTTGCTTTTTTGAGCATATGTCTGTATATATCGCTAACACAGCTTTAATCAACACACCACGTTAAGAAATTTTCATCACAGGATATGTCCCCACGGCCCAAGAAACTCAGACATTGTGAAGGCAACTTCTGCGGACGCGCCTTCAAACCAACCGGAACTCCGCTGACTGAGCTGCACCAGGTCGACCTCCACCGCGATGAGCTGGAGGCCCTGAGGCTCTGCGATTTCGAAGGCTTGACCCAGGAAGAAGCCGGCACCAGGATGGGCGTTTCCCGGGGCACGGTCCAGCGCATCATCACCGGCGCCCGCAAAAAGACGGCGCAAGCGCTGACCGAAGGTCAGGCGCTGGTTTTCGTCGACTCCGAGAGCTGAATAGTGGCTCTGTTTCGCCCTCTTTACCATACCGTATTGAACTCGGAATAGGAGGGGGACACAATACCCATCGTGTCCCTAATCTCTTGTTTGTGTGCCAAGGTAATCTTTACATTGGGACACGATGGGTATTGTGTCCCCCTCGCAGTGTCGGAACACGCTCAATTAAGCGGATAGGATCGGGAAATTACACGTTTTCACGGGTTTTGTGGAACTCGATATCGGGCCATTTTTCCATGAAGTAGTTGAGCATCCATTCGCTGTCGGCCAGATAGGTAAGGAACCCTTCGGCGTCCCGGGCAAGGCTCGACTGGTTGGCCCGTTCGAACTCCGTCATCTTCTTTTTATCGGCGCAGCTCACCCAGCGGGCAGCTCGTGAATTCACCGGTTCGTAGACCGCATCGACTCCATATTCGTTTTTCAGCCGGGCCATGGTGACCTCGAACTGCAGGACACCTACAGCACCCATGATGTAGTCGGAGCCGATCAGGGGGTGGAACACCTGTATCGCGCCTTCCTCGGCGAGTTGGACCAGTCCTTTCTGGAGCTGCTTCATCTTCAGCGGATTCTTGAGCAGAACCCGGCGAAAATGTTCCGGGGCAAAGTTGGGGATGCCGGTGAATTTCAGCGCTTCTTTACTGGTGAAGGTATCGCCGATCTTGATGGTGCCGTGGTTGGGTAGGCCGATGATGTCGCCTGGCCATGCCTCGTCGACATTCTCCCGGTCCTGGGCCATGAAGATAATGGCATTGGCCAGGTTGATCTCCTTGCCGAGCCGGTGGTGGCGGACTTTCATGCCTTTTTTGAAAACCCCCGAGCAGATGCGCATGAAGGCAATCCGGTCGCGGTGGGCGGGATTCATATTGGCCTGGATCTTGAATACGAAACCGGAGAACTGGTCTTCCACTGGCTCTACCACTCTGGACAGCGTCTTTCGACCCGCGGGGGCGGGTGCCATTTCGACGAAAGTGTCAAGCATTTCCTGGACTCCAAAATTGTTGATGGCGCTGCCGAAGAATACCGGGGTCTGGTTGCCTTTGAGATAGTGGCTGTATTCAAACGGGTTGGCGGCCCCTTCAAGAAGCTCTATTTCATCTCTTAAATCTGCCGCCTGGTCGCCGATCAACTCGTCGAGTTTCGGGTCATTGATATCCGAGATAGTGATGGCCTGCTGGCTCCTGATCTCGGAGCCGGGGGAAAAAAGTTTCAGTTCCTTCCTGTAGAGGTTGTAGACGCCTTTGAACCGCTTGCCCATGCCAATGGGCCAGGACAGCGGGGTACACTCGATTTGCAGTTTTTCCTCGATTTCATCGAGCAATTCCAAGGGGCTGCGCCCTTCACGATCGAGTTTGTTGATGAAGGTGATCAGCGGGGTATTGCGCATCCTGCAGACCTCCATCAATTTTTCCGTCTGGGTCTCCACACCCTTGGCACTGTCGATGACCATTACCGCCGAGTCGACTGCCGTGAGTACCCGGTAGGTGTCTTCAGAGAAGTCCTGGTGACCTGGGGTGTCGAGCAGGTTGACTTCGTAATCGCGGTAGGTGAATTTCATCACCGAAGTGGTTACCGAGATGCCGCGCTCCCGCTCGATTGCCATCCAGTCGCTGGTGGCATGCCTCTCAGCCTTGCGCGACTTGACCGCACCGGCCAGATTTATGGCGCCGCCGTAGAGCAGAAGCTTTTCGGTCAGCGTCGTTTTACCGGCGTCCGGATGACTGATGATGCCAAACGTCCGACGTCTCTCGACTTCCTTGTTCAGACGAGAACTCATAGGCTACCTTGAAAAATGGTCTATTTACCCAAACCCTGCGTGGCGTATGTAAATTTAATCCTCGGCATATCACCTCTATGCCTGCGATAAAATTTCCACACGCGCCTTGATTTTGAATAAAAAAATCTCATTTCTCAAGGCAGCCATTAGTGAAAATGTCCTTTGCGAATTCGGTACTAATCGGTATTGTTGCGTTACTTCGAAAAATTGAAAACCATAGGTTTTTTTGAAATTATTGCAACTTATATTCTACCAAGAAGATGGCAAAACAAAGAAAAGTACTGGTGACCGGCGGCTGCGGCTTCATCGGCAGTAATTTTATTCAGCTGGTCGCCGAAACACGGCCGAGCTGGCGGGTGGTAAATCTTGATGTGCTGACCTACGCCGGCAACCTGAAAAATCTCAGCGGTATCGGAGAAAACGCGGCCTACCGCTTTGTCAAAGGTGATATCTGCGATCAAGCACTGGTCTCCTCCCTGTTTGACCAGGAACGGATCGACACGGTGGTCCATTTTGCCGCCGAATCGCATGTGGACCGCTCGATCGTCGGACCGGACGCCTTTATCAGAACAAATATCCTCGGCACCTTTACCCTGCTCGAGGCCGCCAGGTCCTGGTGGCTGGCGGGTGACAAGGTCCAGGCTGAACCGCTCTTTCTGCACGTGAGCACCGACGAGGTGTTCGGTTCGCTGGGTGAAAGCGGCTATTTCAGCGAGACCACCGCCTACGATCCCCGCTCGCCTTACTCGGCTTCGAAGGCTTCTTCAGATCACCTGGCAGCATCGTATTTCCATACCTACGGGCTGCCGGTGATGATCACCAACTGCTCCAACAATTATGGCCCTTACCAGTTCCCGGAGAAGCTGATTCCGTTGATTTTCAACAATGCCAGGAACGGCAAGGAGCTGCCGGTCTACGGCGACGGGAAAAATATCAGGGACTGGCTGTATGTCACTGACCACTGCCAGGCGATCATCGAAGTCCTCGACAAGGGCAGCAGTGGCCGGTCCTACAATATTGGCGGCAACAATGAAAAAACCAATATCGAAGTGGTCACCCTGATCTGTGAAATGCTGGATGCCAAAATCGGGCCGCTGCCAGACGGCCAAAGCAGGACTTCGCTGATTACCTATGTCACCGACCGCCTTGGCCATGACCGCCGTTACGCCATCGATTCCACCAGGCTGAAGGAGGAGATAGGCTGGCAGCCCTCGGTAACGTTCGAACAGGGGATCGAAATGACCATCGACTGGTACCTTGCTAACCTGGATTGGCTGGAGACGGTGATCGACGGTTCCTATCAGGACTACTACAAGCAGATGTACGCCTAAGCTATGCAAGTAATCACCACCGAGATTCCTGGGGTGCTGGTCTTCAAACCCAAAGTTTTTGGGG
>JAHEER010000204.1 GCA_024640625.1 Desulfobulbaceae bacterium
CTTCCGACGTGGACCACAAAACCTGGATTATTGACGTCGAAAATTTTGCCGTCATGGATCAAATCAGTGGCATCGAACCCAATTTCTGGTCACTCAAGGGAGTTGCGGAACCGCGAGCTGCTTTTGACAGCGATGGCCGCAAACTGCTGATTGCTCAGGGAAGCACCGTGACGCTCCTGGAACGTGGCGGTCAAGGGTACGTTCCAGAGCACGACATAAATGGTCTGGATCTGAAGGCTGTCCGCTATACCTGCTGCCCGGATTATTTGATGGGGATCGGGCCCGCCGGGGTCACCCGAATCGCCCCGGATGGTGAAGTTCTGGAACAAATCGAAGGTGAGGGACGCCTGGAATTTGGGGCTGCAGGAGTGGGCATCAGCCAAACCAGTCCAGCGGGTACGTATAGCGTTGCGGCGCTGTCCAGCAAATCGTTGACCCCGTCACTGCGTGCTGTTTTTGGACAGCACGGAGCGGGAAACGTGGTGCTCGATGGCCGCAATGATTTTGCGCGGCACAGATCTCCGGCGAATTTTGAGTTTTCTCCCGGCGGCCGCTGGCTGGTTCGCAACAGCTGCAGGCACCTTGAACTCTGGGATGCCGGGCAGTTGCTGGATCGGCTATCCGGACAAAGTGACCGGGCCATCTTTCCTTTTCAATCGATGATCATGGCATTATCGGAGCGGACAGAATATGACCGGGAGTGCCACGGACCCATGGCATTCAGCCCGGACGGGACAAAGGTAGCAGCAGCCAGCAGGTCAGCCATTCACATATGGGACATTGAAACGGGACGACAGGAACTATGGCTTGGCGTGGAGACTGGAGCCGTCCGCAAGCACGTTGTAACGATGGCTTTTGCGAGTGACAGAGAATTCAAGGCCGTCGTGTCAGATGGACGAGGCAACATCTACATTGTGACTTGGGATTTGCGACCATTTTGAGTCAGAAATGATTCTTACCCTGATCCCAAATATTCGTAATCGCAGAGGTGCAACCCGTCGGTTTCAATCCAGCCCATGCAATCGCCCTGTCTGATTCAGGCTGTAATCTCCCGCTTCAACTCGTCCTTGTTCACCTGGTTCTTATCGCTCTGCACCAGCGGCAGTGACTTCTTGTACACCACCTTGCTGGGAATCATGTAGGAGGCCAGGTGTTTTTTGAGTTCGAACAGGATCTCCTCTTCGGTGATCTCGTGGGGCGAAGAATAGACCAGCACGATCTCCTCTTCGATCAGCTCGTTCTCGATGGAGAAAACGGCACACTGAGCAATTTGCGGCAGATTTTTACGCACCACGGATTCGATTTCGAAAGGGGATACCCTGAAGCCGCGGGTCTTGATCATGTCATCATGACGGGAAACGAAGTAGTAATACCCCTCTTCGTCCTTGTAGACGTAGTCTCCGGAAGCGACAACGATCTCGTCGGTAAGCTGACCTTCCAGGTCGATCACGTCCTTGAGGATCTCGATGGATTTGAAACGCTGTTCATTCACCTCGGGGGCATTCCAGAAACCCCGGTAAATGTAGCCTCCCCGGTGTATCAGCTCGCCCACTTCACGCGGGGCACACGCCTTGCCCTGCTCATTGATGACGTAGAGTTCCACGTCCGGGATGGGTTTGCCGATAGAATTCGGCCGGATGTGTACCTGGGAAGGATCGAGGTAAGTAGAACGGAATGCCTCCGTAAGGCCATGCATCGAGAAGAACTTCGCCTGTGGGAAGGTGCGATGGCAATCCCTGATCATTTTCTCGGTCACATTGCCGCCCGAGGAGGTGATGGTCTTGAGGCTGGCGAAAAGCTCCGGGCTTGGCAGTCGATGGCTGTCTTCATCAAACATTTGCGAGATATTGACAGGCATCAGCGCCAGAACGGTGACCTGGTCGTCGATCAGGTGATTGAAAAAGTCCTCCGGCAAAATAAAGCGATGCAAAGCCAGCGTGGCTTTTTTGTAGAGAGCGCAGAAAATCTGATTCAGGCCATAATCGAGATTGAACATCAAAATACCGGAAATGACATCGTCCTGTTCCAGTTCCAGGTACTGGGCAACAACCCGGGCTGAATCGATCAGGTTGCGGTGGGATATCACAATGCCCTTGGGCGTACCCGTGAGGCCAAATGAGTAGGTAATTACCGCGTTGTTGTGACCACTGATATCGCAGCTATAGGGCTTGTTGTAATACTTATAGATCTCATCGAAAGACGCTACATCCTTACCGGCGCTCTCGTAAGAAATCACATGCCCTTCAAACTCAATCTCCTCGATGCTCTGGAGCTTGACCCTGTCGGTGATGATGCAACGGATTCCGCAGTCATTGATGATGTATTCGACCTGCTCAGGCTTGAGCAGCCTGGTAAGTGGCACCAGGACATGATCTGTAGACAGAACCGCAAGGATGGCGATGACCTGCTTTATACCCTTGTTTGAATAGACGCCGATACGGGAGTTCCTGGGCAGGCCCAGTTCATCCAGGTAGCAGGCAACCTGGTTCACCCTGCTGAAGAGTTCACCGTAGGTCATGCCCTGCCCGTTGAACAACACCGCCGTCTTGTCCCTGTGGCTCCGCACAGCATCTTCGAGAAGTGATCTAATACAGTTTATCGACATGAGCATTACACCTTTGCACCTAGGGTCCAGATATCGTAATTGCTGTCCATAACAGCAACGGGATTATGGTCGGATGAAAGAATTTTCCGGTAAAAAAAAGCGATAATGACCTGGATGTCTTTCGCTGTCAGGACCTTGGTGATTCCGCCTGTTAATACAATGGAATTGATCGCCAGAAGTTTGAGGTTAATGTAGGACTGGCGGTAATGGGACATTTTGCAAAGCACCAGGAAAACAGCCAGCTGCATGAGAATCCTTGTGGCCCTATCATTCTGCTCGTTGTAAATATTCTCCGTGACACCCAGGTGCATCAACAGCTCATAAACAAACTCGTTGCTCTGGGCCGCCAGGATCAGTGACTTCCTGGATTTGTAGACGCCAAGACGCTTGAATACCAACCGGTCGTACTCGTTCTCGGTGACAATATTTTCGTCCACCAGATCCTTCGAGTAGTGGATATCGGTAGTTGCGCCACCGATATCCAGCAGAATAAAGGGGTTGGCCACAGCTACCCTGGTCTCTATCAGGGGGAGCGCCCTGTTGACGATGTAGGGCGTCGGGAAAATCTGATTAGCGGTGATTTCGTAGAGGTGCTTGATAGCCTCCTTACCCTCGATATCCTGCTGGTAAAGATTAGTCAGGTACTGTTTGAGGTGCTCTTCAACGATATGCAACCTGTCGTCGATGATGTTGGGCAGCACCACCACATTCTCAACATTGTCTCGCATCAGCTGTGCGTCTTGTGCCGAGCCGACAAACACCGCATTGGAGTAATTCAATTGCCTCAGGTAATTGAAGAGGTTCGCCGAAAAAAGATCGCGGTGAGAATCAACGCCGCCCACGATGATGACTACGTCAATCAGGTCACTGGGAATGGAATACTCGTCGATATTCTGGAACAGGATGTTGTCGATAATATTGATCCCCGAATTGAATGCGATATTGGTCGCATACCTCAGGGAGAAGGAATGGGTAACGCCGATGATCAAGGCGCTCAAGCCACCGTTGGCTGACGAGCAGATATAAACGTCCTGCTTGGCGAAACCGGAGATCACGTCACCACACTTGCTCATCAGGTCATCGAGGATGTCCTTGTTGAAATCCCTGAAATGCTGCTCGATCGAGGTCGGCGTAGCAAGCTTGAAATAGGTACTGCC
>JAHEER010000205.1 GCA_024640625.1 Desulfobulbaceae bacterium
GTACGGTATCGGCGCCCACCTGGCCAGAAACCCGCATTTCCGCTTCCTCTTCGGACCGGTGTCCATCTCCAACGCCCAGCCGGGAATGGCCAAGGAACTGCTTATCTATTTCTACAAACTTTACTTCTCTCCAGATTCCAGTCTTTCCTATTCCCGCAACCCGTTCAATTTTTCCACACCGCTTGCCACTCTGGAAAAGGAATTTTGCGGTACCGATTACAAGGCCGACTTCAAAAAACTCAAATCCTTGCTGGCCAATCTCGGCACCACGATCCCCCCGCTCTACAAGCAGTATACCGGGCTCTGCGAGCCAGGCGGGGTGGTGTTTCTCGATTTCAATATCGATCCCGCCTTCAACGACTGTGTCGACGGACTGGTGATCGTCGATACCAAAAAGTTGAAGGAAGTGAAACGAAAACGTTACATGGATGAGACAATTTTGGTATAAGTAAATAATTAAATCTAATTCTTCCCCGGGAGGTGATCTCTATCGCATAGCGTGTGCGCCAGCAATTAAGAACGTACTTTCACTCACTAGTCATTCTCACTTCACCACCACCATGTCCGAAGACAAAAAGATTTTCATTCTCGATACCAACGTAATCCTCCACGACTCCACCTGTATTCACAATTTCGACGAACACGACATTATCATCCCGATAACCGTGCTCGAAGAGTTGGATCAGTTTAAAAAAGGAACCCAGACGGTCAATTTTCATGCCCGCGAGTTCGTTCGTGAACTCGACAAGTTAAGTGCCAACAAACTGTTCAACGGCGGGCTGCCTCTGGGCGAGGGGAAAGGCAGGATTTCGGTCCGGCTGGAAAAAGACCAGCACCCCGATCTATCCGGTATCTTTCCCGACGTGGACAACCCCGATCACCGGATCCTCAATATCGCCTACCACGTCTCCAAGGATCAGAAAGACCATGCGGTCATCCTGGTCAGTAAAGACGTGAACCTGCGCATGAAAGCCCGCTCCATCGAGCTGCTGGCCGAGGATTACACCACAGACCATGTGCGCAACCCGGATCAGCTTTATTCCGGCTGCCGTTATGAAGAAAACGTCGAGTCGCGACTAATCGAGAAACTCTTCGAGCACGACGGCCAGGTATCAGCTGCCGACTACGTCCCGCAGAATCCCCTGCAGCCCAATGAATACATGGTCCTTCGCAACGGCAAGAAATCGGCCCTGGCGGCGTTCACTCCGGGTGAAATGGAAAACGAGTTCTTCATCCGCCGGGTGAACAAGGACAGCGTGTACGGTATTACCCCACGCAACGCCGAGCAGTCTTTTGCCGTGCACGCCCTGCTCAACTCCGACATCAAACTGGTCACCATTTCCGGCAAGGCCGGCACCGGCAAGACCCTGCTGGCCCTGGCCGCTGCTCTGGAAACCCGCTCCAAATATCGGCAGATCCTGCTGACCAGGCCGGTGATGCCGCTCTCCAACAAGGATATCGGCTATCTGCCTGGCGACATCGCCTCCAAAATCGGCCCTTACATGCAGCCGCTCTACGACAACCTCGGCGTTATCCGCGGCCAGTTCCCGGAGAAAAGCGAGATGTTCCAGCGCCTTCAGAAAATGCTCGACGAGGAGAAGCTGACCATTGAGCCGCTGGCTTATATCCGCGGCCGCAGCCTGGTGAAAATGTATATGATCGTCGACGAGGCCCAGAACCTGACCCCGCACGAGGTAAAGACGATCATCACCCGTGCTGGTGAAGGCACCAAGGTGGTCTTTACCGGAGACATCAACCAGATCGACCACCCTTACCTGGGCAGTCGCTCCAACGGGCTCAGCAACCTGATCGACAAGATGCAGGGCCAGCACATCTACGCCCACGTCGACCTGAAAAAAGGGGAGCGCTCGGAACTGGCTGAGTTGGCGAGTAATATACTGTAATTCAGAGTTTCTGTTAAAATCCAGGTCCCACAATACAAAAAGCCGGTCAGCGGATGCCGACCGGCTTACATTTTGAGTTAAATCCAGAGTTGCAGCCCGACAGATAAGCGTTAAGACGCATCCTCCGGCGGTGGAATGAGATTGGTCATGTCCAGATCATCGTCGATGGAACCAAGACCGTCATCACCGCTGTCGCTTTCTGCCGCCGTTGCCGGGGGGGCGTCCATGCCCTCAATAGAGTCGGCTGCGGCGCTCTCTTGCGCGCCGCTTTCATCGGTGTCCGGTACCAGGGTATCAAGCGCGGCAATCGGTTCAAAGGATTCCCAGTTCTGCCACAGATCAGCCACCTGATCGGCCTCCACCGCCACATCACCAAGATCGGGCAGGGTACCGCCAGCGACATCCTCATCAATAATTGTCGAGCTCATTCGCCCCAGATCCAGCTGACCGGCGGCGCTGTCATTCAATACTATCGACACCGCACCGCCGCTCCCCGTATCAATATGGTCATCGAGGAAGATCTGATTGTTCGGCTCGATCACTTTTATCACTCCATCAGCAGACTCAACCCTGACGCTACCTTGGACCACCACAGCCAGTCCCACCTGGAGTAGTTCTATTTGTATGGTCATGATCGTATCTCCAGTGTTCGTGTACTCCCCATATATGCTGTATGGCTATAATATAGTGAGTATTTGACTGAATTTCACAACTTTTTATGGAGGGCCTATATCGACCACCAGCCAGGCACCTTCTAAGAGTCTTGTAACGGATTGACGCGGAAGCCCCCCGTATCAGCTGACCAGGAGGCTTCGCCGGAGCATTTATTTTTTCTTGCCGTTGCCGTTGCTGCCGTTGTTACCTTTGCCCCCTTTTCCGCTGTTGCCGTTGCTGCCGCTCTTGCTGCTCTTGCCGTTGCTGCTGCTCTTGCCGCTTTTGCCGTTGTTGCTCTTGTCTTTGCCCGATTGATTGTTCCCGGCCGATACGCTTGCCGACGAGTTTTTTGATTTGCTCGAGTTGCCCGCTCCGGCGGATGCGTCGCTATTCCCGTTGTTACCTTTTCCTTTTCCTCCAACTGTTTCAGATACGGTGGTTTGGGCTGCAGCACTGGTTCCGGTCAGACCAATCCATTTCTTTGATTTTCCTTTCTGCGTGGTTGATACCTGGTTTTTATTCCACCCATTATTTTTGCTTCTTTGGGTGACTTCTGCTATTTCGTCATTTAGGGATAGCTCTTCAGGGGCAGGAGGGGTATTCTGATATTTGGGCAGCTTAATATCGTAAGAATGACCTCTTCCTAAGACACCTTTTGGAACCGGATACATCTGTTTGATCTGTCCCCAACCCTTTTTCTCCTCATATCTCAATCTATGAATCTCTTCTAATCTCGCACCAGTAATTTCAGCCACTTTTTCAGCTAAATATTCCTCAAATACTTCTTTTGGAATATCTTCTCCATAAAATCTTTGAAGTGCCGATTGGTAAGCATTTGGACGACCAGGACCAAAATCCCCATAAGCTCTTTTAAGAGCATCATCTTTAGCATCCTCACCAATTTGTTGATTATCCGGATCCGCTAACCAAGATTCAACAGCCGTCTCGTAGGCATTATTTCGGCCCTCACCGAAGTCACCGTAAGCCCTTTTTTCAGCTTCTAATTTAGCCTCTAAATACGCATCCTCGTATGCGGTATAATCATCATCGCTACGCTCAGGAGGCTCTGCTAGACCAGTTTTTTCTAGAGCGGTTGCTTCTGCATAATCTTTTATTTTTGTGTCTACTAATTCTTTTGCAGCAGCCTCAGCAGCATCTTTCATTACTTCATCAGCATATTCTTGAGCTTTTTCTTCGATAA
>JAHEER010000024.1 GCA_024640625.1 Desulfobulbaceae bacterium
AGTCAAACTGAACGTGACAGAGCACTGCGAACCCCTTCGCAGGACCTTGACGCATACGATTACTTTCTGCGCGGTTCCGCGTTCTACAGCAACAGAACGAGAGATTACAACAATGCTGCCCAGGATATGTTTTTAAAAGCTATTGCAATCGATCCTTATTACGCTGATGCGATTGTCGGGATAGGATTGGTCGAGTATGCGAAAGTGAGCTACGGGTGGACGGAATTCCCCCTGAGATCGTTAGAGAATGCCTTGCATCACGGTCAGAAAGCAGTGGAATTGGATCGGGACAATGGTTCAGCTCACACCCTGCTCTGCAACGTCTATACTTTTCAGAACAAATATGAATTGGCGTTGCGCGAAGCGGAGCGGGCCCTCGAACTTAACCCCAACAACGCCGAGGTCTACAGTCAGATGGGCTGGACACTCCTCTGGGCCGGTCAGGTGGATGAAGCAATCGAGGCGCTGCAGATGTCTTTGCGCCTGGACAGCACCTCTAAACGCAACGCCTGGCTGCATCTGGGCATGGCCTATTATTTAAGGGGCGATTACCAGAAGGCATTGGAAAATCTGCAAAAAGGGGTGATCACCAGACCCGATTTTGCTGGCTATCACCTCATGCTCGCGGCGACATATGCCCAGATGGACCGAATTCAGGAGGCCAGGAATGCCGCTGCGGATGTGCTCAGGTTTGATCCGTTTTTTCAGGTGGAGTCATTCGGTACGGCCTTTAAAAACGAGACTCACCGGCTTGCCATTGCCGCTGGCCTGAAAAAAGCTGGCTTGCAATGAGATAGCGCACGCGCGTGGGCTCAGTTGTCCATTTTTAGGTTTTCCCAATTTTTATCGGCTTTTTCTATATTTTCCGCGGCATCTGCCGCGAACTTGTCAGCGGATTCGGGGCTGTAATTGAGATACAGCCTTCCTTCTATGATTTTGAAGGCCTCGGGGTTTACTCCGGCAACCTTGCCGGCGGTGGCAAGATTCCTCGCTCAGTAACCGCCATATTGAGGGGCGTATCTTTCCGGCTCTTTGATAAAAAGATCCCGGTTGGCTTGGCTGACAAAATACCATTTGGCGTCGTTCCACTTATGGAAGATTTTACTGCTGCCTTTTACCGCCCGCCCCTCGGTGTGGTAGGCGACGGTATCATAGCCTTTGATGGCGACCCCGAAAAAAGTGGTGTTGACTTTTTCGGAGGCGCTGGCCGTAACGGCAACGAACATCAGGGCCGCAGCGCAGAGCAAGGCGATTGCGCCATATTTAAAACTGATCATAAGCCGTGTATTCATATTGAATTTCTCCATTTAGGCGGACGGGAAATGACACATCTTTGACAATTTCCGTGCACTCGTTGAAAAACGGTACCGCAATGTCACCACCAATTTGTTCGAGCGCCACCTCGCCCCCCTGTTTCTTTAAGATGAAGAAGCTGGCACCAGGGCTCAGGGCCCATCATTCACCCAGCAGGACCGCTTTGGCGGCGTTTATCTTGGCGGCCAGAAAGGAGGAACCGCCGCTGTCCGGGTGCATCCGTTTGATCAGTCGCCGCCAGGCATCGAGGATTTCTTCTTTGGAGGCATCGGCGGCGACGCCCAGTATTTCGCATGCCTCCTGTCTGCTCATCTGGTCCGGATCAGTGGAGCCGCTCCACCCCGAGGCGCCGCTTGTAACCCGATCCTGCCAGCCGGGGTGATAGCGCTCGAGAAATGTCTCAAGCAGGGCGACGCTCTCCTGGTCAGATCCGAATTCCAGGTGAAGGGACAACAACTCATCCTCGCTCAGCAGCGATAGCCTGCTGCCCACTTTATCACCCTGCAGCACCCGACCGTCAAGTTCACCCGTATCGTGATCGAGCTCCATCTCGAGAAATGCGGAACGGACCGTCGAAGTTCTGCCGCCAGCGGGTGCAATCGGGCTCATCGCCCGGGTGCGCCGCCACCAGGTGACCCCGATGAAGATCAGGGGCAGGCCGAAGGCCCCACGCCGTGTGAAGGTCAGCAGGACGCCAAGGACGATCAGCACGAATGGTCCGGCATTCATCAGCAAGGCCGCGCTTTTCTGAGCCGGTTGCGTCAGGATCAGATAGATAAGAACGAAGAAAAGGCCGATCAGAAGAAAGACATAGAAGGTCATCCAGAAACCGTTGTCTGAGGGTGATAACTCATCGTTTCATCTGTTCGAGCAGCAGGCGCGCCTGGCTGCTCGAACTCTCGGATAAGGCTTTCAAACCTCCCCGGGCATAGAGCGCGACGGCGCCGAGAAGGTCCGCGAGCTCCTTGCCCGACTCGGGGCCCAGGCGCAGGTAGGCCCCGCCGGTGAGCCTGGCCATCTCGCGGAAACCTCGCTCGGCGGTGATATCGAGACCGTCCTGGAAAAAGAAACCGCGCACGCCTCGAACCCCAAGCTCGCCCGCCTGCTCGCAGAGCGATTGGAGATTTTCTTCAATGGCGTCGCCGATATAGACTAGAGCCGCAACCGGCTTTTTGGCGGTCTCCGCGGCCGCATGTTTGAGCACCTTGTTGATCTGGGTGTGACCGGCCAGACAACTGATGGCCAGCATTAGATCCCGCAACGCCCTGGCGTTGATCACCCACTTTGAGGCCCGGCATTCGTCCAGGCCGCGGAAATAGACGAGCTGCACTGCCAGGTCGCCTGCTTTACCGACTGCATCGAACATCGATGCCTGGTGAACCATGGCCCTGTCCCAGGTGGGCTGGCGGCTCATGGTCGCATCCAGGGCAAAAATAAGGCGGCCGCTGCGGGGCTTGGCCACCTCACCCGCGGCCTTGAGAAATGAAGCGATTTCGCTCGAGGATGAACGCTGCTGGAGGTCCTTGGTCCCCTGTTCAGTTTTGGTGACATCCCTGTGTTTCATAATCTTTCCGTCGCTCAGATCGCTGTAAGCGATTTGAGACACCACCCTGTTCAATTACGCCACCATGCAGCCAGCCGTTTGCTCAGCCGTCTGCTGCGGACTTACTCTAAATCTGACAATAAGAAGATTCGCCGGCGAGGCAAGGGTAAGTCCTATACCAGTGTTGCGACGAGGGGGCTACCCGGGACCGAATTCGCAGGCATGGCAAGCGGGGCGGTCAGCCAGGCCAGGAGAATTTGATGTATGGGAAGCTAGAAAGTGACCGCACCTTCGGAAGCCGAGGATACCAGCCTGGCGTACTTGGCAAGTACGCCAGCCGAAGCCTTTTCCGGGGGGCGCCATCGGCTCCGCCGCTCGCTTAGCTCGGTTTCTGATACATTCAGGTTCAGCTCTTCCCGATCCAGGTCGATGGTGATGGTATCACCTTCTTCTACCAGAGCCAGGGTGCCGCCGACCATCGCTTCCGGGGCGATATGGCCGATCATGATGCCGTGGGTGCCGCCGGAAAAACGACCGTCCGTGAGCAGCGATACACTGTCGCCCAGTCCGGCTCCCATCAGGGCTGCGGAGGGGGAGAGCATTTCCCGCATGCCGGGACCGCCTTTGGGTCCTTCATAGCGGATCACGACAATGTCCCCCGGCTGGATCCTGCCGCCCAGAATGGCGGCCAGGGCCTCTTCCTCGCGGTCAAAGACGCGGGCCGCTCCTGTCAGAGTCTGGAGCGCCTTACCGCTCTGCTTAAGCACACAGCCGTCTTCGGCCAGGTTGCCGCGCAGAATACGGATATGGGTTCCGGCCGGGGCAAACGGCTGCTCAACCGGGAACAACACGTCCTGGCCGTCAGGCAGGGGCGGGGCAGCCGCCACATTTTCGGCCAGGGTCCTGCCGGTGACGGTCATGCATTCGCCATGGAGGTAGCCTCCCTCGAGCAGCAGCTTGATGACCATCGACATTCCCCCAAGCCGGTGCAGGTCGTTCATCAAGTAGCGGCCGGATGGTTTGAAATTGCCCAGCAGGGGAACTTTTCTGGTGATCGTATCGATATCTGAGAGAGACAGGGCAACGCCGGCCTCCCTGGCCAAAGCCAGCAAGTGCAGAACCGCATTGGTCGAACCGCCCAGGGCCCAGGCCACCGTCAGCGCGTTCTCGAAAGCTTTGCGGCTCATTATCCGGCGCCCGGTGAGGCCTTGTTCGAGCAGGCTGAGGAGCTGGCGGGCGCTGGCGGCGGCATCTCTTTTCTTCTCGGAAGAAATGTTATTGGCTCGGTCCACCGCCATGTTCGATGAAGACCCTGGCAGGCTCATTCCCATCGCTTCAATCGCCGCCGCCATCGTGTTGGCGGTGTACATGCCGCCGCAGGAGCCGGCACCCGGGCAGGCATGGCATTCGATATGGTGCAGGTGGGTATCGTCTATCCTGCCGGCTGCATGGGCACCCACCGCCTCGAAAGAACTCACAATATTGAGCTCTTCCCCTGCGTAGACGCCGGGTAGAATGCTGCCGCCGTAGAGGGTGATCCCCACCAGGTCATTGCGGGCAATGGGCATGAGTGCCGCCGGAATGGTCTTATCGCAGCCGGAAAGCGTGATGACGCCGTCGACCTGGTAGCCTTCGGTCATGAGCTCGATGGCGTCGGCGATCACCTCGCGGCTCACCAGCGAGTATTTCATCGCTTCGGTACCCATGGAAATGCCATCCGAAACAACCGGGGTTCCGAAGACAATGGCTTTGCCACCGGCGGCTTCGATTTCCTGCTGCACCAAATCGCCAAGTTCCCGGATGTGGTCGTTGCAGGGTGTGCCGTTGGTATGAGGTACGGCCACCGCGATCAGTGGTTTCTGAAAATCCCCATCGTTGAAGCCCACCGCCCGCAGCATGGTTCGCGCCGGTGTTCTCTCCTCCCAGTTTCCGGCAGCGTGACTGCCGGTAATGTTGTGACTGCGTCGTTTCATAAAGGTCACCGTTTAGGGTGGTGGATGTTTTGTCGGTTGGCTGTTGTGTCCTGGTAATGACCCGGAATGGCGGGGGAGTCAGCGCCCGTGATATCGACGGGGCTTTGCCTGATCAGCATGGCCGCGGGCAACGAGCTAGCGCCGGTTGATGCCGGCGATTTTCTGATAGGAGAAGCGCACATGGGCGGCATCACCGATGATCTGGGAGCCGTCTTCTGCGCGTATGTCGCCCACGGCCTCCCCTGCCAGAGTCATGCTGCCGGCGCTGGCCCGGTGTATCAGGATAGAAAGAAGGCCTTTATCGCCGACTGCTACCATGACGCTGTCACCCGGGCGGGGCAGCCCGGCAGCAGCTGACCCGGGTCGGTCGCCTGCCCCGGGGCCCTTGTTGAGGTTCAAAAGCAGATGATCAATATCTCTGTAAGCCATTGTCAGCTCTCTGAAAATTCTTTAACCCCCTCGGCAGAATCGGGAGAACCATACTGTGCCATCGGCAGGGCGAGCCAGGTGCGGGAAGCATTCTCTTCATGATATGAAATTTTCAGCGGCGCTGAGGCGGTTCTGGAGAGGGGAGCGTTTCGGCCGTGTGCCCCGTGGAAGGGCACCAATCGCCTCGCCTCGGTACCCGAGACCAGGCGATTGGCAGCGCCAGGATCAAGACATTTCTTTGGGTTTACAGACGTTTTCTGCTTTTGCCGCACTCCGGCCGCAGCCTTCACAATAGTGGGTGGCCGGCTGAATCAGTTTCAGATAGGCCTGGGGGTCCTTCACCTGCAGTTCCTCTTCAACATGGGCGCATAGTGTTTTGTGATTGTTATCGCTCATTTTACACCTCTCTATGATACGCTGAGACGTCGCTTTTTTGTGTGTGTGAGATGCCTTCCGCCCGGAAGCCATCTAGTTAACAGATTAGCCATGACATTGAGCAAGTCAAGAATCGGGCGGCTGGACTAATTGACCATGCTCCACAGGTCGGCACGGTGAGCACTGAGACCACTGCGTAGGTTTCGTACCCTCTGCAGGACGCAGGTAGGGGGCTAATCAGTGCGGTTTGACCCGTTCTTCGGCCACGGCCAGAAAGTAGCGGAGATAGTCGAGCATATAAGTGCGCTTCAACTCGGTATAGAGACCGGCCCCGGAAATCTCCCAGAGCGGCCCGCGGTGCCAGGTGCCGGTGAGATCTCCGATCATGCGCCGCATGTGTCTGGCGATTTCCTCCGTTTCCGCGCACTCCATGGAGCCCGGTCTGGCCTGCAGGCGCGGGGGATTGAAAGGCAGGCCCTGCAGCACCAGCCGGTAGGAGCCGACGAGCCTGAAATCTTTGCGCAGGTCTTCGGGGCGGGTGAGCGGCGCAACGTTGTCGCTCAGCATCGGGATATTGCGGTAACAGGTATAGTGACGGTCCGGCGTCTGCCTGCTCAGTTCCAGGCAGACCTTCTGCAGCTCCTGGAGAAGGTTATTGATCCGATATAGGTAGAGTAATTTTTCTTCTAGTTGTTTGGAGGTGCTCATGGATACCTTTTTTGGCTGATTTCCCAGAAAAGGTAATCACCAATTCGTTAGGGGCTATCATAATTGTCAAATCGATGGACAGCTCTGGATATCAAGGCGTTGGCACAGTTGACCGGCGCTTCTTGCTTTTGCCGATCAGGCCCGGGGTGAATCTATTGAATACGTACACCAGAGGGACGCACAAAAGCAGGCTCACTATCGTGGTCACCGAGCCGGCAAGCGTCACTGTCAGCACTGACCCTCCAAATGTGTCGAGCAGCCAGGTGGCCAGCGGGGGATTGATGTAGTGGTAAAAGATGCCATTCAGACACATGAGCACCAGGGTGTTCTGACCCAGGTAGCATACGGTCTTAGGGACTTTGGTCAGGGCGGCGAGGCACAGAATCAGCAGACAGCCGGCTAATGCGGTCACGGCAAAGAGCAGGATGTGACCGTGGGACGCGAAGATGATCACCACCGCGTCGTAGACGGAAAAATTGAAGGGGCCGTTATTCTGGTTGTATAACAGGAGCACCAGGATGAAGCCCCCAAGTGCCCCGGGACCTGCCACCCTGGCAGGGAGCCGCTCTGAAAACAAATCGTGGCGACGCAGGTAGATGCCGATCAGGTAAAAAGCATAAAGGGTGATGGCCTCATGGATGAAGAGGTAGTTCCAGCCTACGGTTCTTCCCTTCAGCGGGTTGAAGATATCGAGTTTGAGGTTGAGATAATAGCCGACAATATAGAATACCACCGCGGCCACGAGAATTTTAGCGTTAGAGTCTTTCAGGAAACGGAAGGCAGCGTAGTGAACGAGTTCAATGCCGACGATAAGAAGCAGGAACCAGGAGGGGACGCAGAATAACGGCAGTCCGAAGATGGTTGCCTTGAGACCGCCCAGGTAGCCCTCCAGGCTGGGCAGATCAAGGTTGAAAAACTTTCCTTCGAAAAATATGGGGGGCACCATCATCAGCAGGGTGAAAAAGATGAAAGGCACCAGGCGGCTGATAAACCGGTCTCTGATAAACTGAACTACACCTATCTTGAAAGTATCTTCTCTGGCCACATACCCAGCCAGGACGACGAAAAGCACCATGTGGAAGGAATAGATGAATTTGTACTGGGCCGCTGCCACCGGGTTTTTGAGCAGCATCAGCTCTTCTATGAAATGACCGTAAAAGACAAGCGCCATTGCATAACAGCGGGCGATGTCGATCACCTCAAATCTTTTCGCGCCGGACTGGTTTGTCATTCTCTCTGCCGTGATTTTGGTTGACGGAACGCAGGGTAATTCATAGCACAGATTTGTTCAGTGAGAAAGCTATTAGGTCCAGTCGACTGCAAGGATCATGGCAGGGGAGCGACGGCACATACCCCGCAGAGCAGGGACACGGTTTTCCTTGTGACAATATATAATAATATTTATATATTTTGCATTGACATCTCTGTCCGAATCAATCATTTTTACTTGGCAGATACTGGTCAATCTTTGGTCACAGAGGCGCTGCACATGCGGCACTGGTTTTGAAAAGCGAGGTGCATTTGATGTTTGATACCGCCAGAAAGAGCGAGAAAGTAACCGATCTGATTATTGCCCAAGTCAGGGATGCAGTGTTGTCGGGGCAGTTGAAACCGGGCGATCGGCTGGCCTCTGAAAAGGAATTAGTGAGTCAGTTTGAGGTGAGCAAGGCAACCCTGAGAGAAGCCCTGCGGGCCCTCGAGGTCATGGGCCTTGTTGAATCGCGCAAGGGCGCCACGGGCGGTGTGTTCATTACCGAGGTGAAGCTCCAGACAACTATTCACAGCATGATGAATTTCCTTCATTTTCAATCTCTTTCGATAGCAGAAATAACCATGATTCGCTTTATGCTGGAACCCAATATTGCCCGTCTGGTTGCAGCAAAAATCAATGAGGAAGACTTGATTACCCTGCAATCATTCATAAGCTCCGAAGAATCTGACCCGCAGAACAACAAAACCAAGGATATTGGTTTTCATCGCTATCTTGCGCGTATTACCAATAACTCAATGCTCATACTCATCGTTGATTTCATCGAAAGCCACCTGGATGCAATCAAACAATCCTTGGATTTACCAGCTGAATTTTATACCAGGGTTCGGCAGGCGCATCGTCGCATACTATCGTGTCTCGCTGAGCAAGACCCGGATGGGGTAAGCGAGGCAATGACTGATGATGTGCTGGAGGTGGGGCACTATCTCGCAGAGAAGATGGGTGAAAAACCTTTTGAACCTGCTGATTTTAACCTCATACACAGTTAACAGACTTGTCGTCCTGAGCGAAACGGTGGAATGCACAGCCGATAAATATCTAAATATTATAATATTTGTTGACGACCCGATTTTTCTACTCTAAACTGAAGACGACATTTTTTTTATTGAAGCCGGAAAGGCTTCGTGCCTCAGAAATTATCTTTAATTGCATTTACCAGAGGAGACAGCCGCTATGACTACCATGCCTACAGACACTGCCCAACGCTATTTTGTTGAGGATCCTGCCGGTAAGATCAGGACCCTGAAATACCATGTTGGCGGTGAGTGGAAAATTTCCCAAACCGATAAGTACATGGACTGCTACAATCCATCAACCGGCGAGATTATTGCCCGGGCTCCACAATGTACTTCGGAGGAGGTCGAGCAGATTATCGGGGCCGCCGCCAGGGCTTACCCGGGCTGGTCCACCACACCGGTCAACAAGCGGGTCCAGGTCCTGTTTCGGATGAAGCATCTGATCGATGAACACCTCGAGGAACTGACCTATCTGCTGGCCATGGAGATGGGCAAAGCCTGGGAGGAGGCCATGGGCGATGTGCTCAAGGTCAACGAGGTGGTTGAATTTGCCACCGGCGCACCCCATCTGATGAAAGGCGAGTCGCTCATGCAGGTGTCCAGCGGCTACGACACCGTGCAGTACCATCACCCAATCGGCGTGTTCGCCGGAATCGCCCCATGGAATTTTCCAGCCATGATACCCCACGGCTGGATGACCCCGATCTGTATCGCCACCGGCAACTGTATGGTCCTGAAAGCCGCCAGTTTCGTACCGCAATCATCCATGCGGATGATGGAGTTGTGGCAGGAGGCCGGCCTGCCCGCTGGCGTCCTCAACGTGTTTACCGCTGGCAGGGATCAGGCCGAAATCCTGCTAAGCCACCCTGACATCAAAGGGGTTTCCTTTGTCGGGTCGACCAAGGTCGGCAAGCACATCTACACTACTGCCGCTGCCCACGGCAAGCGGGTGCAGGCGCTGTGCGAGGCCAAAAATCACGCCCTGGTTCTGCGCGACTGTAAAATCGAGCGCACCGCCCACGGCATTATCAATGCCTTTTGCGGCTGCGCCGGGCAGCGCTGTATGGCCCTGCCTACAATCGTCGTCGAAAACGCCATCGCCGATGAACTGGTGGGGTATCTGAAAAAGTTCGCCGTCGAACACCAGAAGCATCAGGGCCCAGCCTATGAAAAAAGCTCCCAGATGGGACCGGTGGTCAATAAAGGGCATATGGATTTCGTCCTGGACTGGATAGAGACGGGCGTCAAGGAGGGGGCCGAGCTGGTGCTTGACGGCCGCAATCCGGAGGTACCTGAAGGGTGTAAAAACGGCTATTTTATCGGGCCGACCATCTTCGACCAGGTGACCGAGGATATGTCTATCGGCCATGAAGAAATTTTCGGTCCGGTACTCTGTGTCAAGCGGGTGAGCGATTTCGAGGAGGGGCTGACCATCATGAACAACAGCCGTTTTGCCAACGGGTCGGTAATCTATACCCAGAATGGCTACTATGCCCGCGAGTTTGCCTATCGGACCGACGGCGGTATGGTTGGCATCAATGTCGGCATCCCGGTACCGGTCGGCATATTCGGCTTCACCGGTCACAAACAGTCATTCTTCGGTGATCTGCATGTCATGGGGCGGGACGGTTTCGCCTTTTTCACCGAGACCAAGAACGTCACCCAGACCTGGTTCTCTGAAAAAGAGTTGTCCTCCGGTAAGGTCGATACCTGGGACGGCACGATCACCTCTCTACCGGACAAGAAGTAGGCCACTGACTTAGGCGCAGGGAAGAAGCCGAGGTCCTCCCAACGGGACCTCGGCTTCTTCTTGGCAACTCCTTTTTCTCACCATCGACGCCTTGCCTTGACCCGGGTAATCAGCTAGGATTCCACCATGACAAATCTGGAGACGATGGAACTCTCCCTGAGAGGAATTATCTTCCGGTATTCATCCGACTGGAAGCACTGGTCCATCTGCTCCTTGCTGGCAAACTTTATGATGATGATCTTCTTGGTCTGCCAGTCTTTGGAGTGGATGACCTTTTCAGACTGGAGCAGATATTCACCGCCATGGCTCTCGACGATCGGCCTGGCCAGCTCCACATATTTCTCATAGCGCTGCTGGTCGAGTATTTCCGAGGTGCTGATCACGAAAAATACGCTCATCTAAAAGCTCCTCTATGAATGAAGCCCCCCGCAGGGGGCTCACCATTTCAGACCCTGTCATGAACTATTTCCCAGTAATTGAGGCGATATCCTGGCGTAACTGATCGGCTTGCGGGTTGGATACGGTTTTACGGATCAGGATATCCGTGGGGCTCACGGCCTGGCCGTAATAGGCTTCGTTGAATTTGTCTTTGGTTTTAACGACTGCTCCAGAAAGAGAGACCCCGGCGAACGCGCCTTTGGACCTTGCATATGACAATACATCGGCAGTTCCGGCTGCAGCACCTCCCCCCACCGGTCCAGCTGCCAACGTTATGTCTGCGCCGAGCTTAAACGAACTCGCCAAAAGTTTTTCCATTCCCCGCTCGCTCATGACGAGTAAAATTATCTCAGAGGCTTCACCACCAAACTGTAATCCAAACGATAAAGATCCAACGGTATAAAAAGCGGGGTAACCCCACGTACCAGATTCTGCCTCGTGTCTCAAGAGCGCCCCAGAGCCTCCCGAGCCACCAATGAAAAAAGCACCTTGAATACTCTGCGGTATAACCATGATGGCTTTTGCTTCTTTTACCTTTTCGCGGAACCATTCCAGATCAGGATCGGTCGCGAAACTGTTGACCACTGCCGTCGCCTTGCTGATCAGATTCTCGGCCTCGACTTTGTCGTCGCAGAACGCAGTGGTGCTGAACAGGGCGATTGCCAATAAGCTTGCCAGAATGATTGAGGCTCTGCGTATCATGTTGTGTTCCTCCCGATGGATGAAATTGAAAAAGATTGTGAACTTCCCTCGATTGACGTTATCACTATTCCCGAATGGGTTGAGATAATGTACATCTGTAAATGTAGTCACTTTGGCGGCTCATGCCATTGTCTGCAACAAGATTGTCAAGCAGGATCAGAGACGGCTGAGAAGGAAGACAGCCGGACTGCCTGCCTTCACCAGGAGTTCCGATTTCAGGCACACTAGAAAGATCTGGGTTCGCCGGTGCGCCAGATACTTAGTGGTTCCTTTGATTGCATTTTCTCCACGAGGGATTATCTGTGTTCGATACATAATGGGGCCGCAGACAACCATCATTTGACAGTTAGGGGAAGCACACCATGAAAGCAATCGGCTATCAGAAATCACTGCCCATCGAGCACCAGGAATCACTGCAGGATATAACCCTCGGAGACCCCACCCCTGCCGGCCGCGACCTGCTGGTCGAAGTCAAGGCGATATCGGTCAATCCGGTGGATACCAAGGTGCGGATGCGGGCAGAACCGCAGCCGGGTGAATGGCAGGTTCTCGGCTGGGACGCGACGGGCGTTGTCCGCTCCGTCGGACCTGATGCGCAACTGTTCAAGCCGGGTGACAGGGTCTGGTATGCCGGTGCGATCGATCGAGCGGGTACCAACAGCGAGTTGCATCTCGTCGATGAACGGCTGGTTGGTACCATGCCGTCCTCGCTTGATTTTGCCAGGGCCGCGGCCCTGCCGTTGACCAGCATCACAGCCTGGGAGATATTGTTCGATCGATTGCAGGTGCCCCGGGAACGGACTGGTGATGACGGTCTGCTGATTATTGGGGCCGCCGGCGGGGTCGGATCAATCCTGGTGCAACTCGCCAGCCAGCTGACCGGTCTGCAGGTGATCGGCACTGCGTCACGAGCGCACACCCGCACCTGGATAAGAGAACTTGGGGCCCATGAAGTTATCGATCACAGCCGCCCTCTGGTCGATGAACTTAAAAAAATCGGCGCTGCACCGCCGCGCTACATTGTCAGTCTGAATAAAACCGACCTCCATTTCGAGCAGATCGTTGATGCCATTGCCCCCCAGGGGAAATTCGCCCTGATCGACGATCCCGAGCCCATAGATGTCCGGCTGCTCAAGCGTAAAAGCGTGTCCCTGCACTGGGAACTCATGTTTACCAGGTCGCTGTTCGCCACCTCCGACATGATCGAGCAGCATCGACTGCTCGAGGAGGTCTCCAGCCTCGTTGATGAAGGTATGCTGCGCAGCACGTTCAATGAACATTTCGGCACCATTTGCGCCGCCCACCTGAAGCGGGCCCACGCCCTTCTGGAAAGCGGCAGGTCCTGCGGGAAAATCGTTCTCGAAGGCTTTTGATCACTTTTGATTAGCCTGCTGCCGCTCCGGCTGGATCAGGACTTGGTGCTGTTGGCTTAAAATACATAGAGGGAGAAGGTAATGAAGAAAATCCTGATTGGTGTTGCAGGCCTGGCGGTTGTCGCCGCAATCGCTCTCTACCTGCTGGTTGGAAATCTGGACAAAATTCTCAAAGGTGTAATCGAAGGAGCGGGAACAGAGCTGCTCGGGGTACCGGTTACGGTGACATCCGTGGATCTTGATCTGAAGAGCGGCATGGGGCAGATTTCCGGTGTTTCCATTGCCAACCCGCCGGGCTATAAGGCGGTAAATGCTTTTAAATTGGACAACATCCGGCTGGGCCTCGACCTCAGTTCCATGCGCAGTCAACCCATAGTGATCAGGGAACTGAATATCCAGAGTCCCGTGGTCGATCTTGAGGTAAATGAGCAGGGGAGCTCAAATATGCAGACCCTGCTCGACAATATCAAGCAAAACAGCGCTAAAACCGACGAGAAAGCAGCTGAAGAACAGCCCTCCCAGGAAGAGACGGGGACCAAAGAGCCGGTCAAACTCAGTTTCACCAAGCTGGCGATTACCGGGGTGACGGTCAATGGCGTGGTACCCGGCCAGGAGCCGACGCAGGTGGTTCTCCCCGACATCGTAAAAGAAAATGTCGGCGGGACCGAGGGGCTGACGCCGGCCCAAGTCGGTGGGGTGATCATCGGCGACATAGCAGCTCAAAGTCTGCAGGCGGTAGTGGAGAAGAAACTGTCCGAAAAGATGGAGGAGGCGGCCCAGGGCCTGCTCAACGATCTGAAGAAAAAACTTGGGCAGTAACGATCATATTTGCGCTTACTGCGTCGCCTCTATGCAGAGCGTCCGAATTCAGTTGTGTCGGAACCGGTTGCCTCGAGTTGACAGAGCAGCAGATGTATCAGAGGATGTAAGCAAAGCTGTCAGTGCCAAAATGGAGCAATAAGATGGTATTTTTAAGAACTGTGATTCTCTGTCTGTTGGCCGCCACTCTTCTCGGAGGGACTTACTCTCGAGCCGAATTCCAGCCCTGGTCCGAAAACGTCTTTGCCTATATCAAACAGGAGTATGGAGAAGAGGCGGAAAAGCGAATGCGATTTGTGGAAAAGTTCATTATCGACAACCAGAGTATTCCTGACATGGAAAAGGTGGTCAAAACTAATCAGGTGGCCAATCACCTGCCCTGGATCGCCGATGCCAATCACTGGAAAGAAGCGGATTACTGGGCCACCCCTCTGGAGACAATCACCACCTTCGGCGGCGATTGCGAGGATATCGCCCTGGTGAAATGGGTCATTCTCAGAAACCTTGGTATTTCGGACGAGAACCTGGCTCTTGCGTACGTAAAAATCAAGGCGACGGGCGAAGACCACATGGTGCTGCTCTATGTCGCCAAGCCGGACGCTCCCGAAGGACAAAAAGAGGTGTACGTACTCGACAACTATGTTGACGAAGTGAAGCTGGCAGCAGAGCGGATGGACCTGCTGGCTGTACTGGCAATGGGGACCAAGGGCAGGATCGTGCTGTTCAACGACGACGGCAAGAACCGCTCGGTGAAAGCAAGTTACGAGGGACGGAAAATCAGGAAAGTCGAAGATCTTGTTGAGAGGGTCAAAGAAAATCGAGCGAAGTTTGCGGAACTCAACAACGGCCGGTCGCTCATGCCCGATGCCTGAGGGGCTCATGAGGACCTGCCGCCGTTTCTGGGTCCTTCGCAGGGCGGCGGCTCAGATCCTCCTGACCTGCTGTGTATCCATACGGTCTCCTCTACTCGCAGCCATTTCCTAGGTCTCGATTTTTCTCAATGGGGGCTTACGTGGTATCATATAAGTAAGAGAAATCCCAGGCAGCGGTTCGATTTTCGTGCTCGGGTTCAGGGCTGGCTTATTTGCGGGTTGACAGACAGCCGCCTGTTCGGGTGCGGGAGCGCGGAGGAAGACTATGAAGCTCTGTAGCAACTGCAGTCAGGCGTTGGCCGAATCCGTCAAGATCTGCCCGAACTGCGGCAGCGAAGTTGCTGAAGGACTGAGCCGAGTTGATACTTACAGAATTCTCGAAGTCATTCATGAAGGGCGTGCATCGATACTCTACAAGGCCATCGATGAAGGGGCGGAAGAGCCCGTTGCCCTGCGCCTGTTCACCGCCGACTCAGGCGTCGATGAGACGGTTGCCGAACGGTTGACCAGCGAGCTGCAGGTCCTCGGGGAACTGCCGCCCGAATGGTTCGTCCAGCATTATTCCATACGATGTTCCGCCGACGGCAGGTGGTACCGGGTCAGCGAGTGGGTCGAGGCGGAGAGCTGGGGCAGTCTGCTGAGTTCGGGGCGGCTGCAGGATACGTCGGTGGCCTACGATCTGTTTCACCGGTTGGCCGCCATCCTCTCAGGTCTGCATCAGAGCGGCCATTTCATTCCCCACCTTATTCTCAACGACATCCTGGTGCTCAAGGGTGATTCCGACCGGGTCAATGTCAAGATCGACTATAAACTGTCACGCTTTCTCGATCCGAAAATGGCGCGCCCCGGGCCAATGCTGCAGAATCTGCTCGACTGTCATCCGGACATCAGCGGTGGGCGTCCCCTCGATTACAAAAGCGATATCTGGTCCCTGGGCCGGATTTTTTCACAGATTCTGAGCGCCGATATGGATCTCTGCGATCCGCGACCGATTCTCAAGGAAGAAACCTTTCCTCAGGAGATCAGCGTTCTCATTCGCTCAATGCTGGCCGATGATCGGGATGTGCGACCCGGATCCATGCAGGAAGTGGCCGAGGCGCTGAGCAGAATCCGGGAGGAGATCGAGGAAGTCAGAGACACACCTCCTCCCGAGACGGCCAAAGAAGTGAAACGATTGAGGAGAACGGTTACCGGCTTCGGCATTCTTCTCACCATCCTGCTCATCATCGGCGGAATCTACTTCTTTTCGTTCGAGCGCTCTAACGGGGATATAGAGTCGGCCCTGGAATCCTATGCCAAGCGCTATGCCGGTTCCGTCGCCTTCGTGATGGTGCAGTACCACCTCAGGGTTGACGACATGGTAGTCTACAGCCAGATCAGGGAGGGGACGGCCTTTCTCGTCGATGAAGCCGGCTACCTCCTGACCAATCGGCATGTGGCCTGCCCGTGGCTTAAGGACGACACGCTCTTCAACATCATCGAACAGATCCGGGCGGCGGACAAAACGCCGCTGTTCGAATATCAGCTCTACCTGTGGTTTGAAGGTGACAGCGCTTTCAGCCAGCTGATGGGGATCGGTGCCGGTGAGGAGCTGGAGGATATCTATGACCTCGATTCGGCCTATCGGCGCGGCGGCAGCAGAAGTGTCAGCATTGCCGGAGTAGCCAGACCGCCGTCGCGAACCTCTCAGAAGATCAGGGCGCCGCTGCAGGACGATTTCGCGGTGTTGAAAATCAACAGGGTCCCCCAGGGTCTCATGGTGCTGCCCCTGGACAGGGATTTCCGGATGAAAGAGCTGGAGCGTTTGTCCCCGGTTATTGCGCTGGGTTTTCCCCTGGGCAGCAGAACCCAAGCCGACGTGATCAATGTGAGCGTGACCAGGGGGCATATACGCCGCACGTTCAGAAATTTTTTTCAAGTCGACACTTCGATTTACAAGGGCAACAGCGGGGGGCCGATAATCGACAAAAACGGCAAGGTGATCGGCATCGCCTCGGCGGTGGCCACCGACGTGGCCATGGCTCCCATGGTGGTGATCACCCCGCTCTCAGATATCGGTCTTGTGCTGCCAGTGACCGAGGCGGTTCGCTTCATCGATGAACTCAAGGCCGGCCGGCCCAAATGGAACGGGGTGCTTGATCTGTCAGCCTCCGGAGTAATCAAAGACATTCAGCGCCTTGCCCTTGAGGGTAAGTGGATCGAGGCACAGCGCAGAGCCGACCAAAGCCTCGAGGGAAGCGACACCCCCTCGCTGATCATGGGCGCCGCGGTGATGCATTATTGTAATGGTGACCTGGCCGGCGCGGCCCCGCTTGTCGACAGGGCACTGTCGATCGACCATGAAAATCACGAGGCCTTGCTTCTCAAAGCCCTGATCAAGGCCTGGGGCCAGCGCGGATCAGATGACAACTCCCTGACCCGGCTGATGCAGTTAGACTGGCGTTCGCCCGGCGAATTTTACGGCTACCTCGCCCGCTTGCTCAGCAGCGGCCAATTCAGCGAAAACGACCTGGAGTCCTG
The DNA here is from genome assembly GCA_024640625.1 of Desulfobulbaceae bacterium. GTDB lineage: Bacteria > Desulfobacterota > Desulfobulbia > Desulfobulbales > Desulfocapsaceae > JABDQA01. Next base: position 17,103 of record JAHEER010000024.1, read on the forward strand.
GAATCTGCCTTCGGAAAAAAGCTGGCTTCATTTCGTCGCCGGTCTCATCGCGGAGAGTGACGGGGATAGCGCCCGAGCCAGGGCATTGTTCAGTTCTTCAGCCAGAGCAGCCGATCCCGATGACTGGTCGCGCTATCTTGCCCTGGTCCATTTATTCAGGCCGGGAAGCGCCCAGCAAAATGAGCGCAGCGCTTTTATTGAGGACCTTAAGGAACTGACAGACGAACGTGCGGAGCGCCTTAGCTGGTTGGAACCCCTGGTTGCCAAATTTGAAGGGACGGTCGCCACACCGGAGGAGCGCAGTGCTATTCTGGTGCAGATTCACGACCTGCAGCCGGAAAACAGGAAACTGCTGGTCTACGCCTCATTTTACAGTGCCATGGCCTCGGAGTGGTCCCAGTCGCTCAAGTTGGCCGAGCAGTTTCTTCAGGTTCCGGGACGGGAAGAACCTCTCAGGCTCGGATTGCGGCTGCTGACCACAACGGTTCTGCATCATAGCGGTAAAGAGAAAGAGAGCCGCAAGCGGCTGGCCGAAATCTGTCCGGCGACTGAGACGATCTGGTACCGGCAGGTCTGTGAATCCCTGCTGCACGAAAGAAGTGAGGAGGACCTCCTGGAAAAGGCGGGCACCATCCCCGAAAAGGTCCTGACCGCCCATGCCGCGCTCGGATTTCAGGCTGAGGCAGAAGGGGAGAGAGAAGGTGCGCTGGCCCACTATCGGGAGGCGCTGGGTTCGTACCTGGACAACTGGATCGAGTTCGAGTTGGCCAGGCAGCGCTATATAATACTGCGGCAGCAGAACAGCAATTAAGAGCACATCGAGGGGGGAATGATGAAACTTCTTGACGATCTGGGAATCTCCAGCCAGAACCAGGGAGCATCAACGGGTGTCACCTGGCGGACTACTGCTGCCGAGGGACGCATAGAGGTTGTCTCACCGGTTGACGGTCGACTTCTGGCCACGGTGGAGCGCTGCTCGGACGCCGATTACCAGCATTGCTCGGCTGCGGCTCAAGAGGCATTCGGGGAGTGGCGTAAGGTTCCCGCTCCCAAGCGAGGGGACATCGTACGTCAAATCAGTGAGACCCTGCGCGCCGCCAAAACCGAACTCGGTACCTTGATTACCTGGGAGACAGGGAAGTCCCTGCAGGAAGGGCTTGGGGAAGTGCAGGAAATGATCGATATCTGCGAATTCGCCCTCGGCCTGTCCCGCCAGCTCTACGGCAGAACCATGAGCTCGGAGCGGGTCGAGCACCGCCTCTACGAGCAGTATCATCCGCTCGGCCCTGTGGGAATTATCAGCGCCTTCAACTTTCCAGCCGCAGTCTGGTCCTGGAATGCGATGATCGCCACCGTCTGCGGCGATACCACCCTCTGGAAACCGTCTTCCAAAACGCCCTTGACGGCCATTGCCATTCAGCATCTACTGGGCAGGGTTATAAAAGAAAACAACCTGCCGGAAGGGCTTTTCAATCTGGTAGTGGGGACCGGGGCGACGGTCGGCGAGCGTCTTCTCCATGACCGTCGTCTTCCTCTGGTTTCCATCACCGGCTCCACAAAAGTTGGCCGGCGGGGCGCCGAAGTCATTGCCGGTCGTTTCGGCCGTTCAATTCTCGAACTGGGCGGCAACAACGCAATTATTGTCACCCCCAAGGCGCATCTGGGTCGGGCCGTTCCCGCCATCGTTTTTAGCGCGGTTGGCACCGCCGGTCAGCGCTGCACCACGACAAGGCGCCTGATCGTTCACCAAGATGTCTATTCCCAAGTGAAAAAGGCTCTGGTCAGCGCTTATGAGTCGTTGCGTATCGGCAGCCCGCTGGATCAGAATAACCATGTGGGCCCGCTGATTAGCAGGGAGGCGGTGCGGGAGTACAGGGACGCTCTGCAGAAGCTGGAAGAACAGGGCGGCAGAATCATCTGCGGCGGTCGTGTACTCGAAGGCGAGGGCTTCGAGTCGGGCTGCTATGTCGAGCCAGTGCTGGCCGAGGCCGAAAATGATTATCCGGTGGTGCAGCAGGAAACCTTTGTTCCGATCCTCTACCTTATCACCTATGAAGGTGGGGTTGAAAACGCGATCGCGCGGCAGAATGGAGTGGTGCAGGGGCTGTCCTCGTCGATTTTCACTGAGGACCTGCGGGAGGCGGAGTTATTCCTCTCGGCGGTAGGCTCCGATTGCGGCCTTGCCAATGTCAACATCGGCACTTCCGGTGCGGAAATCGGCGGTGCCTTCGGCGGAGAAAAGGAGACCGGCGGCGGCAGGGAATCGGGATCAGATGCCTGGAAGGGCTATATGCGCAGGCAGACCAACACGATAAATTACGGTCTGGAACTGCCGCTGGCGCAGGGAATTGTTTTTGAACTATAAGCTCTGCCGCCCCATGTAATCGTGTCCCTGTTGGTGGCACTGTTCCCGGACCTTTGCTGCAGCGCCGTTAACCGTGGGAGGTCATACATGGGCGCAGGGTGACATATGTCCACAAACTGGTGCGCCACGGGGGGAAAAGACTTTGAAGAATAGAATTACCAGAGTCTTGGTGCTGGGGCTTGGCAAGGTTGGCCATCTGGTTGCCGAACTTCTGCATGAAACCGGTTTCGAGGTGGGCGGGGCAGATCTGGAGGTGGGGACCGGCTTCTCCTTTCCCAGCAGAAAGCTGGATGTCAAGGACCAGGCTGAATTCGGCAGCGCACTCCGGGAATGTGATGCAGTAATTTCCTGTTTGCCCTACTGGTTCAACGTTGAGGTTGCGAAAGCAGCGATAGCCTCGGGCACTCACTATTTCGACCTCACCGAGGATGTCGCCACCGCTGGGGAGATACGAGCCATGAGCGAATCGAGCCCGGTTGCGGTGGCGCCTCAGTGCGGGCTGGCCCCCGGCTTCGTCGCCATTGCCGGCTCATTTCTGGCCGCAAAATTCAGTAAAATACGTTCGATAAAGCTGCGGGCTGGAGCCTTGCCCCAACATCCCACAGGGATGCTGGGCTATGCCTTCAACTGGTCTCCAGAAGGGGTGGTTAACGAATATCTTAACGATTGTGAAGTGATCGAAAATGGTGTTCGCAAATGGGTTTCACCCATGGAGTGGCTCGAAAAGATCCATATTGACGGTCTTCAGTTCGAAGCCTTTACCACGTCCGGCGGCATCGGCACCATGTGCGATAGCTACGAAGGACTGGTGGAGAACCTCGATTACAAATCGATCAGATATCCCGGCCATGCAGAGCTGCTGAATTTCTTTTTCCATGAACTGCTCATGCGTGAAGACCGGGATCAGGCCGGAAGAATACTGGTCAACGCCAAACCGCCGGTGAGCAAAGATGTCGTCTATGTTCATGTCTCGGTCGAGGGCTGGATCGCCAAGCGATTGTCGCGAGAGGAATTTGTCAGAACCTTTATGCCCGCTGCCATAGCTGGAAGGGAGCGCAGGGCGATCGGCTGGACGACCGCGGCTTCGGTCTGTGCCGTCGTGGAAATGGTTGACCGCGGGGAATTACCGGGGAAAGGGCTGATACTGCAGGAGAATGTCTCTCTGGAGAAGTTTCTGGCCACCGTCAATGGGAGTTTGTATGACGGTAAGCCTCACGGCGGCAGCCGGCGTTGAGTATCTGGACTTTACCGGGAAAGCAAGCGAGTTGCCCAAAAAAAAAGGAAGGCCGTCAGTTCCGAGCTGTACCCGAACCCGACAGGCCTTCCAAATTGCCTCGATCCGCTGCGTCACACCGATCGATGTTCCCGCCGAACACCCAGACTTTGTGACCGTTCCTGTTATGGCGGCCAGGAACTGTCAACCGCATGCCTGAAAGCAACCGTGACAGGTGTAGCGAGTGTGGATGTAACTGCCGTCTATAGGCATCCCCCAACATCAACGCCCGGAACGCTTCGCCGCGTCCTGTCACTAAGAATCGTACCCTGGTTGCCAGATACTCACCTTTTTATGGGCTCACCCCTGGCTGACGTCCGAGACGCCATGGTACCATCCTCCGACCAAGTCCCCTTACCAGACCTGATCTCCCCTGGCTTCTTATAGAGTGGGTAAGACACCTATATTTCCACCCGGGGTTGGAAGATCCTCCGTGAACCCGGGCAGAAGCCCGGGGGGAGAACCTTCCCTGTGAAAACCTTCCATCAATGATCCGATGTCCCCGTTAAAGTCCCCCGAATCCACGTCCCAAACGCTCGATGGTGATTTCCACATCCCCAACTCGACGCTATGAAAAGCTGCCTGCGCTGACCCGATGCCACCCGTTAAGGCTCCCCGAATCTACGTCCGAAACGCTCGAAGGTTTTTCTCCACATTTTCGAATTGGTTGACTGCACATTACCCGATTCAAAAACAAAAATAAAGAGGCGATAAAAAAAAATTATATCAATAATTACATATATATAGATAAACAAAATTTGTATCCTTTCGGTATTATTGAATAAAAAAATTTGATTTTTGTTAAAAGAAAATTTGATCGTTTCGCAGCCCTTGCCAATCGTAAATTTCCGCTTTTTTCATTGGCGCTGTTTAACTCGAACTGTGGTCATGGTATTAATTATGAGAGACCGGACAGGGGTTGCTTGTGCATCTCTTTCAATACTACAGTGTAGCATCTGTCCAGGGTGGCGGCAGGATGCTGCAGCTTGTTTATTTTCATCGGTGCCTGTCTCTTGTGGCATCATCACATGAGTTGTCGAGATTATGCAGGAATATTTTAGAAACTACCGTCCCCTGCTCATGGGGAACCACTGGATGGTGACCGCTGATCATCCTCTGGCCGTACAGGCGGCGGGCTCCATTCTCGACCAAGGTGGTAATGCTGTCGAAGCGCTGGTCTTGGCCAATCTGGTCATGGCGATGGTGAATCCTCACATGTGTGGTCTGGGCGGTGATCTGTTCGCCCTCGTCTACCGGGCAGAAAGTCGTCAGCTTCGAGCCCTTGACGCCGCCGGCTATGCTCCTGGTCAAGCAAGTCTCGACACGTTTGCGGAGATGGGCCTGCAGATGATCCCCGCCACCGGTATACACAGCTGCACTGTTCCGGGCGCCCTGGCGGGCTGGCAGGCACTTCTCGACGAGTACGGCAGCCTCGGCCTCGATACCCTGATTGGTCGGGTCATCGGCTATGCCAGGGATGGCTTTCCCGCCTATCCAGCTCTGCTTGACTCCATTGTCAAAAAACGCAAGCTCTTGGCCGATTCCCAGACAGCCGCCTCGATTTTTCTAGCGGGCGGGCAGCCGCCGAAGATCGGCCAACTGATCAAACAGCCGGCCTTGGCGAAGAGCCTGGCGCTGATTGCTGACCAGGGTCCCGAAACATTCTACCGCGGGGTGTTGGGCGAAGAACTGGTGCGCCACAGCGACGAGCTTGGAGGCTTCTTCAGCCTTGAGGACCTGGCTGACTACCGGGTCATCTGGAAACAGCCGCTTACCGCGGCTTACCGTGGCTTTACGCTGGCCACCCAGCCGCCGCCGTCTCAGGGATTGGCACTGCTCCTGCAGGCCCGGATTCTTGACCAGATCGATGTGAGTGCACTGCGGCCTGGGTCCGCCGACCTCGTACACCTCATGGTTGAGGCAAAAAAACAGGCCTTCGCCGAACGGGATGCACACATCTGTGATCCAGGCTTTCATTCCGTGCCCTTGGACGCTCTGCTGGGTTCAGAAAAAACGCTCGAGTTGAGAGACCGGATCGCTGCGCTGGCGGGTGAGCAGCCCTGCAGGTACCGTTTTGCCCGGGGAGGCGAGGATACCGTCTATATGATGGCCGTCGATGCAGGCGGTAACGCGGCGGTGCTTATTCAGAGCATCTTCCAGGAGTTTGGCTCCTGCGTCATGGTTCCCCGAACCGGGATGCTGCTCCACAATCGGGGGCGTGGATTCAGCTTGAATCCACACCATCCTTGTCGCCTGGAGCCGCGCAAGCGCCCCTATCACACCCTCCATCCTCTGATGGTGCTCGAGGGAGATCAGCCCTGCCTGCTTCTGGGAACGCCCGGCGGCGATGGCCAGACCCAGACCAACATGCAGCTGCTGGTAAATCTCATCGATTTCGAAGCCGATGTTCAGGGCGCCGTCGATGCGCCCCGTTGGAGATCGATGCCCGACGGCGAACTGCTGCTCGAGAATCGTTTCCCAGAAACAACCCTTCACCGCCTCTCAGACAAAGGTCATAACCTTCGGCAATTACCTGATTTTTCACCTCTTATGGGAAGTGCCCAAGCAATTCGCATCGACCGGCAGCAGCGGCTTCTGGCCGGCGGCGCCGATGGCAGACGCATGGGATACGGCCTGGGACGATAGTCCGAAATCGCGTATCGTTAGGATCTATGGGGATCTCATCTATGGGCCCTGATTTGGGACGAAGTATTCCCATTTTGGGTCTTGGTTTGTCGATTATGGTTGTTTTTTAAAATATATCAGGTATTTTCCTATAAATTTTGCCTGATTGCCCGACGGCCAAGATTAATTAAGTAAAGAGGTGAGCGTGGCATCGACAAATGATCGACCCCCGTTGCGGAACGAGCAGGAAACCGTGTCAATTAAGTCCTCCCCCGTTAAAGACAGAAAACGAAGAGAAGTAATCAAGAAACTGGCCGTAGGCACTGCGGCCGTGACCGGTTGCAGTTTGCTGCCGGACAAGTGGACTACGCCGCTGGTGGAATTTGGCGCACTTCCCGCCCATGCGACCACCAGTGGTCTGATGGAGGAGTTAATCAAAGCCATCGAGGAGACCGAAGCCACGCAGAAGGCTGAGACCCCCGAGGCTCAGTCAGTTGCTCAGACCACAGCCGAGTCTGCTGACGAGCCCGCAGCCGAGGAGGCCACTCTGGAAGCTTCCACTGCTCAGGAAACCGAGGATTCGGAGTGGACAATGGTTCAGTGGGGTGGCAATCCCAACGAGACCAGTGAAAATCGAGACAGAACCTGGTGGACGAAGATACACGGACGAAGTTGGCCTCACTGGCACCGAAAGTTTCCGCTGCCGGGATGGGTCGACGATCGCTCCTATCGCCTCGAGTTTGTCTTTTCCGACGGCGAAATATTCACCGTCTACGACAGCAGGAAGATGGCGATGAATCCGAACGGACCCAAGTATAGACCTGAAGAACACGATGAAACCGACCCGAGGAAGCAGCATCCCAAGATCGGTGCGGCCACTGGAGCCAAGCCTACCTGGGTGAAGTTTAGAAAAGTCTAGATCAATAAGAGAAGCTTAGCCCCTCCGAGACCAGCCTTCAGGCAGTACGGACGGTCTTGAGAACTCCGGGTGCCCGTGAGCCTTCTTTTTACCTGCCTGCCGTGCAAAACCATCGGTACTGTGCCGCGACGGTGCCTGGTTGATCGACCCGGGCGATCATCCCCGAGAGCGGGTTTCTCCAGGCGGCGCCTCATTTATTTGCCCATGTGATTAGAAAATTATGAGAAATCGATTTTTGATTCGGCGATTGTTGTGGCATGATAACAATACGTGGCGATTTGAGTTCAGCCCGTCTCACTGTTTCGGGTTGCCCGGGAAGGTGACAATTCGCTGCAGGCCGGACTGGGTCTCGTGGTTTGCGCTGTTGCCGTTACCGCAGCCTCAACTCATGTTGACGTCAACAGTGACGACCGGATAACAATCATTTTCTCACTATTTACGACCTAACTCCTTGGACAGTACGCCCCAAGACATCGCTGCCGAGCAAACCAGGCTGCTCTACGCCAGCGCGCTGATGCCGATCATCGTGTCGGTGCTTGCCGCCGGCCTGCTGGTGGGCACCCTGTGGACGGAGATTGACCAGCGTATATTGCTCGGCTGGCTTGCTGCTTTGACGCTGGTCTCAGCGCTAAGATTACGGATTCTCTCACTTTACTCCCGTGAAGGAAAAGATGATCCGGCCAACCAGGAGTACTGGCACCTGCGCTTTCTGGTCGGCAACTATATCTCTGCCTCGATCTGGGGTTTTTCCGCATTCACTATATTTCCCGAACACAGCCTTTCACACCAGATCGTTTATTTCATGGTCATGGTCGGTATGGCGGCTGGAGGTGTCTCATCCCTGTGCCCAAGTTTCAGGGCGGTCTCAGGTTTCCTGAGCTTCATCCTTTTTCCGGTAATTCTGAAACTGCTTCTTTACCTGACCCTGCCCTCCTTGTTGAAAGCTTTTCTGGTGCTCCTGTTCTGGTATGTGACGGTGTCGGGCTCGAAAAAGATTAATCTCAATATCCGCGAAAATATTGAGCTCAGGCATGCGAGCATCAACCGCGAGAGAGTCCTCAAGATAAGCGAAGAACGCTACCGCCATATCTTCAGCAACGCACCGCTGGGCATCCTGCAGTACGACGCGAACGGAAAGATCATCGACTGCAACGAGGAGTTGATTCGGATTCTAGGCTCCGCCAGGGAGAAGCTGATCGGCATGAATATGCTTACCACCCTTGAAAATCCTGACCTGCTCGGGGCCTTGAGAAAGTCGATCACCTCTGGAGAGGGCTATTTCGAGGGTGATTACACCTCGGTAACCGGCAACAAGACGACGCCTGTCAGAGTCTTTTTCAAAACCATCCAGCATTCGGAAAAGGCGGTCTCGGGCGGCATCTGCATCGTCGAAGACTTTACCGAAAAAAAGAAGTCCGAACAGCTCATTAAATATCACGCCTCTTATGATACCCTGACCGGGCTGCCCAATCGCCGCCTTTTCCTGGATTACCTGGGAGGAGAGATATCCCGCGCCGAGCGGCATGACTACTTCGGCGCCCTGCTCTATCTTGACATCGACAACTTCAAAACCATCAACGACTCACTGGGACATTCCGTGGGCGACGAGTATCTGATTATGGTGGCCAGCAGATTGTCCGAATTCATTCGCAAGGAAGATGTTGCCGCCCGGATGGGAGGGGACGAGTTTACCGTGGTCTTTACAGAACTGGGCAGTTCTTCAAAGATTGCTGCCAGTAAAGTGAGAAAGATCGCCGAGGAGCTTAATCTCTGCCTCTCCTCCCCCTGTAAAATAGGGGAACGGGACCTGCAGAGCACGGTTAGTATCGGCATAACGCTGTTCCCCAAAGATGAAAAAGGGGTGGATGATATTCTCAAGCAGGCGGACACGGCGATGTACCGGGCCAAGGCTGCCGGCCGCAATGAGATCTGCTTCTTCCTGCCCAGCATGCAGGAGGCTGCCGATGAGAAGCTGCATCTATCCACCGAACTGAGGCAGGCACTCAAGCAGGACGAATTATACCTCTGTTACCAGCCGCAGACCGATATTGGTGGAAACCTGATCGGGGCAGAGGCTCTGCTTCGCTGGAACCATCCCCGGAGGGGAATGATCCCGCCCGATGTTTTTATAGCCATTGCTGAAGAAACTGGGCTGATGCAGGATATCGGCCAGTGGGTCCTGCGGGCTGCCTGCCGGAAAATAAAAGAGTGGAGCACCGCCGGGCTATTGAGAGAAGATCAGACAATTTCTGTAAATATCAGCGGTATCGAGATCGCCTCGCCCGACTTTGTCAGTCAGATCATGAGAACTCTCAATGAAACTGGCGCCGACCCCCACCATCTGGGGATCGAGCTCACCGAGAGCAGCCTGGTGTCCACCGGCATGGATATCGTGGGACGAATGATGAAGGTACAGGAGTTGGGGGTGAAATTCTCGGTGGACGACTTCGGCACCGGCTATTCGTCGCTCAACTACCTGAAAAGTCTGCCCCTGCACACTCTTAAAATCGATCGCTCATTCGTCAACGACATCAATAGCAGTGAGGACGATGTCATTCTGGTCGACACCATCATCATGATGGCCAGAAACCTCGGGCTCGAGGTCATTGCCGAAGGAGTAGAAACCGAGCGGGAACTGGTCTATCTGAATCGCCAGGGATGCTTTATCTATCAGGGGTTTTATTTCAGTAAACCCGTGATAGAGGAACTTTTTGTAAAGATGCTGCGCCAGGGTCGTATCCCATCCGAAATAAAAATACCCGTGGAAATTACCACCGTCTAGACCTGCAGAGCAGCCAACCTGTTAACTCACTCGGCTCGGTACTCGGTCTTGACCGAACGGCGGGTGTGGCCGCCTTCGTCCCCCCGGATTAGGTGTACTGTATCACCAGGTACCCCACATAGATGCTCAACAGCCAGACTCCCTGCCACTTGCTGAAATAACCGCTTTTGTTGGTGGAGATGAAGACCCTGAATGACAGGAGAATGAGCAGCATGACGGGGAAATGGAGGGAGTAGAAATTGTGCGGAATGGCAAGCGGAACCGCCGCAGCGGCGGCACCGATGACAAACAGGCAGTTGAGCACATCGGCGCCGACCACATTCCCCACGGTGATTTCCGGATGCCCCTTGCGGATGGCTGTGATGGCCGTGATAAGTTCGGGCAGGGAGGTGCCGAAGGCCACCATGGAGGCGGCAATGACATCGTCCGGTACACCGATTCGCTCAGCTATTTCGGAAGCCCCCGGTACCAGCAGGCGGGCTCCGATGATGACCAGGATCAGGCCGCCGATCAGCATTAACCAGGATAATCCCAACCCTCTGACGGCAACTTCCCCATTGTTTTCGAGCTGATCCGTTTCATTATTTTTCTGGGTCGACCAGCGATAGGTGATATAGAGATATCCGACCAGCAGTGCCAGGAAGAAAAATCCAACCCAGCGTTCGAGCATCGGAGGGGAGCCTGGTGTGCGGGTCGCCAGGGCAACCACGCTGATCAGCACCAGCAGCAGGGCGGCACCAATTTGAATCCAGCCGGTACGATTAAGGATATAGCGATTTACCGGCATCGAGGCGAGTATACAGGAAAGACCGAAAATGAGACCGGTATCGGCAATAATCGACCCCACGCCGTTACCCAGAGCCAGGCCCGGATTGCCCATAAAAGCGGCCATTACTGAGACGAACGCTTCCGGCAGGGTGGTCCCCAGAGAAATGATGGTAGCGCCGATGACGATCTTGGGCAGACCGGTCCTGATGGCCAGGTCGACCGCTCCTTCGATCAGCCAATCGGCTCCTTTGGCGAGCACCGCGATACTCACCACCACCAGCAGCAGAAGCAGCCAGAGGCTCGATGTGTCCATATAGCTGTGCAGGACCGCTTCGTTGCCGATTATCTGTAACAGGTCATATCCCATAAAGTGAGCTCGAGAACGGTGCGGCGCCGAAGTCGCCGGGACGATTGTTTAGAGGGCAATATCTGACAGCTTCCTGACGATTGCGCAACATAAATATGAGCCGCATGTCCGATCATGGGAACATATGGCTCATCTTGGGAATCGTTGGGTTTGCCGGCCCAACCAGAGCACCGCACCGGACAGCCGGGCCCAGAGCAGTTCAGGCAAGGCAGACGGTTCAGGCACCAGAGACGGCCTGCCGACTCCGCGGGGCAAGGTAGTTTTAAAATCCCTGCCGCAGCTTATTTGTTGCTCAGAACCTCAAGGGTGACCAAGACCTCCACTTCTTTACCGACCACACCCATATCATAGAATTTACCGGTGCCGACGCCGTGGGCCAGCCGGTCAATGACGATGGTGCCGTCGAAGCCGGCCACCTCGGTGCCCTTTTTGGCCGGATGCTCAGTAACTCCCACGAGCTTGAGCGGCAGAGTGAGATCATACTTCTTGCCCTTGACGGTCAAGGTGCCTGCCACATCGAACATACCGTTTCCTGCGTCGGTGATTTTGGTCGAAGCGAAGGTAATCTGCGGAAACTTGCTGCTTTCAAAAAAATCGGCGGACAGCAGGTGCTTGTCCCTTTTCGTAATATTGGTGTCGATGGAGTCCACCTCGATGGTGAACACAAAACTGGACTGATCGAGCTGGGCCGGGTCGAAGTTCACTTCGATATCAAACTCATTGAAGTGACCGCGCGTCTTAGAGAAGATGTGGTCGACGCTGAAATAGATGGCGGAATGGGCCTTGTCCACTTCCCACGAGCGGGCGGCGCCGAAGACGAGGGAGCTGCTGGTGATCAGCAGCAGGGTAAGAATCGATGTCATTAGGGTTTTCATGATTGCCTCCTTATTAAGATGAATTGCCGGCCGTGTGTTCTCCCATGAATTTCATGCTGATAATCCACACTACAATCAGGATGAAAAGCGTGAGGAGAAGGACACGGGGTATTGTTTGTTCAAACGATTCGCTGACGAACAGTACATGTACGGTGACCAGCAGCATGGCCAGGTAGCCCGCCGGTCGATGAAAGATTTTCCAGATATTATAGGGCAGGCGAATGGCCTGTCGAAAATAGGAAGAGCCAACCAGCAGAATGATGATGATGAACAGGGCGCCACCCACCATTTCGGGCCAGAATTTTTTTCCCAACGGCAGGTTGGCCAACCCTTCCGGGACAAGGACCAGTAAAATGTGGCTGGCCGCCAGCACCAGAAGTGCTATACCATTGAGCCGATGCCAGCGCAGCAGCTTGACCGGTCCAATAAGACGGTCGAGAAAATAGCCTCTGGCAGAGAGGATAACCTGCAGGTAAAGGAGGATGAGTCCGACCAGACCGAGGTAGTGGGCAGCGAGCAGCATCGCCCTGTCCATTCCGGTCTTGTACCAGAGCGTGGTGGTCTGGTAGTAGGACGGAATTGCCAAAAATACCGAGAGCACCAGCAGAAATGCTGCTGCCAGGACGACCCTGTAGATCGCCAACCGAAATTCGGATGGTGACTGTGATGTTATGGTGGTGCTCATAGCTGTTGTTTGTAAATACCATCTTCAGGGGGTGCTCTCCCTCACAGGCAAGACTATTTTACCTGCCCTTCAACAAGTCAACGCCAGTGAGGCGAGTGAGCTGTCGATCACTCCTCGGGATTACCCGCGGTCCAGGCCCTGTCTATCTCCTCCATATCGACGTTGGTATCCATACGCATCAGCTCTTCCAGATCAGCGTTGTGCTTCTGATACATGGATACATAGTTGTCACGGTCACTTTTGAATATGCGATGGAGTTCGGGGAGCATCTCCTCGTCCTTTCTTCTGAACAGCCGCATGAGCCGGTGCGCCTCGTAGGTCGGCATGCCGAGGAGCTGCAGGACATCGCAGCCCAGGGCCAGGGCACTGTCGAAGGTCTCGCGTTTGATGACGGTGACACCCAGATCCATGAATTCATAGATTGCGGCTCGATCTGCAGCACTGACGGCAATCTGCAGACGGGGATAGTGCTTCTGACACAGTCGCACCAGAGCCCGCGCTTTAGCAACATTGCCGATGGTGATGATCAGCAGCTCGGCCTCCCCGGCACCAGCCGCCTCGAGCAGGTCAAGCCGGGTCACGTCGCCGTAATATACCTCGAAACCGAATTTGCGGAGCACGTCCACGTTAGAGGCATCATGGTCGAGAATTACGGGTCTGATTCCGGCCGAAATCAACAGTCGGCCCAGATCGGTTCCGAGTCTGCCGAACCCAGCCAGGATAACCTTGTGGCCTGAACGGTCGATGACATCGCTGTCTCTTTCATCCTCTGAAGCTGAATCGCGGGCCAGGATTTTCTCATGCAGGATGAAAAACAGCGGGGCGAGAAACATCGAGATGGCAACCGCGGAGATCAGTGGATCGATGAGCTTGTCCGTGAGTACCCCGTTGGTCTTGGAAAACTGAAAGAGGACGAAGGCGAATTCTCCCCCCTGCGCCAGTGCGACCGTCAGCAGTCGTCTCTCTTTTGGAGCCATTCTGAAGATCAGCCCGACCAGGTTGAGAATCATCCACTTGATGGCGATCAGGCCGATGACGAGGGCGCTGATCAAAGTTATCTCGTTGCCGATCAGGCTGAAGTTAAGGCTGGCCCCGATGGAAATGAAAAAGATGCCGAGCAGCAGCCCCTTGAAGGGTTCTATGTCGCTTTCCAGTTCATGGCGATACTCGCTGTTGGCCAGGACCACTCCGGCAAGGAAGGTCCCCAGTGCCGGAGAGAGACCGACCATGGTCATCAGCAGGGAGATGCCGACGACCAGGGCCAGCGCAGCAGCGACGAAAATTTCCCTTACCCTGGTGGCGGCGATGGCCCGGAAGATCGGCCTGCTGCCGAATTTGCCGAGCACGAAGATGAAGCCGATGGCTAGAAGGGTGACCAGGATGCGGAGATAGCCCGGCAACGCCTGAATATCGAACAGACCAGCACCATGATGTTCGCCGCCATGGGCCGCACCCGTGGCCAGAAGCGGCAGCAGGGCGAGCATGGGGATGACCGCCAGGTCCTGGAACAGCAGTACTGAGAAAACCGAGCGCCCGGGAGGCGTATCCATGAGGCCCTTTTCCCGCAGTGTCTGTAAAACTATGGCGGTTGACGAAAGTGCCAGGATCATGCCGACGGCAAGACTCTCCTGCCAGCTCAGAAAGAAAAGTGCCGGCGCGCCGATGGCGACGGTGGAGAGAACGACCTGGGCCCCGCCTATGCCGATGATCGGTATCCGCATCTGCCAGAGCAGGGAGGGTTTGAGTTCCAGCCCGACTAGAAAGAGCATCATAACCACCCCGAATTCGGTGAAATGCATGACCTCTTTGATATCGCCGATCAGAGACAGCCCATACGGACCGATGACGATGCCGGCAATCAGGTAGCCCAGTACCGAACCCAGCCCCAATTTTTTTGCAGCGGGGACTGCGATTGTCGCGGCTGCTAAAAAGATGAAAAGTTGCAGAAGAAAATGTTCCATGGCTAAGGCTGCCTGATGACACCGGCGAGGTTGCTGTTGAGATAGGCGGAGTTGGTGGCAGCCGCGAGATCGAGCTGTTCATCCCTGAGGGCCGTTACGAGCGAATGATAATCACGGGCATGGCTGCGGATAAGCTCGTCGGGCAGGCCCCGGTGAATACCGAGTACGGCAAACGGCGGCAGCCACCGCAGGCGGCAGAGGTTGGCCGTTGCCCGGAAGGGGGCCAGCAACTCGTCAATGGTGAACAAATTGGCGCCTCGGCTACGATAGGTCGTGTCGTCCCCGCCGGCGGTCAGGGCATGGCAATAGCATTTCCCCTCCAGCGCCCTGCCTTCAGAACCATAGGCCCAGCCGTGCTGGAGGACGAGATCGAGCCATTCCTTGATGATGGAAGGGGTTGAATACCAGTAGAACGGGTGCTGGAAGATAATGACGTCGTGTTCCTCACAGAGGCGCTGCTCGTACTCGACATCGATGTAAAAATCGGGATAGCGGCGGTAGAGATCGTGCACTTTCACGCCGTCAAGACCGGTGACCGCCTCTTTCATGGCCCGGTTCATGGTCGAGCGTGAGATGGCCGGATGGGCGAACAGTATGAGAATTTTTTTCATCGGATAACTAGATAAAGCGCTGCATAATCGATTGAATGATCTGGTCCATATTGTCCTCCGTGGCGCCATGCTCATCGCACATCTGAGCTACCGGATCCCGCAGTTCCGGTTTGTTCAGGTCGGCAAGCCTGCTTAACCGGTGGGTCCTTCTACCGATGCAGAAAATCATCTGCTCCCTGGCGTCCAGTGCCAGAAAGCGGCGCAGAGGATCGATCATTTTCTGCAGATCTGCCGGCAGCGTACCATTGACCTCGGAGAAGAGATTGAGTACGTGGTCGCTGCGAACCTTGCTGGTGATTCCCTGCAGCGACTCGAGAAAGAGCAGCAGTTCCCCGGCGGTGGCGACTTCGCCCATCTTGTCAAACTCTCCCGCCTCGAATTGGGTGGTAAGGGGCGCTGCGACAGGCAGCGCCAGGGCACGCATACGGATAAAATCGGGGTTGATCTGATTAAGCGCATCGGCCGACTCCAGGGCATGCTCGCGGGAGAGTGCGTTTCCCCCTAGTCCGGGCATAAAGTATTCTGAGAGTTCGATTCCGGCCCGCTTTACCTTCTGGCCCGCCCTGATCTGGGTGGCCTTGTCGACGCCTTTCCTGACCATTTTCAGCACCCGGTCGGAGCCGGATTCCATTCCGATATGAATGCGGTTGAGTCCGGCCTGGGCCATCTTCTCGAGATTTTCGTCGCTGATCCGGGCAATGGTGTGGGAACGGGCGTACGAAGTGATCCGTTCGACCATGGGGAAGGAGAGCTGCAGATGGCGAAGAATGGTTATGATATCCTCGGGCTTGATGATCAGGCTGTTGCCGTCCTGCAAGAAAATCGACCTCATTCCGCCGGCCACAAAATGGTAGGCAGCATGCAGTGCCACCTCGTCCTTCAGCCCTTCATTATGAAAGTCGCCGTAGTAGCGGGTGCCCGCACGTTTGGCCTCGACTATTGCGTCGACATAGGACTTAACCGTGTCGATGTCGTTAAGCACATGCTCGACCGGACGCAGGCTGAAGTTGTCATCCTTGTAGACCGGGCAGAAGGTGCAGCGGTTCCACGGACAATTACGGGTGATCCTGATCAGCAGGCTTTCGGACTCGCTGGGCGGGCGGATGGGGCCCTGCTCAAAGCCATTGTAGGGCTGTGTCTTTTTCATTTAAGATGATCCTGTACCGGCCGCCTCTCTGTGGGAGCCTCTCATCGGCAGCCCTGCGGCCGGTTGCTCCGATCTTATCGGATTGTGTTTCCCACATTGACTATTGCAATTGAAGACCAAATGACAAGGTCTGCGCACCAGTTAATTGATAATGAGGGGGGAAGTGCAACGGGGCTTTAAAAGGAGATCAAAGAAAGTCATGCAGGAGTTGATTGAACCTGTCCCTGGCCTCGATGTGCACCAGATGGCCGCACTCGTCAACCGTGGTCAGCTGCGCCTGAGGGAATAGATTTTCGATCAACTGCAGGTCTTCGTCTTTCACATAGGCAGAAGCGGAGCCTCTGATGAAAAGGGTGTCGATTCGGGAGGCGGGACCGGATACCGCTGCGGCGATCTCGTGCTGGGCAGCGAGGATAGCGGCGAGATTTGGTCGCCAGCGGTAGCTGCCGTCTTCATCGCTGACCAGATTGCTTAACAGAAACTGCCGATAGATCTGCGAGGGAATCTCCTTCTCCAGGGCTGCGTCTGCTTCCTTTCTCGATTTCAACCTGGAGGCATCGACGGCCAGCATGGCATTGAGGTATTTCGTCCAGCTCGGATCTGTATACTCGCCGGGTGCGATATCAACCACAACCAGCTTGTCGACCCGGTCAGGGAAACTGAGTGCATACTGCATGGCGCATTTGCCGCCCATCGAATGGCCGACCAGTGATGCCGTGTCCAAACCGTTGTCGTCCATGAAACCGCCTATATCGGCGGCCATGATCCGGTAGTTCATCGAATTATGGTGAAATGATTCGCCGTGGTTTCGGAGATCAACGGCCAGGGCATGGTGGTGGTCGGCCAAAAACCGGGCGGCCCCGGCCATGTTGATTTTCGACCCCAGCAGACCGTGCACCAGGATCACCGGGGAGCCCGAACCATATTCTATAAAGGAGAGCATGGATGTGTCAGTGAGCTGCGGGGCCTGAGACGAAACCAGTTAGGCCCGGCCCGCGCTGCCGAGCAGCTCCATCCATTTTGATACGACCCCGGAGATGGCTTCGAGGATTGCCCTGTCGACTTTGCCAGGATCATATCCGCTTCGGTTGGCCGCTATATAGTCGTAGGTGGTATCCAGAAGGCAATGTTTCAACTCGGTGGAAACGTTGAACTTCGAGCCGCCCAGGGAGACCAGTTTCCTGACCGTATCATCGGACAGGCCGGTTCCCCCATGAATCACCAGCGGTGTGTGCGGTCCGCTGCCGTTGATTTTCTGAGCAATTGTCGCCAGCCTATCGAAATCGAGTTTCGGTGTTGTGGTCTTGTAGACCCCATGGGCGGTGCCTATGGCGGGTGCCAACAGGTCGATCCCGGTCTGGTCGACAAATTCCACAGCCAGGTCGGGATCGCACAGCTGGGCTTCGTCCTCAGCCACCACCACCTGGTCCTCGACGCCTGAAACGGTGCCGAGCTCGCCTTCCACCGAGATATTTCGGGCATGGCAATAGTCGACCACCATTTTAGTCTGGCGGATGTTTTCAGCAAACTCATGCTGGGACGCATCGATCATCACGTTGGTGTAGCCGGCGTCGGCGCATGTTATGCAATAATCAACTTCGTTGCAGTGATCCACATGAAGGCAGATCGGCACCGGCGCCTCGCGGGCCATGGTTTTGAAAACGGCGGCGAACACGTCGGGACCGCGAAATTTTGAAGGTGTTACCGAGGTCTGGATGATAACTGGCGACTGTTTATGTATTGCCGTCTCCACCACTGCTTTCATCTGAATGAAGTTGGTGACGTTAAAAGCACCGACCGCGTATTTTTCAGCAGTGGCCGTGAGCAGCATTTCCTTGGCATTTACTATTGGCATGATTCCTCCCTTCTTCGTTTTCCCAGGTTTTCGACAGCCGGGGCTGCCTGGATAAGTGCTGAGCTAGGAACGCGGCTATAGTAGCATAGATTCGTAATTCAAGGTACCCCTGCTCCTCAAATCGGTGCACCGCACATGAGCCGCTGCAGGCCAGTTTATCCATGACTCTGCTGCGCGCGTTGAGAAGCCGAAGAAGAGCTGACTGAAACTTATTATTGACTGAGCCGGACTATATTTCTATAATTCTAGAAATATGGTTGACGAGTTTCTTCATCCTCGTTAAGGTAGTATCAACCACGCTGACATTCCACCATGGAGGGCCTCGATGGATTTAGAACACGCCGCCGGACGCTGCGCCGAATTGGGTAACATTACCCGGCTGTCGATATTCAGATTGTTGGTCAGAGCCGGCAAAGACGGCTTGCCGGTGGGTAAAATTCAGAGCAGCCTGGAAATTCCTGGATCGACCTTGACCCACCACATTCAGCGGCTTGTCAGGGTCGGCCTGGTCAAACAGCGAAGACAGAGCAGGGTACTGCACTGTGAGCCGCAGATGTCGGCCATTCGTGAACTTGCCGAATACCTGCTGTCTGAGTGCTGTACGCTGCAGAGTCTGCCGCTTGCGGAGGATGCAAGCTGAAGCTTACAAGTACAGGTAACCCGATGGATAATTGCTGATATGCAACAGATGCTGCCCCAACTGGGGGAAACCCTCGTCTTTTTTGCGACCACTATGGCGGAGCTGGCCATCCTTTTTGTCGGGATAAGCTTTCTGGTCGGCGTCATCAACGAATTTCTACCCCAGGATAAAGTAAAGCGCTGGTTGTCGGGCCGTCACGGCAGGGGCTATCTGATCGGCTCGATTCTCGGCGGCTTAACTCCGTTCTGCAGCTGTTCGACCATTCCGGTCACCATCGGTCTGTTGCGGGCCGGAGCAGGCTTTGGGCCGACCATGGCCTTTTTGTTTACCTCGCCTCTGGTCAACCCGGTCATTATCCCCTTGTTTATCACCCTGCTTGGCCTGAAAGTTACACTCATCTATGCGTCTGTGGCTATCGGCATGACCATCATAATAAGCTTTCTGCTGGAAAAAGCCGGTTTTTCCAGGTTCCTGATCCAGGACGTCCTGCATCAGGGGGGAGCCGCCCCTGCTGCCGCCGGCATGCCATTGAGCCAGCCTGTTCCTGGAGCCGCAGCCGATTCAGGTACGCAGTTCATGGTCCAGCTGCAGCCGGCCGCGCCGTGCTGCGAAGGTGCAGGACCCGGTCCGGAACAGTCACCTGCCTTCACCATCCCCGTCTACCAGGAACAGCCGGGAAGATGGCGGCGCATCCTCAACGAGGCGGTGCGTCAATTCAGGTCCCTGCTGCCCTTTGTCATACTCGGGGTGGCCATAGGTTCTGTCATTCATGGATTTCTGCCGGCCGAGCTGGTGGTCCGCCTGGCCGGGGCGGATAACCCGCTGGCAGTGCCCGTCTCGGCGGTGGTAGGCATTCCCCTTTATCTGCGGGTCAGCACCATGGTCCCGATTGCCGCCAGCCTGGTGGCAAAAGGCATGAGTCTCGGGGCGGTAATCGCCCTGATCATTGGCGGTGCCGGCGCCAGCCTGCCCGAACTGGCCATGCTCAAAGGCATGTTCAGGATGCCGCTGCTTATCGGCTTCATCTGCTCGGTGATGGTCATGGCGGTGGCGGCCGGCTTTCTGGTAAATGTCCTGGTGGTGTAGGGACTCCGGGGCGCTTGATAATTTTTGATTCGGAAATAGTTTTATAGGGCTGCACGAAACTCACCTTGTGAAATTGGAGTTGGCCAATGACATATGAAATCGCCTTGATCCCCGGAGACGGGATAGGCCTGGAAGTCATCCCTGAAGGCGTGAGGGTCCTCGAGGCTCTGGCTAAACAGTTCGGTTTTGAGGTTGAGTGCACCGAATTCCCCTATTCCTGTGCTTACTACCTTGAGCATGGCGAGATGATGCCCGAAGACGGCATCGAGCAGCTCACCCCGTTTGACGCTATCCTGCTTGGTGCGGTGGGCGACCCGGCGGTGGCCGATCATGTTTCACTGTGGGGATTGTTGCTGCCGATCAGGCGCCGCTTTGATCAGTATGTGAACCTCCGGCCGGTGAGACTCCTGCAGGGGATAACTTCTCCCCTTTCGGGCCGGGGCCCTGAAGATATCGATTTTCTCGTGGTCCGTGAAAATACCGAGGGTGAATATTCAAATGCCGGGGGACGGATGTTCGAGCACAGCGAGCGCGAGTGCGTGGTCCAGGAAACGATTTTCACCCGCACCGGGGTGGACCGGATAATCAGATACGCCTGTGAACTGGCGCTGCAGCGGCCGGCTAAACATCTTACCTCGGCCACCAAGTCCAACGGCATAAGCTATACCATGCCTTTCTGGGACGAGCGTTTTGCGGCAGTTGGCGCGGACTATCCGGAGCTGCGGCGCGACCAGTACCACATCGATATTCTCTGCGCCCATTTCGTCCAGCATCCGGACTGGTTCGACGTGGTGGTCGGCTCCAATCTGTTCGGCGATATTCTCAGCGATCTGGGTCCAGCGGTGGCCGGGGGAATCGGCATTGCCCCGTCGGCCAATCTCAATGTCGACAAGACTTTCCCTTCCATGTTCGAACCGGTGCATGGCTCGGCTCCAGACATTGCCGGGCAGGGGCTGGCGAATCCCATCGCCACTCTGTGGTCGGTGCAGATGATGCTCGATTTCCTGGGCGAGAAGGAAGCGGGAAAAGCTCTAATGGAGGCGGTGGAGCGGGTCACCGAGCAGAAAATATTCACTGCCGATCTGGGCGGCCGTGAAACCACCGTTTCGTTCACCGATCGGGTGCTTGACAACCTCGGTTAGCGATGAAGGCGGCCCAGCCTGCAGGGGGCCGGACCGCCATGAATAACGATCAAACTGTCAACCTTCGAGGACCTGGCGCAGTTCTTCTTCCTTGTCTTTGGTCAGTGAGGTCTGAATCACCGTGCCCTTGAACTTTTTCAATCCTTCGAGCACCTTGTCCGGGGTGGCTTTGCGGACCAGCACGAAAAGGGCGGAGGTGCCGGGCTTGAAGGTTTGCCCCAGTTCTTTCATGAACTTATCGTTGACGCCGATGTCGGCCATCTTGCCGCTCAAGGCGCCGGCCCCGGCCCCAACCGCGGCTCCGGCCAGCGGGTTGAGGAACAGGAAGCCGATGAGCATGCCCCAGAAGCTGCCGCCGACGGCGCCGCTGGCGGTCAGGTTGACCGCCTGATGCAGCTTGACTTTGTCATTCTCGTCCTTGGTAACCACGACCACATCTTCCATCTCGATCAGATACTCTTTCTGCATTTTGGCAAGTTCTGCCCGCATCTCGAATGCGGTGGTTTCATCATCAAAACCGATAACCACTAAATTACTCATAATGGACTCCTCTCTGGTCAAATTATTGATCTATTCCGGGTCAGGACCTACATGATAGATACGAATTAGAAAAAGTATAGGACAGTGCCCCCGTTTTACCTTGTGCTGCTGTCCTGGACCAGCGGAACAGCAGGTCGCACCAATAGTTCATCGGTGATTCAGGAACCTGTATACCGGGGGACCACATATGGGCCCTCTGGAATAACTGCTATTTCACTGTTGCCTTGATCTTTCACACTGCCCAGAATGGCCTGCTCGAGATCGGTGACGTGGTCGACGAAGATATGGCGCAGCTCGGCCTCACCGAGCTGTTCGGTGTACAGTTTGATGCTGCCCCGGCGCAAAGGCTTGAGCAGCATTTCCGTCTGCCATTCGTCAATCAGTGCTTCGCTGCGGCCGTCCAGGATATGCATGAATTCCTTCTGCCCATGGGTGCAGAGCATCTGCTGGGCGGCGGCAAACTCGGGGCTGCCCATGCCTTCGGAGCACTCGCTGGCAATGATGATGGTACCTCCTGTTTCGAGAATATCCATCGGTCCAACCATGCCCTTGACCGTCTGATAATAGGTCTTGTCCAGCGGGTAGCCGCCGGCCGAGGTAACGATTGTTCTGAAGCGCCGGTCGATATCGACTTCGGCATATTTTCTCATGAAGGAGACCGCCGCCAAGTGACTTTCCTCGATGGCGCCGAAGGTTACCTTGCCCAGTCGCCGCTTGTCGTCTATGGCCACATTGAGCGCATAGATAGGGCCGATCTTCCTGATTATTTCAATCTGCGCCTCGTGCAGCGGGTTGCCCTCCAGCACGCAGCTGACGGCCCTGGGGTGTTCGAGAATATGGGCGGTGTGAAATTTCAGGATAGTGTCCTGGTAGGCCACCCCGGGGGCAACCACTTTTCTGCCGCCCGAGTAGCCGGCCATGAAATGGGGCTCAACCAGCCCGGTGACGATTTTCAGGTCGGCCTCGTAGAAACGGCGGTCGATGCCAATGGGGATGCCCTGGGAGGTCATCCCCAGATCAACATGGGCCTCGCGGTCCCTGGCGAAATGGTTTTCTATTCTGAAGGAATCGAACACCTGGTCATTGCCGATCAGCTCCCTGAGTTCCTCATCCTCGTTGGGTCGGTGCAGGCCGGTGGCCACCAGAATAAGGATATCCTCCTTTTCTATTCCCTGGGCCAGCAGCGTGTCAAGCAGCGGCGGCAGCAACAGGCCGTTGGGCACCGGCCGGGTGATATCGCAGATCAGGATGCAGGCTGACTTCTTGCCCTTAGCCAACTGGGGCAGGGAAGGGCTGCCGATGGGCTCGAGCAGGGCCCGTCTGATGGCGCCGCCGACATCTTCCAGCAGGGGCATCGGGTATTTGTTTATTTCGTGGATCTCTATGTCTTCGGGCAAGTCAAGCTGCCGCTCACCTCTGCCGAACAGCAATGAAGTTTTCATCGTAACGGTACCTGGAGTTCGCCCAAAACGAATCTATTCCCTTGCCTCTTCAGGCGCCTTGCTTTAAAGAAAAAACTCTTGTTCTGGTGTGAACACCCTAAGAAGATCGATTCTGTTTAAGGAAACTGGTCGTATCGGTTTCCCACCTTCCTTATTTTTATTGACTAACGGCCAAATGCGCAATAATCATTTAATATTCTTGTTTGTTGACTTACCTGTATTAGGTGTCCCTGTTCATTGACCGGACAATCGTTCAAGATAATCCCCTAACCCAAAAGGAATGTGATCATGCCTAAATTCAGTGCGAATCTTACCATGTTGTTCACCGAGGTCGACTTTCTCGACCGTTTCGCCAAGGCGGCCACCAATGATTTTGCCGCGGTCGAATATATGTTTCCCTACGACTGGCCGGCTCAGCAGCTGCAAGAGAAGCTGCGGCAGCACAATCTCGTGCAGGTCCTGTTCAACCTGCCAGTTGACGGCTGGGCGGAGGGAGAACGCGGTATTGCCTGCATCCCCGGCCGTGAAGAGGAGTTTCAGGAAAATGTCGGCCGCGCTCTCGACTATGCCAAGGTGCTGGAATGTCCACGGCTCAACTGTCTGGCGGGCCTTACCCCGAATGGTGTCGAGCAGGATCAGGTCCGGACAACCCTGGTGGAGAATCTTCGCTTTGCCGCCGATGAGTTCGCCAAAGAAAACATTACCCTGCTGGTCGAAGCGCTGAACAGCCGCGATATGCCCGGGTTCCACCTGGTCGGATCGAAAGAGTCTGTTGATCTCATCAAAGAAGTCGATCGTCCCAACCTGAGGTTTCAATACGATATCTACCATATGCAGCGTATGGAAGGTGAACTGATAAACACAATCACCGGACTTGGCGAGATAATTGGCCATATACAGCTGGCAGATACCCCGGGCCGCCATGAACCCGGTACCGGCGAGATCAATTACGATAACCTTTTCAAGGCTATCGATGCCTCGGGCTATGAAGGCTGGATCGGTTGTGAGTATATCCCCGCGGCGGACACCGAGGAGGGTCTCGGCTGGCTTGCCAAATATCGGTAGCGGTATCGCCAGAAAAATCATTCAACATAAAGGAGACAGATATGAAAGTTGGATTCATAGGACTTGGCATCATGGGTAAGCCGATGAGCAAAAACCTGCTCAAGGCAGGCTATGACCTGGTGGTCATGGATGTTAATCAAGAGGCGGTGGCAGAAGTCTCGGCCGCGGGCGCGGCAACCGCGGACTCCCCGAAAGCGGTGGCAGAACAGACAGAAATCATAATTACCATGCTGCCCAATTCGCCCCACGTGAAGGAAGTGGTCCTGGGGAAAAACGGTGTCATTGAGGGAGCCAAGTCGGGAACGGTAGTGATCGACATGAGCTCGATCGCCCCACTGGCCAGTAAGGAAATTTATGGTGAATTGGAAAAAATCGGGGTTGAGCTGCTCGATGCCCCGGTCAGTGGCGGAGAGCCCAAGGCCATCGACGGTACCATATCGGTGATGGTCGGCGGTAAGAAAGAGGTGTTCGACAAGTGCTACGATCTGATGATGACCATGGCGGGCTCCGTAGTCTACACCGGCAGTATCGGCGCCGGCAACACCACCAAACTGGCCAACCAGATTATCGTGGCGCTCAACATCGCCGCCATGTCCGAGGCCCTTGTTCTGGCCACCAAGGCGGGCGTGGAGCCTGAACTCGTCTACCAGGCAATCAGGGGCGGGCTGGCCGGCAGCACGGTGCTCGACGCCAAGGCGCCGCTGGTCATGGACCGCAAATTCGATCCGGGCTTCCGCATCGAGCTGCATATCAAGGATCTGGCCAACGTGCTGGAAACCGCCCACGAGATCGGCGTGCCGCTGCCGCTTACCGCCGGGGTCATGGAGATCATGCAGGCCCTCAAGGTCGACGGCAAGCAGGGCAATGACCATGGTGGTCTGATCCAGTATTACGAAAAAGCTGCCCAGGTGGAAGTGAAGAGATAAGCCTCTGCCCCAAGCTGACCTGCCAGTTTAAGGGGACACCAGGAGGATGTGTGAAAAACATATGCAAGATTGCCTGGCAGCTGAGCCTGTTGCTGATGCTTCTTTTACCGGCATCCGTGTGGGCCCGGAGCGACTTTCAGCAGTGGCTCGATGACTTCCGTCCGGTTGCCGGTCAGCAGGGGGTTCGGAAGTCCACCTGGGAAAAAGCTTTCGAGGGGATAGCGGAGGTCGATGCCCAGGTGCTGGAAAAAGCAAACTATCAGCCGGAATTCACCACCAAGATCTGGGACTACCTGGACGGTAGGGTCAACCCCATTTCCATCTCCAGGGGGCAGCTGATGGACCAGGTCCATGGCCAGACCCTGACGGCAGTGGCCCAAAAGTTCGGGGTAAAGCGCAGTATCCTGCTGGCCATCTGGTCCATGGAATCTAATTACGGTGCGGTTCTGGAACAGCCGGATCGTCTCCACTACGTCCCCCAGGCTCTGGCCACCCTGGCTTTCGCTGACCCGAAGCGAAAGAAGTTCGGCCGCACCCAGCTTGTCGCCGCGCTTAAAATTCTGCAGGCGGGCGATGTGGGCGTGGACCAGTTCAGCGGTTCCTGGGCCGGTGCCATGGGGCACACCCAGTTTATTCCCACCAGCTACCTGGCCTATGGGGTGGATATGGACGGCAACGGTAGACGCGACATCTGGAATTCAATCCCGGATGCCCTGGCAACCGCCGCCAATCTGCTGCACAAAAATGGCTGGCGCAGCGGTAAATCGTGGGGCTATGAAGTCATCCTGCCTGCGGGCGGCGCCGCCCTGGAAGGCCAGACCAAGCTCCTTTCCGAGTGGCAGCAGCTCGGTTTTAGCCGACCGGGAGGCAGAGACTTCCCCCGTCCTGGCGAGAAAGCGGTGCTGAAACTTCTAGTAGGAGAGGAGGGGCCGGGCTTTTTAATGATGAGAAATTTTTTCGTCCTCAAGCGTTACAACAACGCCGATGCCTATGCCCTCGGCGTCGGTTTGCTGGCCGACCGATTGGCCGGTTACCCCGGGATGGCGCAACAGTGGCCGCGCCCGCCGGGATCTCTGAACGCCGAGGAAAAGATCGAACTGCAGAAATTGCTCCAGAAACGGGGATATTACCAGGGCGAGATTGACGGCAATCCCGGCAAGGGCACCCGGGCTGCGATAGCCGAGTTTCAGAAAAGAGCGGGAGCGGAGCCGGATGGCGTCCCGACCAAATCGGTCCTGCTTAAACTGCGTCAATAGCTTGGCTTACTGGTCACTCCTGCTGAGTCGGCTCCCCCCTTAGCGGCTGATAATGATGTGAGTTCAGCCGCCGGCTGCGCTGCACCGGCCGTTTAGAGGATGATCAGCATGGTCAGAAAATGGAAAAAACTGCCGGCGATGACGAACAGGTGCCAGATCCCGTGGGAGTGGAGGATCTTGTCCTTGGAGACATAAAAGTAGATACCGGTGGTATAGAAAACCCCGCCGATGACAAGAAATATGAGTCCCAGACCCGGGAGTGAGAGCCATAGGGGACGAATGGCAACCAGCACCAGCCAGCCCATGGTCGCATAGATTCCCAAGGTGATCGGTTTTTTATAATTGGTGAGCAGAAACTCCAGAATGATCCCCAGAAGTGCCAGCCCCCAGATTACTCCAAAGAGCGACCAGCCCCATTCACCGCGCAGGGTGATCAGGGTCAGCGGGGTGTAGGTCCCGGCAATCAGCAGATAAATCGAGAGATGGTCAAGTTTTCGAAAAACCGCTTTGGTGCGGCCCTGAGAGGAGTGATAAAAGGTCGAGTTGAGGTAGACCAGCAACAGGGTTGCCCCGTAGATGCTGAAACTGACTATTTTCCAGGGGTCGCCCTGCAGGGACGACATGACGACCAGCAGCACCAATCCCGTCAAGGCAAAGATCGCCCCGACCAGGTGGCTTATGCTGTTGAATCTCTCCCCTCTATGCATGGTACAGGCGTCCTTTCCGCTGTTGGAATGGGTGATTGAGTCAGCTGCTTTAGGTAAATTAACTTCTTTTCTGAGAAAGCGGCAATGAGAATGTCTGCTGCACTTTTCCGTGATGCGTTAGGCTACTACATTGTGGCGGTGTGTCAAGTGGAACAAAATCTCAGATTATCACTTGACAACCACAATGTGGTATAAGATAATAAGTTCTAGATCGTCAGATAGGCCCAACTCCACGATCTCTTTCAGATACTAGAAAGGCGTTTCTTTCCTTGAGTCTGCAAGGCCAGACACTTCGTCTTTTCTTAACTGATGTGGGTTGAGCTGCTGTCGGTCTTTACAGAACTCGTTTCACCAAAATCTTCAGCCAACTGTCTTCAGGTTGACTGACATACCTTTTTTGGAGGTAAGTCATGGAGCACAGAGCAACTCACGAAGTTTTCGATCCCGGCGACTATGACCCCGCATTCAAATTTGAGCTTGATCTGGGACTCAACGATTATCTGCTTCTTTCGCTTTACCTGATCTTCATTGCCCCATTCGAACTGCTCGGCTGGCTAATCAAACGCAGTTATCGAGCGGTCAACGGGGCCCTTGAATCCCTTCGTTCCCAGGCCGAGGCCGGACAGCAGCGGGGCCTGCTGTCGGTGCTCTCAAAATTGTTCTAACCTGCTGAATCTTAGCCGGGAGCCGCGCTGCAAGGAGCCGTCCCAAGGTGACAACCACCTGGTGGAAAACCCCTGTTTTCGCTTGGTTCAGTTGCAAATAACAAGGCTCTGAGAGCAGTCTGAGCCAGCCCTCCACCCTCGCACCATGAGCCAGTAGTCCGTCTTGCTGGTCGGTTCATAAACCCGGTCGAGGGTCTGGTACCCGAACCGCTCGTAAAAGGAAATATTAGGCGGCGAGAAGGTCTCCAGGTAGGTGGCTCGCTTCAGCCTGTCGGTCTGCTGGAGTATTCTCTCGACCAGGTGGACGCCCAAGCCCCTGCCCTGAGCGTTGGGATGAATGTTGATAATCGACAGGTACCAGGCTTGCGGGTCGATCTGACGGGCTGATTTTTCTGCCATGAAAGCCACCATGGCATCGTCGCTCTCGATGCACGAGCTGCCCACGTACTGCCTGATGAACTCTCTCTTGTTCTTGCTTCTCTGTGTTTCGATTTCCGGGGCCAGCGGGCGCCACCAGAGCGCCGCCCCGGACTTCTGATCGTCTGCAGTCACCAGCGCTCCGTGGCGCTCAGCCTCGACCATCGAATAGTCCATATAGCGAATCATCGCCTCCCGAGCTGAGCCATGGGTGACCGATTGTTCCATGGCGATGTAGAACGCATCCTCAGTCAGTGCTGCGTATAATGCTTCGGCTCCGATGCGGTAGCTGAATGAATATTCCGTTTCAGTTGTCTTTATG
>JAHEER010000093.1 GCA_024640625.1 Desulfobulbaceae bacterium
AGCCACGGGCCAGCAAAGACTGGCAGCCGGGTTGCCGAAAAGAGGGGTTATGCCGCCTATTGGTGCAATGCCCGTCTTCGGCTCAGGAGATGGGCGTTTCTTCTTCATAATAAAACACGCCCGAGTTGTCTGATGGGAAGAATTGATTTTCTACCCCATCAATTCCCACAAGGGAGGAGTTATGGTGAAGAAATTAATATCGGCACTATGCGCGGCAGGGCTGTACTTCGGGCTCGCAGTAATTATTCAGGCAGAAAAGCCTGAACCGTCAGGATTATGGGAAATTATTCCTGGTGAATGCTATTTAGACGGAATAATTTCTCCACCTCATAAATCTATTGATGACATGGCTGGATTTGAAGTTCCGCTTGTAGCCATGTGGAGTCCGGTAGAACTCAATACGGAAACACAATATCGTGGTGATGCCAAATTTGGAGTCTATAATTTTAAAATAGGTGAAGATGAGCTTATCGACGCGTACATGGTAGATGTTGACTTGAGTCGAGATGACCCTGGTCTTTCGGAAAAAGAGAGACACAACCTCTTTATTTATAGATGCGAAGAAGGCACAGGCAACTGCACCGCTACTCTTGCGACTGTAAAAGCGGCCATTACGGAACAGATCGCGCGTGACTATAAAACAGAGGTAGAAAATGTAATTTACGAGAAAGATGCCATGGCAAATTTTCTTGGCGTTTTTGTAAAAAGCATGAACCCCCTCAGTATGAGAGGAGAAGGAAAAAGGGGACACATTTATGTACACACCGAAGTGTGTGGCACGTATGCGATAACTATGGCTGAGGCACGCTCGGTTTATTGAATGCTCCCAATATTCTTATCCTTATCGTTTGAGAATCTCCAAGAAGCAACTTCATACAAAACATCTTGGAGCTAGAACTAGATACCTACCAGTGGAATGTCAAAAGTTGTTTCTAGTTTTCCTCTAGTACAATCAAGCGCTCATCTTTTTTTAAACCGGTTTTGTGAGTATAATAGATTAAAAAATCCGAAGTGCTAAATTCTTCACTTTGTGAACCCCAGAATGCTTTCTCGATTTCTTTTTTTCTGGTTGGTGCGTACATATCAATCAAAAAAGCCAATGCTTCTTTGGCCTCTTGTAAATCGGAATGAATCCCATATCCTTCGTTACTTTTCCAGTCGTTCCATAACATCCCGATATTCATCACCTTTCCCGTATTGGGTTTTTCGCTGACGAACCATTTAATTGTATTGGCATCGCCTAGAGTGCAAATATATAAGGCCCCGAACCCCTTCATAGGTGGCAGAACCTTCTCTTTTGTACATTCTAGCATCATTTTTGCGAAGGATACTTCTTGTGAATATTTCTGAAATCCCTCGGCGAACGAAAGGATTGAAGATGAAAAAATTCCTAAAAGACAGAAGCTCAGGGAAAGTCTAAATTTCATGTTTCACTCTTCTGGGTTGGCTGCGTCAGAGCTAATTGAATACCATAGTTTCCTTCAGTTTGTAAACATCTAGCGAGTTGCACCTTCGCACGCGTAGCTCATGCATAATATTTCTGAAAATATTGATGGAATTTATTGAATTATGGAATTGTTATTACAATCCACAAGAATATTTCTGCATTCAGATCCTTGTCAGATATGAGCGAGCATATGATCAGACAGAGAACAAAATAGTTGGCATTCAAATTGCTTCTCAACATTGATACTGGTTTATATTTGATGGTGACTATACGACTTGGGGGTGATTGATCATGAAAGTAAAAAAAGCGGTATTTCCTGTTGCAGGGCTTGGTACGCGTTTTTTACCTACAACAAAAGCAATGCCAAAAGAAATGCTGCCTGTGGTTGACAAGCCAATTATTCAATATGCAGTTGAAGAGGCTCTTGCCTCAGGAATAGAACAAATCATCTTTGTTACAGGATCGGGAAAGGGAGCACTCGAGGATCACTTTGATAAAAACCAGGATCTGGAAAAAAGATTGCGAGATCGAGGCAAACTTGAACTGCTGAAAGCGGTGGAATCGGTAGTGCCCAGCAAAGCTCAAATCGTCTATACCCGTCAGAGTGAACCATTAGGCTTGGGGCATGCAATCTGGTGTGCCAGGGACATCGTCGGTGATGAGCCCTTTGCCGTGCTGCTTGCTGATGATTTAATTCAGAGCGATGTGCCGGTGTTGCATCAAATGATAAATGAGTTTGATAGGCTGCGCGCATCGATGATGGCAATAATTGAAGTGCGGCCTGAAGAAACAGATAAATACGGCATCATTGAAGCTGACAAAGCCTTTAACGGCACTTCCTTGATTCGCTCAATGGTGGAAAAACCCGCACCCGAAGAAGCGCCATCGAACTTGGCCGTAATAGGCAGGTATATATTGACACCGCGAATTTTCAAGCATTTGGGTAAGCTGCAAAAAGGTGCCGGTAATGAGATCCAGCTCACTGATTCAATGTCAGCTTTGTTGAAGGAACAGCCAATATTTGGCTATAAATTTAGAGGAACCAGATTTGACTGTGGCGACAAGGCTGGGTTTCAATTGGCAAACCTGGCCTTTGCTTTGGAACGACCTGAAATGAGAGAACAATTAATTCCTGGACTTAAGGTATTGCTTGGCCAGATAGGGGAGTTAAAAAATTAGATTGCTGACAACGTAGACAATTTCGAACCTGGTTATCAACCTGTCGATCACCTTTTTCTTGTTTAGCCAACGAAGTTCGACGGCGGCTATAACGTTTTTTACCCTGCACGTTAACACTCTATGGTTGAGGACAACTTAAGTGTGGAGCGCTACAATAAAATTTATTATATAATTTGTGCTTTATGATTCTATACATAACGACATAAGTCCAATCCAACCCCTCATGCAGCGTTGCTCGCTGTGGTGCCTGCTCACAGCGCTACCAGGCTGCTCCGCCGGCTCCTCGCTCGCGCCTTGCCTGACTGAGTGCCTTAAACGTATGTCGTTATGTATAGCTGCTCTCACGACTTTCACTCTCCCGGGGCAACTGAAAACAGTTCAGTCAGATGGGCAACAAAACCTTCTCAAAGCCTGATTTCATCGCCATCGGCCCGCCCAAGACCGGCACTACCTGGATCTACAAGAATCTCGACCTTCACCCGCAAGTCTGGATGCCGCCGGACAAGGAAATCAGATATTTCTGGGAGCGCCTGTTCATTGGCGATTTGAGCTACAAAGAGCGGCGGACAAGCTCCCACTGGCACCATACTGCCCGGCAGGTATTCTGCCGACAAAGACTGCTGGCTCATCGACGCAATCTTTCTTCCGGCACGATACAGCTGAAGACATTATGGTGGGACCTCAAGTATGCCTATGGCAACCACACAGATCGTTGGTATTCCTCACTGTTTGATAAGCATTCGGTGAGCGGCGATATTTCCGCGAAGTATTGTGAATTGCCCGAGGCTGAGATTGGCAGGATTCGAGACCGCTTTCCCGACCTCAGGATTATCATCACATTGCGCGATCCCGTCGAGAGAGAGTGGTCGAGAGCAAAGATGAACCTCTGCAAGAGAACAGGGCGCGGCGTGGACGAAGTGGGGGAGGTGGAATTTATCAATGAGTTCAATGACCCGCCACAGAAACAGGCCAACGATTACGTTACCCTGATTGCCACGTGGACAGCGCATTTTGGTGATTCTCGGGTGCTGGTGCTTTTTCACGACGAGTTGATGAACGATCCAGTCGGTTACTTTAATGAACTGTGCCATTTTTTACGCATTTCAGGTCCTGATGCAGAGCATGAGAAGCAGTTGAAAAAGGTGGTATTCAAGGGGGTAGAGGGAGATTTACCTGCCAGGTATGAGAACTATTTATTCAAGCTGCACAGGCAGAATATCATCAATCTCGCCGAGTCTAGAGCGGACAAAGAATATCCATCAAGGTGGCTGAAACGTCATGGACGATTCAATTAAACTGTGGCCTTTTGCCTCTGTTTTACGCTGCTGATTGCACCAGTGCAGACTTCTTCGGTCCCGAGGCTATCTTACAACCAGTACTGAACAGGGTGCGGTTTGCAGGACCCTGTTGGTTACACTGCCGATTATGAGACTGGCCAGATTGGTAAGCCCCCTGGAACCCATGACAATGAGGTCGCATTTTTCGATTCTGGCGATGTCAGAAATTGCCGCTGCGGCTGGTTCTTCCATAATTCTGCTTTCGGCAGGAATTCCTGCATCTCTGACACGCTGAAGATAAGGGTCGACCAGTTTTTCCGCCTCATTTATGAGCTGAGCCATCTCTTCTTCCCGATAGGCGTGACTCTCGATGACGGAGAACTTTCTGTGGCAGTGGACCAAAATGATCTGCCCGCCCAGGAGTCGTGCCTGCTCGATAGCGCTGTCCAGGATAAGCGAAGAATATTCAGAACCATCTATGGCCGTAAGTATCTTCTGTTGGGTCATATGGTATCCTCCGTCACGTTAAATAATGAGAAAAATCTTTTTATCTCATTATACATTCGCCTGCTGAACCGTTTCAAGACAACACTCTTATAGGCTTTCAATGACAAGGCATGGTGAGCTATTTTTTTGAAAAGGGTAGGCAACCGAACTCCGAGTTTTACAAAAAGAGGGCAAAGAGGCTGTAATCCTCAATCACTCTCGAGGGTTTTCGTTGCCTGCCGAAGTGGCGGTGCGCCCCTAATTAAACTGGGCGTTGAGATTTTATCGAGATCTGGGTTTGGTCGCCGGTTTTGGGCGTTAACACTCCGGCGGCCTGTGAGGTTCCGAATACAGCAATTACCAGTCCGAAGACGAAGGCTGCAAGAGTAATAATTATTAGTGAACTGCCTTTTCTTTCGTGACACATAGCGATTCCTCCTTTGGTGGTTGTAAATCTTGCCCACCAGATCGCATGAATTGTGCCAACCTTGAAGCAATCTTCTAAGGTGTTGATATGTATTTTATTATTTACTCGTGCTACAATTACAAAACCTTGAATCATATGGATCTGTACATTTAGAGAATATTTTTTGTGCATTTTATGTACCCTAGTGCGACGATAATGGATCATTGCACCTGGATACCCAGAAGGCAGGTCCGGGAGTACATCGCCAGGGGCGCAAAAATTTATTCCTGAAAAGCTATTTTGCTCGCAATCGAGGTAAGGTTTTAGAAGAGAAGGTTGATCTTCGGTGCACTTGGGATGAAAAAGAGAAGACTAATAGCCGCATCACTTTTCTGTCTGGCACTGTGGTGTGCAATTGTGGGGTTTTATCAGACCCACAAAAGTCTTCCGGAGTATCTCAACTATCGCGGCGAGGATTTTTGGGTGGCAGCTAGTAATATTGACTTTCTCCATGATCTGAGCTGGGTCGATGAAAAGGGGCACACACACCACGAGCAGGAAATATTCGATACACTATTTGAGCTCATAGAAGGTGCAGAGAGATATATCCTGGTGGATATGTTTCTGTTCAACTCTTACGGGGGAAAAGACGCAATATTCTATAAGGATCTGTCTACCCGGCTTACCGAACTGCTGGTTTACAAGAAGAAGGCCGTGCCGGAGATAAACATAGATTTTATCACCGATCCGATCAACACCGTGTACGGGGGAAGTGAATCGTCAGAAATCGAACAATTGAAAAGCGCCGGCGTCAATGTCATCATTACCGGACTGGAAGGCCTGCGTGATTCGAACTTTCTCTATTCCTCGCTCTGGAGAACCTTTCTGCAATGGTTTGGCAACTCGAAAGAAGGGGGCTGGCTGCCCCACCCATTTTCACCAGGAGATGACAAGGTAACTCTGAGAAGCTATCTGCGGCTGCTCAACTTTAAGGCAAACCACAGAAAAATCGTGGTTGTCGACTCCGGTGACGATATGGCGACCATGGTGGCATCGGCAAATCCCCATGGCGGCAGTTCTGCGCATTCGAATGTGGCTCTGGTGGTGCGCGGCCCGCTCTGGAGATCAGTGTACCAAACCGAGGCTGCGGTTGCTGCACTATCTGGCTCCACATTGAGCAGGGTCTTCCAACCCAGAGCTGAACCCCACCCATTGAATCCACCGGCCGTTAGCGGTCGAGTGAGGATTTTGACCGAGCGGCAGATTAAAAATGGCTTACTCACCAGCATAGATTCGGCAGAACCTCGCGATTCGCTAAAGATTGCCCAATTTTATCTGGCCGACCGCGATATTGTCGAAGCACTATTAGGTGCTGCAGCAAAGGGGGTCGAGATAAAGCTCGTGCTCGATCCCAATAAAGATGCATTCGGCTATGAAAAGAACGGTATTCCCAATCGACAGACGGGACACGAGCTGATTCGCAGATCGGCTCAAAAAATCCAGCTGCGCTGGTATGATACCCATGGAGAGCAGTTTCATTCGAAACTGTTTGTGCGTGAATCCGGTGGGAAAATGACGGTGATTCTGGGCTCGGCAAATTTGACCAGGAGAAATCTGGATAATTTCAACCTGGAACTCGACATCCAGCTCGTCATCGATAATGATACTGAAATTGCACGTTCCATAGTCGATTACTTTAACCGAATCTGGGTTAATGAGAATGGTATCTATACCCTTGAAAAAGAAGCGTATGAAGATGATTCTTTTGGCAAAAGAGCTCTCTACAGGATTCAGGAACGATTCGGACTCTCCACCTTCTAAGATGCTCTTTCTACCACTGTATGGTATTCCACCGTGGTATCATGCTTCGGCCGATTTTTTCACTTACCCATAGAGGGTGATACTCCTCATGGTGGAAGGTGGTTTCGGCTGCTGCTTCCGCCGCATTTACCAAAGATGATTGACCAATCGGTTCCGTTACCTCGTTGAGATTCCCGTTTACCATGGTAAGGCTCAAGACAGCAAGGGCAAGCCAGCCGATTAGCAGGTTTTGATATAGAGTTCTCATGTCAGCTCCTCCCGTTCTGGTTTGGGTGGTAGATTTGTGATTTCTACCACACAAAACGTGCCAGCTTTTCTCTCCTTTTCAACTTATTGATAACATTATTAAAACCAAACTTTATGCAATTGGGTTTGAGAAATAATCGAAATTGTGTTCAAATAATGCATAAGTAATATTCAAATTTTGAACACGGTAGAGCGGTATGAAAGGTGGAGACAAAGAGTTTTTCAAGCGGATAAAAACGGCCATAGTTTCCAATCCATTCAGCAGCGAGCGGTTGTTGGTTGATCAGGAGCTTGCCGGCCTATCCGGTGTGCGGAAATCGAGCGATGACGTACTCGAGAAACTGCTCTACCGGGTGGGCAATAAGTTGACTGAAGTGAAGCGTAAAAGGGACAGCGGACAATTGGTCCTCGATGGCGAAGACCTGCAATTGTTCAAGTACGGGATCCTGTTCGATCTGTTTCATTCGTTTCGTCCGGAATTCGACACCCTCATTGCGAACCAGATCAAACAGGGGGACGACTCCTGCCGGGTCGAATTTGCCCACGACATACTACAACAGCTTCGTGCCGCTGATTTTTCCAAAACCGATTCGTTGCGGATTCTGGCTCTTTTTTATCAAATGAGAAGAGCGTTTTTCTTCATCAGCTCGATAATCGGAGAAAGCTCCTGTGTGCAGAAACTGAGAAAAAGCTTGTGGAACAATATTTTTACCAAAAATCTCGAATTATATGAATCCTATCTCTGGAACCGGATGGAGGATTTTTCAACAATGCTGCTGGGCCAGACCGGGACAGGGAAAGGTCTGGCCGCATCGGCCATCGGCAGATCTGGATTCATACCGTTTAACGAGAAGAAGCAGAGTTTCGAGGAGAGTTTCGCCAAAACTTTCATAGCAATCAATCTTTCCCAATACCCGGAGCAACTCATTGAATCCGAATTGTTCGGTCATAAGAAAGGAGCCTTTACCGGGGCGGTTGAATCACACCGTGGAATTTTCACCAGGTGCAGCCCTTTTGGCGCAATTTTCATTGACGAGATAGGAGAAGTATCCATACCCGTCCAGATCAAGCTTCTGCAGGTACTTCAAGAGCGTGTGTTTACGCCGGTGGGCAGTCACTCCGCGGAAAAATTCCAGGGCAGGGTGATCGCTGCGACCAATCAGCCGCTTGCGTCCCTCAGGACTAATGGACGTTTTCGAGAAGACTTTTACTATCGACTCTGCTCAGACGTGATCGAGGTGCCTTCGCTGCAGCAGAGAGTCAAAGAAAATGCAAAAGAGATAAACCTCCTTCTGTCATTCATCGTCGAACGGATAGTAGGAAGAAAATCGCCGGAACTGGTAAGGCAAATTGGCCGGTCCATAACAGAGTATCAGCCGGAAAATTATTCCTGGCCGGGAAATATTAGAGAACTTGAGCAATGCGTAAGGCAGATTCTTCTGAACGGGGTCTATAAATGGCAAACGACCGAGAGCTCTGAGCAGGGTGAACTAGCTGCGGAAATTGAACAGGGAACGCTGAGTGCAAGTCAACTTCTAGGGGCTTATTGCCGAACCCTGCGTAACAGGCTGGGTACCTACGAGGCGGTGTCCAGGGTTACAAAGCTCGACAGACGCACCGTCAAAAAGTACATAGTCCAGTCTGCCCAACAGGTAGACAAATAAGCAGGCGGAAAAACGCATTTCAACGGCTCCAGAGAAGTATATGGGGGCTCTCAGCTCGAGAATAAGAGAAGCGCCTTGTCGCTTATAAAGGTGGTGAGGAACTCAATAGCTTTATTGATCGATGAGGCAAGGTTGCGCCACAATTCCCTGGCGAAGGTGCTGCAGTTGAGCGCCATCGACTGGACGTGCTGCCAGAGTTCCTGGTGAAAACCCACAAAGAAGGAAAGTCCGATCAAAGCGGCACAAATCACCGTCATCGAGATAAGTTGTCGCGCCAGGATTTCTCTGCGAAGCTCCCTGTCTTGAAGGCCCCAAAAAACGGGCAGAAGTGAGATCAGGAGCCAGGGGCCAATTAACACCAGGCCTGTTATGATGAAGATCTGGGTGAAATCTGCCGATCGGTAAGAAAGATAGAAAAGGGTCAGGGCCGCGGCCGCGCCCAGAAATAGTACCGTTTGCAGGGCAATTAAGACGCAAAAGAGGAGGGAGGATGACCGGTTCCATGATCCTTGATCCTCCAGTTGACTGTCCTGCATGGATGACTCTTTGGCTAGATTATAGAGTTAGTAAATAACTAATAATTCAGCATAACTGATTAAATTTGTGTTGGCAAGGCCGGGCCGGAGGTACGCTGTATAACTGCAGCTTTGTTGCGTGCCGGAATTTAAAGAGGTTGTGCTGAGCTGGAGAAAACCATGGCTGATTTCCTTCATTCATTCTGGCAGATGCGTTTGGAACACTGTGCCGAAGCCCTGTCAGAAAATAACTTTTCTGTCTATATCGCCGACAGTCCCTCCCAGGCAGGAGAAATATTCAAAGGGCAGATATTTACAGAAATGAAAATATCCTCAGCTTCCTGGGGTGATTCTCTAAGTCTTAAAGCAACTGCCATTCTGGACTTTCTGAGAGCGACCCCGGATCTCCATTTCATAGACACCTTTGAGCCTGGTATTGAGCGGGAGGAAAGTATGGAACGCAGACGTCGGGCCTTGCTGGCCGATTTATTTCTCACCGGATCAAATGCGGTGACTGAAGACGGCTGCCTGGTTAATCTCGATATGGTGGGAAACCGGGTAGGGGGACTGACGTTCGGACCGCACCACGTGGTAGTGGTTATCGGCAGAAATAAAATTGTCGAAAATGTAGAGGCGGCGGTGGAGAGGATACGAAGATTAGCCGCTCCGCTGAACGCCATCCGTCATGAAGGGTGGAAGATGCCGTGCGTGAAAACTTCTTTCTGCATGGACTGCAAAAGTCCCCAAAGGATCTGCAATACCTGGACAATCACCCAGAAATCTTACCCGAAAGGCAGGATAAAAGTTATCCTGGTGAATGAAGATCTCGGACTCTAATGCACCCATTAAACCTATCTGCTGAACCTTGATCAATACCTATCTGAAAAAGCTCCAGTCGAAAGAATCAGACTCAATTCCTATATGAAAATGGTAAAAGGATGTGACCATGACATTTCGTGAAAAATATTATCAGTGGATAGATCCCCAGCAGCTGTTGGCGCTGAGTCAAAACAAGGGATGGAGCTACGTGATCGGCTGGGCCCACCGGCTGACCGGAGTGCTCCTGCTTCTGTACGCGCTGCTGCACATTAATACCCTGTCTTCCCTGACTCAGCCTGAGATTTTCTCCCGCAAGGCCGAAATGTTCAGTGGACCGGTATTCGTCTTTTTGGAATGGCTGCTGGCGGTACCGGTGATATTTCATTGTCTCAACGGGGGGAGGCTGCTGGTCTACGAACTTTTTACCACCCGCTATGACGATCTGCTGCGCTCCTGGGTGGGGACCCTGTCCATTGTCTATCTGCTGCTGCTCGGCTATTTCATGTACCTTGGCAACCAGGTGGTGAGCCCTCACTTTTTCTGGCTCACGGCCCTGATCATCGGCGTGCTCGCTACCTATCCGTGTGCGCTAAAAATCAGGCGCAGCAGAGGGTCTTTCTTTTGGAAACTGCAGCGTGTAAGCGGTGCGCTCCTTTTTGTGCTGGTCCCGGCGCATATGCTGTTCATGCATCTCAATCCAGCCGTGGGGCGGGATGTAGAGACTATTACGGAGCGGCTCAGCCAGCCTATGATAGCCGTTCTGGATGCGGTGTTGCTTTTCTGTATCCTCTATCACGGCGGTTATGGCTTGATAGGAGTAATGAAGGACTATACGGCAGATAGCCGTGCAGTAAAAGTGATCTCAGGGGTGGTGGTCGTCATCCTTGTTTTATTCGGCCTGCAGGGAATTGCCCTGGTGGGTTCATTCTAGCGCGGAGGCATGAGTGAAAATAGAGATTGCTACTACGCTGCGCTGTGATGTGCTGATCATCGGGGCTGGTGGCGCCGCCTTGAGAAGTGGTGCCGAAATTCTGGAAACCCGTCCAGGGACCAGCATCATCGCTCTTACCAAAGTCACCCATCCACAAAAATCACACACCTCGACCGCCCAGGGCGGTCTGGCGGCAGTCGACCCCAAAGATCCGCTCGACTCGACCATCTACCACATGTTCGATACCTGGAAAGGATCAGACTGCACCGCCGATCAAAACGTCGTCAAGATCATCTGCGAATCGGCCTGGGAACAGATTCTCTGGCTTGAGAATCGGGGGATGCACTTTTCGAGAAATCGGGACGGCAGGCTCAGTAAGCGCACTTTCGGCGGGCATACCAGAAATTTTGGCGAGTCTTCAGTCTATCGTGCGGTTTTTGAGGCAGATCGGACCGGCAAGGGGATCATGGACACCAGTTGGGGGGAAACGCTGAAAAAAGGCATACGTTTTCTCAATCAAACCATTGGCGTTGAGCTGTTGATCGAAAGCGGCCAGTGCCATGGGGTGGTAGCGCTCAAGCAGAAGGAAGGGGTGTTTGTCAAAATCCTTGCCAAGGCGACGATTATCGCCACCGGCGGCAGCGGTCAGGTGTACCGGGTTACCACCAACTGCCGGCAGAATACCGGCGACGGTCTCGCTCTTGTACTGCAGGCCGGTCTTCCGGTTATGGATCCGGAAGCGGTCCAGTTTCACCCCACGGGCATCGTCGGCCCCGGAATCCTGGCCAGCGAAACCCTGCGCTCGGTGGGGGGCATACTGAGAAACAAAGATCTCGAACCGTTCATGGTCGGCTATGCCCCCAAAATGAAGGAGCTGGCTCCCCGCGATCTGGTGGCCAGGGCGATCGAATCGGAAATCCGCGAGGGCAGAGGTATCATAAATCCCGATCACGATATCGCCCATGTCTGGATCGATCTTACGCACCTGCCCGCTGAAGTCCACGAAAAACAGATCCCCGAGGTGTCCAGTTTTTTCAAGCGCTACGTCAATCTGGATACCAAAACCGATCTTTGCCCGGTGCGACCGAGCAACCATTATCACATGGGCGGGATCCCGACCAACGCCTGGGGCGAGATCGAGGACCAAAACCACCGAATCATCGCCGGGCTCTATGCCGCCGGGGAATGCGCCGCCGCCAGTTTCCACGGCTTCAACCGGCTGGGGACAAATTCAATTTTAGAACTCATCACCATGGGCAGTCTAGTCGGGAAAAGGGTTGTCGAGTATCTGAAGGAACAGCCCGAGACGCATCATGAACCCACCCCTGAAAGTTTCCCAAAGAGATTCTCTGGATATTTGGCCAGCGGGGGGACAGAAAGCATAGGCAAACTGCGGTCCCGCCTGCGTACCGTCATGACTGACAAGGTGAGCGTATTCAGAACCGAGGAGTCAATTGCAGAAGCGATTGAGACCATTGCAGATATCGAGGAACGCACCGGGAAGATTGCGATTGTCAATCGCCGTCTGCCCATGAACCAGGAATTGCTGCAGCGCTGGGAGCTTGACAACCTGCTGCTCGTCGCCAAGTCGATCTGTCATGGGGCGCGCTACCGAAAAGAATCGCGAGGGGCGCACTTCAGGGACGACTACAATAAACGACTCGACGAGTTTAACCATCACACTCTGATTGGTATCGACAGCAGGGGAGCGTGCCATCTCCAGCGCAGGGAAATCGATATGAGCATCTTTGAGGCAGGCGGCGAGCACAGTACACATTTTGATTTTATCGAGCGCAGCTACTAACCACTTCTCCCCCTGGCAGCGGTGAAAATATGACCACACTCTACGATTTGACGCTTAACATCTTTCGCGCTGATTCTGCTGACGGTCCACGGTATCAGACCTATGAGATCCAGGCCGGGCCGATCATGCGCTTCGTCGACCTTCTGAGAATGATCAACGACGAACAGGATCCGACGCTTACCTGGAATTCATCCTGCGAGCACGGGCAATGCGGGACCTGCTCCATGAAAATTAACGGCCGGCCTATGCTGGCCTGTGAACTACTGGTTGAAAACGGGGTCAAGCTGTTCGGAACCACAGTTTTTACTCTCGAACCACTCGAGGTGGCACCAGTTGTCCGCGATCTGGTGATAGATTCTGATGAGGCGTATGAACGGGTCAATAGTGTCAAACCGTATATCATAGATCCTCTGCCGCAGGGGCAGGGTGAGGAGGAGCACCAGATAAACCCCGACCAACTCGAACAGTATGTCGACGCCACCAGGTGCATTAATTGTTTCTGCTGCGCCTCCGCCTGCATCAGCAGTCACCGGACCTTTCTCGGCCCCAACGCGATACTGGCCTCAATC
>JAHEER010000094.1 GCA_024640625.1 Desulfobulbaceae bacterium
TGTTGCTTTTGATGATTTTCGGTTTAATATCAGAAAATCAAATACCGAGCCGCTGTTGCGCCTCAATGTGGAGACCAGGGGGGACACCGCTTTGCTGGAGCAGAAAACTGCTGAACTGCTCACCCTCATTCGTGACTGAGAAGCCCAGATCACTATCAACAGGAGATATCAATGGCAACAATCCAGCCGGTGGTTCTGGCCGGAGGAACGGGCACCAGGCTCTGGCCGCTGTCCCGTGAAATCTATCCCAAGCAGCTGCTCTGCCTCACTGACCAGACGTCGCTGCTGCAAAACACCATCAGAAGAGTTGGCACCATAGAAGGAGGACTGCCGCCCATTGTCGTGGTCGGCGAGGATCACCGCTTCATCACCAAGAGCCAGATAGACGAGCTGGAACTCGGGCAGGAATACACCATTCTGCTTGAACCGGTTGGCCGCAATACAGCGCCGGCCATCGCCGGGGCGGTGGAATATGTGAGCCGGGTGCGCAGTGACGCCGATCTGACCCTGCTGATTCTACCGGCCGATCACCTGATCAGCGATGTTCCCGCCTTCAACGAGGCGGTGGCCACGGCGGCGCAAAAGGCCGCTGCTGGCGCCATTGTCACCTTCGGCATCGAGCCGCAGAAACCGGAGACCGGTTACGGCTACATCGAGGGCGGTGAGGACGGCGGGGTCCTGTCCTTCAAGGAAAAACCAGAACTCAGTGTCGCCGAGCAATACCTGGCTGCCGGGAACTATTTCTGGAACAGCGGCATGTTTGCCTTTTCCGCCGCAACCTTCCAATCAGAAATGGAGACCCATGCCCCCGAGATACTCTCCGCCATGACCGAGGCGGTGGGCGCCGGCACCCGGGATGGACGATTCTATCGATTCTCCACCGAGGCTATGCAGCGCTGCCCAAGTGAATCCATAGATTATGCCCTGATGGAGAAAACCGACAAGGCGGTGGTGGTGGCCGCCGCCCTGGGGTGGAGTGACATCGGCTCCTGGCAGGCGCTCTACGAAGTGCTTGACCATGATGAAAACGGCAATGTCAGCCAGGGTGACGTGGTGCTCGAAGACACTAGAAATTCGCTGATTCGGGCAGAGGACCTGATGGTGGCCGCCGTCGGACTCGAGGACACCCTGGTAGTGGAAACGGCCGACGCGGTGCTGGTCGCTCCGCTGTCGAGAGCACAGGACGTGAAGAAGGTGGTGAACCGGCTCAAGCGTGAGGAGCGAGATGAGTTCAAGTTTCACCAGACAGTCTATCGTCCCTGGGGCAGCTACTCCGTATTGGCCGAGCAGCCACGCTACCAGATCAAGAAAATAGTCGTCAACCCGCGTGAGAAACTGTCACTGCAGATGCACCATCATCGTCATGAGCACTGGGTGGTGGTCAAGGGGGCGGCGCTGGTCACCAACGGTGACAAAGAGATCCTGCTGCACGAAGATCAGTCCACCTATATTCCGGCGGGCAACGTCCATCGACTGGAAAACCCCGGCGTTATCCCGCTGGAATTGATTGAAGTGCAGATCGGCAGTTATCTCGGCGAGGATGATATCGTGCGCTTTGAGGATATTTACGGCAGAAACGAGTGAAATAGTAT
Source organism: Desulfobulbaceae bacterium (assembly GCA_024640625.1). Taxonomy (GTDB): domain Bacteria; phylum Desulfobacterota; class Desulfobulbia; order Desulfobulbales; family Desulfocapsaceae; genus JABDQA01. Next base: position 1,593 of record JAHEER010000094.1, read on the forward strand.
CTTTTGTCTCAATCTCTGCGTTGCGGGCGGAAATTTTATCCGTGAAGTATTAATTAGACGCCTCCGGTGGAATATTCGTCCGCGCCTTGATATCGAACCCAACTATAATTATACAAGGACTGCTTTGGCTTTTGCTGAAGAGAGGAGTGGATTGAGCAGCAGGATTTTTAGTCTTCGACTGCTTCAGTCTCTTCCTGGTATTTTTTGAAGGCGTCCGTATAGAGCCGAAAGACCCGGCGGCCCTCGGCCGACATCTTGACGAATTCTATGCCCGATATGTACCGCCCCCCTTTGCGGGATGAGTGGGTGACACGACCTACCAGGTCGACAAGATCCTCTTCTATGCCGACCGTGATTTCGAGTTCGGCCTCCAGCGGAATCTCATAGGATGTTTCAAGTTTGAGTCCGTTGAGGCTGACGTCAAGCGTCCTGCCCATGGAATACCGGCCTTTCGTGCCGTCGGATTCGATGATGGTATAATCGAGCAGATGGATGGCATCCCATCTTATGAATTTGCGTTTTTCACCGTGTGACATGAAGACTCCTTGCGTCTCAGATCTTATCCGCGAACAGCTTTCCGATAGCCGATTCCTCGGCCGCCACAATACCCCGCTCGGTGATCAGGCCGCTCACCAGCCGGGCCGGGGTCACGTCGAACCCGTAATTTGCCGCCTCGACGCCGTCGGGCGCCACTCTGACTGATTCAATAGTACCATTTTTGGTCAGCCCTGCGATAGTAGTAATTTCATCGCCCGATCGGATTTCTATTTCGATATCGGTACCATGAACGAGCTGCCAGTCGAAGGTGGAGGAGGGTAGTGCCACATAAAAAGGTATATCGTTGTCCCTGGCCGCCAGGGCTTTCAGGTAGGTGCCGATCTTGTTGGCCACGTCGCCGGCGCGGGTGGTTCTGTCAGTGCCGACGATGACCATGTCCACGAGGTCATGCTGCATCAGGTGGCCGCCGGCGTTGTCGGTGATCAGGGTATGGCTGATGCCTTCCTGCCCAAGTTCCCAGCAGGTAAGCCGTGACCCCTGGTTCCAGGGCCTGGTCTCGTCGACCCAGACGTGCAGGTCGATACCGGCATCCCTGGACGCATATATCGGTGCGGTAGCGCTGCCGTAATCGACAAAGGCAAGCCAGCCGGCATTGCAGTGGGTCAGGATATTAACCCGTCCGCCACCTTTGGCGGCCGCGATTTTTTCGATCAGCGATCTGCCATGTTCGCCGATCAGTCGGCAGAACTCTGCATCCTCGTCAGCAATTGTTGCGGCGGTTGCCAGGGCGGTTTGGCGAATGGCCGACGGCGTCTCCAGTGCAGCGACGGCGGCCAGCACCCGGTCGACGGCCCAGCCCAGATTGCGGGCCGTGGGCCTGGCGCTCTTCAGATAGCTGCCGGCCTGGGTCAGTTGTTGCGGGAGGCTGCTGTCATCGGCCTGCAGGGCCGCCAGATACATGCCGTAACCGGCGGTCGCTCCGATCAGTCCGGCACCGCGGACCAGCATATCCTTTATGGCCGAATAGGCCGCTTCGACCTTGTCCAGTGAGACGATGACAAAGCGGTGGGGCAGCTGCCGCTGATCGATGATCTCCACCTTTGACGGGTCGTCGGGCGACAGCCAGATGGTGCGGTAATGGGTTCCGTTTACCTTCATGAGCGGTTTCCTCTGGCGTGGGTGAGTCCAGTATCCAAACATGGTCGCTGGACAACGTCAACCATCAACCACTCTTCTTTCACCACTCCTGTTCTACAAAGTGCTTGCCCAGGTTGTCCGTTTTAGTAGAGAAACTTCATCCCACAGAAAAAGACACGGAGTCGGCTAGATACGTCAGAAGAACGGAGCGCGGCAGCATGAAAAGCCTGAAAAAAATATTGATTATCCTTCCATCCATGTTATCATCCGCTACAATAAATACGGGAATATTACAAAAATGTAAATTATTCGGGGGGCCGCAAGGCGCTTCAACCAGGGACGGAGGACCGGCATGAACAAAGCGGATACGGTTTTTATCATCATTTCGGCAGGACTGGTATTGTTGATGACTCCCGGGCTGGCACTCTTTTATGGGGGTATGGTCAGGGGCAAGAACGTGCTTGGCACGATCATGCAGAGTCTCTTCATGATTTCGCTGATCTCCATAGAATGGGTTTACCTCGGCTATTCCATGTCGTTCGGCCCCTCAATCGGCGGTTTCATTGGCGACCTCTCCTGGTTCGGCCTCAGCGGCGTGACCTCGGCGCCGAGTCCTGATTATGCCACGACCATTCCTCAGACGGTGTTCATGATCTACCAGTGCATGTTCGCCATCATCACCCCGGCGCTGATCACCGGCGCCTTTGCCGAGAGGGTCAGGTTCGTGCCCTTCGTGGTTTTTTCGGTGCTCTGGGCAGTGTGTGTCTATAACCCTGTCTGTCACTGGATTTGGAACAGCGGCGGCTGGCTCGGCAGCATCGGTGTGATGGATTTTGCCGGAGGCCTGGTGGTCCACGCAACCTGCGGCATGGCAGCCCTGGCCGGCGTACTGGTCATCGGACCGCGAAAGGGGTTTGGCAGAACCAATTTCATGCCCCACAACCTGCCGATGACGGTGCTGGGTACCGCGCTCCTCTGGTTCGGCTGGTTTGGCTTTAATGGCGGTTCGGCCCTGGCTGCCGACGAGGTTGCAGCCACGGCCTTTGTCGCCACTCATCTGGCCGGCATGGCGGGAATGGTCATGTGGGTGGTTCTCGAGTGGAAAATGCAGGGTAACCCGACGACCCTGGGTGCCGCCTCGGGAGCCATCGCCGGGCTGGCAACCATTACGCCGACGGCCGGGTTTGTGGGGCCCAACACGGCCATTCTGGTAGGCTTGCTTGGCGGTACTTTCTGTTATACCTTCGTGAGCATGAAGACGAAATTCAATCTCGACGATTCTCTCGACGTGGTTGGCATCCATGGCGTGGGAGGATTGCTGGGCACCATCTGTCTCGGTCTGTTCGCTTCCACGGCGGTAAACCCAGGCGGGGTGGACGGTCTTTTTCACGGTAATCCGGGGCAGCTGGTTGCCCAGATCATCGGCGCCGTCGTCGTCAGTGTCTATGCATTCGGGGTGAGCTGGCTTATATTCAAAGGCATAGATGCGACCATTGGACTGCGGCTCAGCGAGGAGTCGGAGGTTGCTGGCATGGATTCGACTGAGCATTCGGAAACGGCATATAACTAAAATCAAAAAACCAGGAAAGCTGAACCCCGTGGACAAGATTATTGAGCTGCCGCCCGAGTATCGGCCGGCTGACATTGTATCCAGATGAAATAGGGAGCGAAATGAAGAAAATCGAAGCGATCATCAAGCCGCACAAACTCGACGACGTCAAAGACGGGCTGACCGAGATCGGCATCAAGGGTATGACCGTTACCGAGGTAAAGGGGTACGGGAGGCAGAAAGGGCACACCGAGATCTATCGGGGGGCTGAGTACGTGGTCGATTTTCTGCCCAAGATCAAGATCGAAATAGTGGTCCCAGCCGACATAGCCGATCAGGTCGTGGACAAGATCAGGGAAACGGCCAACACCGGTAAAATCGGCGACGGCAAGATCTTCGTCCTGCCGATCGAACGTATCGTCCGGGTAAGAACTGGAGAAGAAAACCGCGACGCGGTCTGATCCGCATGCCCACCAAACTGAAAACCCAGCGTCAGGCTCTGGATGACCTCTGGTCCCAGGGCCTGAGTGGGAAATCACTGCTGCGAACCCTGAGCGGCCTGACCGACGAGTTTATCCGGGACTGTTTCGCCGCTATTGCCGACGCCGACAAAGAAAGCCAGGTGGCACTGGTCGCCCTGGGCGGCTATGGCCGTCAGGAACTCTTTCCGTTCTCTGACATCGACCTGATGATCCTGTTCAGGCCGGAAATCAGAAAAAACGTCAGCACCATTGCCGATTCAATACTCTATCCGCTCTGGGATACCGGTTTCGAGGTTGGGCACGGGGTTCGGACCATCGAGGAATCGCTCAAGCAGGCCGCCGATGATATTATTTTTCAGGTTGCTCTGCTCGACGGGCGCTGTATCGGGGGCTCCAGAGATCTGTTCGACCAGCTCATGGCCGATTTCCGGCACAAGTTTGTCGACGGCAGACGCCGTGAATTCATCAGCGATCTCAATCAGCTGAGCAGCGAGCGCCGGGAGCGGTTCGGCAGCCACGGCTACCTGCTGGAGCCCAACATCAAGGAGAGCAAAGGCGGGTTCCGCGATATTCAGTCGATGATCTGGGCCGCCAAGGTGGTCTTCGGCATTGCCACTTTCGACGACATTATCGACGCCGGCTTTCTTTTGCCCAGCGAGGGTGAGCGCTTCAGCGATGCCCACAATATGCTGGTGCGGATCAGAAACCGTCTGCATTATATAAGCGGTAGAAAAAACGACCAGCTCTACTTCGAACAGCAGGAAGAGATGGCCCAGGCCTTCGACTACGAGAAGTCGGGCCCCGCACTGCGCGTCGAGCGCTTCATGCGTGACGTCTATGGGCATCTGCGCACCATCACCGTGGTCCACGACCTGTTTTTCGATCATGTCAACGAGGTGCTCGGGCTTGCCACGCAGGGGCAGCGGGTAAACGACCGCGATCTGGAAAAAGGCATCGAGATCCGGGATAACCGGGTTCACCTCCGGGCCTCTCAGGACACCCTGGCCGCCAAGCCGCACCTGCTGATGCGTACCTTTCTCGCCTCTGCCAAGACCGGGGTGCCGGTGCACCATCGCTCCAAGATGCAGATCACCGACAATCTCGGTCTGATTACCGAGAAAACAAGAAATTCACCGCGGATGGCCAAGCCCTTTCATGCCATTTTAGGCTCTTCGGATGCGGTCCTGCCGGTCCTGGAGGGTATGCTGGAAACCGGGTTGTTGGGTATGTACATCCCCGAATTTGCCCGCATTGACGCACTGGCCCAGCACGATGTCTATCACATTTACACGGTGGATCGCCATTCCCTGCAGGCGGTCGTGGAACTCCACAAGGTGCTCGCCGAGGAGCCGGAGATCGTCGACCAGGTGCACCACCGCCGCCCTTTGTTTCTGGCCGCTTTGCTGCACGATATCGGCAAACGCTCGGGCCGGGACCATTCCGAATACGGCGCTGAACTTGGAGAGGCGATTGGCCAGCGTCTTTGCCTGGACGACGAGGAGATCGAGCTGCTCGCCTTTCTGGTGCGCTACCATCTATTTATTCCCGAAAACGCGCTGCGCCGTGATCTCGAAGACCAGGCCTTCATAAAGCGCTGTACCGAGACCATCACTTCGGTTGAGCGGCTGGCCATGCTCTATCTGCTCTCGGTTGCCGATTCGAAAGCCACCGGACCATCGGCCTGGAGTGACTGGAAAGCGGTGCTGATGCGGGAAATGTATCTCAAGGTCAAGGCCTTCCTCGAGGCCGCCGCGGCCCAACTCGAAAGCCCCGCAGCTGTCGACCAGTATTACGAGGATGGCGTGGCCTGGCTGCGCGAGCAGGTCACCCTGCTGGTTGAGGCGGAGAAAGGTCTGAAAATTGAGGTGGACAATCTGTCGGCCGACTACCTTGCCAGTTTCACCCCGGGCACCATCGTGAGTCACCTGAGGTATCACCGCGACCACTATGCGCTGATTCGGCAAAAGGCCCTGATGCAGGCCGAAGACGCCGGTGATCACTGGTCGGTGCTGGTCATGTCCTCCGATCGACCCGGCCTGCTCGCTAAAATCTGCGGAGTGATGACCCTCAATCAGCTTGAGGTGGTCAATGCCCAGATCTTCACCTGGTCCGACGGCACCGTGGTCGACATGATCGACGTACGGCCCACTGAAACCTTCGATTTCGAGGAGTGTGACTGGCAGGCAATCAACGAGGATCTGAACCGTGCTGTCAACCACCGTCTGGGGCTGGGCTACCGTCTCTATGAGAAGTTGAAAAACAGCTACGGAAGGCGGCGGGACCTGATCGGCAGCCATGAGTACCGGGTTGAGGTCGACAATCAGGGCTCGGACGATTATTCGATCATCGAGGTGCACGCCGGTGATCATCCCGGTCAATTGTACCGGATCACGCAGACCCTGGCCGATTTTGGCATCAACATATATAAAGCCTTTATTGCGACCGAGGTCGGGCAGTTGATTGATGTGTTCTATATACTTGATAGTAATGGGCAAAAACTGGAAAAGGGGGAGTTTCGCCAAGAGGTGGTCAAGGGCTTGATGCACGCCATTGGGGCTGACGAGGAACAGGCACCTAAATAACATATTTGTAATAAAAAATATTTTTGTAATTTTCTGCTTGCAGAAAATGTAACAAATTGGTAAACGAGGTCCTGACTGATTAGAAAAGCAATCAGGTCAACTATGCAATAACCTTCACAAAGGAGACAAGAGAGATGACAAGAGATGAAATAATGAAAATTATCGAAGAGGAAAATATCCACTTTTTCCGTCTTCAGTTCGTCGATATTTTCGGTTTTATGAAAAATGTCGCCATTCCGCGCAGCCAGATAGAAAAAGCCCTGGACGGCAAAATCATGTTTGACGGCTCTTCGATCGAGGGGTTCGTCAGGATCAACGAGTCTGACATGTACCTCAAGCCCGACTATGAAACTTTCGTAGTGCTGCCCTGGAGGAACAAGGAAGGTATCGCCGCCGCCCGTATCATCTGCGACATATATAAAAGCGATGAAACTCCTTTCGAGGGCTGTCCGCGCGTCAATCTCAAGCGCGTCCTGGCCGAGGCCAAAGAGCTGGGCTACACCATGAATGTCGGTACCGAAGCCGAGTTCTTCCTGTTCGAAAGGGACGAGGATGGGCTGCCCACCACCATTACCCAGGATGTGGCCGGCTACTTCACCACCGACCCCGATGACAAAGCCAGTGACTGCCGCCGTGAAATCATCGAAACCCTGGAGAAGATGGGCTACGAGATCGAGGCCTCCCACCACGAGGTGGCCGAGGGGCAGCACGAGATCAACTTCAAGTATGCCGATGCCATTACCGCGGCAGACAACACCATCACCTTCAAGTGGGTGGTCAAGTCAATAGCCTCCAACTACGGCCTGCACGCCACCTTTATGCCCAAACCGATATTCGGCATTAACGGTTCCGGTATGCATACCAACCAGTCGCTGTTCAACCTTGACGGCACCAATGCCTTCTTTGACGAGTCCAACGATATTCAGCTGTCCGATGTCGCCTTTAAATACATCGCCGGGATTCTCAAGAATGCCCGCAGTTTCGTAGCCGTGACCAACCCGCTGGTCAACTCCTACAAGCGGCTCGTTCCCGGCTATGAGGCCCCGGTGTACGCTGCCTGGTCGGCCTCCAACCGCTCGGCACTGGTTCGTATTCCGGCCGCCCGCGGTATGTCCACCCGGACTGAGGTACGCTGCCCCGATCCGAGCACCAATCCCTACCTGGCCTTCGCAATGATGCTCAATGCCGGTCTGGACGGCGTCAAGAATAATCTCAAGGCGCCGTTTTCTGTCGATGAGGATATCTTTGAGATGACCGCAGCCCAGATGGCTGAAAAGGGCATTACCGTGCTGCCCGGCAGCCTCATGGAAGCGCTCGAAGAGTTCAAGGCCAATCCGCTTTCCAAAGAGACCTTGGGCGAGCATATATTCCAAAAGTATATCGAGGGTAAAGAGAAGGAATGGGATGACTACCGTTGCTCGGTTACCGAATGGGAACTCGATAATTATCTGAGTATATACTAAGCACCTGCCAGCAGTTCTCCCGGCAGTGAGGCCTGCATGTCTGCGCGACATGCGGGCCTCTTTTGTTTCTGGCAGGGCTTGCCAATCTCCTTCCGAACCATTAAAACGAATGGTATACAGAGCGGCATGAGTTCAAGGCCCCGCAGCCAGAAACGCAGCCTGCGGTGATGTAGTGGACTTATTTCGATATGTAGTGAGGCGTGCACAGGCAGTGCACAGATCTGCGAATTTGGCCGGCGGCTGCACCATGAGAAAGCGCACCTATCAGTACGGCGATCAGTCGCTCCAGGCGACCTTTGCCGGGATTATCCGGGACAAGGATTGGGAAAAGAAGTTCGATCAGCACCGGGTCTTTCTGAAATGGACCGAGCTGGTCGACCAGCAGACGGCGAAGTGTGCGCGGCCTCTAAAGATAGTCAACGACGTCCTCTGGGTCGAAGTCGACAACTCAGCCTGGGTTCAGCAGCTGCAGTTCCAGAAGCTCGAATTGCTGGATGCGCTCAATGATCACCTCCGGGTTTCATATTTCACCGATATAAAATTCACCGTCGGGGAAACGACCCGGATCGAGAAGCCGGGGGAGAATACGGGCCCCCGGATGAAGCCGCCCAGCGGCGAGGAGATCGCCAAGTTCGAAAAGCAGATCGAGTTTATCGAGGACGAAGAGATACGCAAGGCCATGACCCGTCTCTGGTATGTCTCACAGGCAGTCCGGCGCGACTGAACCAGTGCCCCGCAACTCTACCCTGAAAAGCGGCTTGACCATAAGAATAAAAGAGGTAATGTCTGGCCAGAGCCGAGTGGGGCGGCCAGTACATGCGTAAAACCTCAGAACCGGTGCAGCGATGATACATCACAACATACTCGAGTCTATCGGCAATACACCGCTGGTAACCGTTAACCGGCTCAACCCGAACAAAAAGGTGACGGTGGTCGGCAAGCTCGAATCGAGAAATCCCGGGGGTTCGGTAAAGGAGCGTATTGCCCTGTCGATGATCGAAGCTGCTGAAAAATCAGGTGAGCTGAGAAAAGACAGCATTGTTCTCGAGGCCACCAGCGGCAATACCGGTATCGGCCTGGCCATGGTCTGTGCGGCCAAGGGGTACCGCTGTATGCTGGTGATGCCCGAGTCGGCCTCCATCGAGCGCCGCAAGATCATGCAGGCCTATGGAGCTGAGATTCTCCTGACGCCTGCGGCCCGGGCCACCGACGGGGCAATCGAAAAGGCCTACTCCATGGCCCGGGAGTTTCCTGAGCGCTATTTTCTGACCGATCAGTTCAACAACGAGGCCAACTGGCAGGCCCACTACGACCGGACCGGACCCGAGATCTGGCAGCAGACCGATGGCCGGATTACCCACCTGGTCGCCACCCTGGGAACATCCGGCACCGTGATGGGACTGTGCGCCTGGTTCAAGGAGCGGCAACCGCATGTTCAGATTGTTGCGGTGGAACCCCATCTGGGGCACAGGCTGCAGGGACTCAAGAATATGAAGGAGTCCTATAAACCGGGGATCTTCGATAAGAAGGCACCGGACATAATTGTCAACATCGACGACGACCATGCCTTCGATACCGCCAGAAAGCTTGCCCGGCACGAGGGCATGCTGGTTGGCATGAGCAGCGGCGCAGCCATGTATGCAGCCCTGGAGATTGCCAGAGAGCTGGATGAGGGGATGGTGGTGGCCATCCTGCCGGACGGCGGCGAGCGTTATCTGAGCACCCCGCTGTTTACACCCGAGGAGGCTCCGGCCGAGGGTAAGAAACGCAAACTGCGCTTTTTCAACACCATGACCAAGAAAAAGGAGGTATTCAAGCCCCGCAAGGAAGGGGAAGTCACCTTCTACTCCTGCGGCCCCACCGCCTATGAACCTGCCAACCTGTCCATGTGCCGGCGCTTCGTGGTTGCCGATCTGATACTCCGCTATCTCGAGATCAGGGGCTTTAAGGTAGATTCCTATATGAACTTTACCGATCTGGACGACAATACCATAGCCGGAGCCGAAAAAGCGGGTATGGACCTCAAGCCGTTTACCGAAAAATACATCAATTCCTTTCTCTCAGACATCGACACGCTCGGCGTCAAGAGGGCCACCGGTTACCCGAAAGCATCCGAGCATGTGCACGACATGATCGACATCAGTAAGGAGCTGCTCCGCAAAGGCTTTGCCTATGAAAAGCACGGGTCGATCTACTTTGACATTTCCAAATTCTCCAATTACGGAAAACTTTCCGGCATCGATCTCTCCAAGATCCAGCTCGGTAAAACCGTCGACCTGGACAATTACGAAAAGGACAACCCGCGGGATTTTACCTTGTTGAAGCGCTCCACCCTGGCGGAGCTGAAAAAGGGAATTTTCTTCGAAACCGAATGGGGCAATGTCCGGCCAAGCTGGCACATCGAGTGTTCGTCAATGTCCACCGGCTACCTTGGGGAAACCCTTGATATCCACACCTCCAGCCGTGACCTGATGTTTCCGCACCACGAAAACGAGATTGCCATTGCCGAGGCGCTGACCGGCAAGCAGCTGGCCAGGTACTGGATGCACTCGGAAATGCTGCTGGTGGACGGCAAGAAGATGTCGAGCGACAACAATAACGTGGTTACCTTGAAGGACCTGCTGGCCATGGGATTTACCGGCCGTGAAGTGCGGTTCCTGCTGCTCTCGGTACAGTACCGCAAGCCTATCAACTTCTCCATCAAGCGGCTCGAGAACGTGCGCACCGCCCTGCGGCGACTCGATGAGTTCACCTCCAAGCTGCTCTGTCTGCCGCCGGGCCGCCCGCACCCTGAAGTCACCGCCTATGTGTCGGCCATGGAGGAGCAGTTTTTTACGGCCATGGACGACGATCTGAACGTGTCGCTGGCCATGGCGGCGATCTACAACTTCATCAAGAAGACCAACCCAATCCTGCAGGTCAACCATCTCGACCGGGATCAGAAAGATTATATCCTGGAGAAACTCAACCTGCTCAACCAGGTGCTGAAGATCTTCAAACTGCAGGGCTGCCCACTTGAACCGGAGATAGACGCGCTGATTCAACTCCGCGAAAAGGCCAGGGTCGAAAAAGACTGGCAGACGGCCGATTCAGCCCGCAATGAGCTGGCTGAGCGTGGCATCGCCGTCATCGACACGGCCAATGGACCGATCTGGAAACGGGTAGTGGAAACGGAGGAGGACTGATTAAGAGGGCTTGATTTTTACCCGTGTTCTATTATTATACTGCGCTTCTTAAAAATAGAGCACCCCATCACGCGCCCGTAGCTCAGCTGGATAGAGCAACGGACTTCTAATCCGTAGGTCGCACGTTCGAATCGTGCCGGGCGTACCAATAAAATCAAGCGGTTAGGTCAGTATGGCTTAACCGCTTGATTGTTTTAAGCTAACCTATAGCTAACCATTGTGCGTCGTTTTCTGACCGCATAAGTCCGTTATTGTCTAACTCAACAGCCTCTGATGTTCCGTCAGGTTCTCGGTCCTATATTTAATCTCTCGGCGGGGGACCTGGGCTCTTCTTTCTAGAGAAGGGATGGAGTGTGCGTGGTGAGGACCCCGTATCAGACCTATCCGTAGTATTTTTGTTTGTGTTGAATGTTGAATGCCACCACCTTCGGCTGACTTGAAGAAAAGTATCTTCATCATGGCAATGTTGCATTCAAAGGCCAATCGCTGAGATCAACTTCACAGACATAGGGGCTGCCATCGCTTGTGCCATA
>JAHEER010000206.1 GCA_024640625.1 Desulfobulbaceae bacterium
AATACCCTGGAGGCAGCAGACTACCTCAAGTCGAGACAGGTTAGAAATAATGAGAATGAGGAGGTCAAGGTCTACCAATTGAAGCTCGACAAGATAATTTGGCTTTCGGGAGACAGGGAAACAGTTGTTCCGGATGTTGTAAAGAAGCGGGCATATAAAACACTTACTCCAAGGCCAAACTGGTATTTCCAGCAGATATACCAGAAAGATCTCTCACTGCTAAAACGATTGATCGGTGGTGACCACACTGGCCAATTAACACATGACCAGCGAATTGAAAGGGAAGAGAAGTTCCGGGCAAATTCTCGAAAGCCTGATGGTTCTCCAGATAACGAAAGAGTTAAGCACGACTCCATCAGTGCATTATTCTGTTCGCCAACTATGGAGCTTGGAATTGATATCCGAGAGCTTAGCGTAGTCCATATGCGCAACGCTCCACCTGATCCGGCAAACTATGCGCAGCGCAGTGGTCGCGCTGGACGAGGGGGTCAAGCAGCGTTGGTATTCACCTACTGTTCAAGCTTTTCCAGCCATGACCGGCACTATTTTCAGAGTAAGCGTCTGGCGAAATACATCTACCCTGGCCCCGCTGGAATTGTCATGATGCCCTCGCCATCCATTGACATATCGGGGGTAGATTATGATTCCGAGCTTATCCAAAAGAACGGCCAACCGCCAACGTTGGTTTGATCGTATTGAGTCCTGGAAGCAAAGCGGCCTGACCCAGAAAGCGTTTTGCGAACAGCAGCAGCTGATGCTAGGTTCTTTCCAGCGCTGGCGCGGGATATTCCTGAGGGGAGAAAGGCCGGGGACGTCATCAACGGTGAGCTTTCTACCGGTGAACGTGACGGCAGCCCCAACATCGAACCTTGCCTTGCGGATTGATGGTCATTTGCGCATTGAGATACCGGCCGGTTTTGACCCCGTGACCTTGAAGCGGGTCGTCCAGGCGCTCCAGTCGGCATGATCACCTTTGGATCAAACACCCGTGTCTATCTTGCGGCAGGTGCAACGGACATGAGAAAGGCGGTCAACGGGCTGATGGTATTGGTTTGTGATGTGTTGGAGGCCGATCCCTTCTCGAGCCATCTGTTTGTTTTCTGCAATCGCCTGAGAGACAAGATCAAGATCCTGTACTGGCACAACAATGGATTCTGGCTTTTCTATCGACGTCTTGAGAAGCAACGCTTCTGGTGGCCAACGCACGGCGAACAGGCTTCGATTGAAATCACATCCCGTGAGTTAAGCTGGCTGCTGGAGGGGCTGGATGTGACGCAGGTCAAGGCGCATAAAACAGCGAAGTTTGCCTTGTTTTAATGCATGATCTTGCTGCTTGTTGCGTGTGTATTTGATACAATCTCACGCATGCATTCAAGCGTTGCTTCTCTTCCCGATGACCCGATTCAACTCCAGGCAGAGGTCGTTCAGTTGCGGGATGTGCTCAAAGAAAATGAGCAGACCATTGCGGAAAAAGAGCAGGCATTAACCGAGAAAGCGCAGCGCATAGAACAGCTGCTCGATTACATCCTGCTGCTACGCAAACGTCAGTTCGGTGCCAGTGCGGACCGAACGAACAAGGATCAGGTTTCGCTGTTTGATGAAGCCGAACTGGAACAGTTGCTGGCTGAGCTGGATCTACCCTCAGACCTGGATGCGGATAAACCCGCAACTCAAAAGAAGGCGAAGGACGAAAAGAAAAAGCCGGTCCGTCGCCCGTTACCGGCTAATCTCGATCGCATCGAAAAGATCATTGATCTCAGCGAGGAAGAAAAGGTCGCCATGGGCGATGACTGGACCTTTATTGGCTATGATACCGCCGAACAACTGGCCGTCATTCCCCGGCAGCATTATGTCATCACCTTCAAGCGGGCCAAGTACGCGCCGAATCACGATGCGGTAGCCGGCGCAGAACAAGGTCTCCTGATCGCCCCTCGCCCGCACCAGATCCTGCCAAAATCCATTGCACACAGTTCTGTGATTGCTGATGTGGTGGTACGCAAGTATGTGGATGGGTTACCTTTCTATCGCCAGGAAGCCATTTACCACCGGGATCACATTGATCTGAGCCGCCAGACCATGAGCGGCTGGGTGATCCAGCTCCATGAGCGGTTAACCCCGCTGATGGCGCTCATGAAACAGCAGCTCTATCAGGGGCGCGTCATCCATATCGATGAAACCCGGTTGCAGGTACTCAATGAGCCTGGCCGGGAGAATACGCAATTATCCTACATGTGGGTCTATGGTGGTGGACCACCGGGCCACCCGGTGATCTGGTATCAATATGCCGACTCACGCGGCGGCGAGGTTCCGGTAGACTTCCTTTTTCCAAAAGAAGAAGTGCCGCCGACCTGTGAGATGTATCTGGTCACCGATGGCTATGAGGGCTATAGCTCACTGTCCAAATCCCCCGGCATCCTCGGGCATGGGGCCTGCTGGGCGCATGTGCGCAGACGCTTTGTCGAGGCGACGCACGGTCGCAAGAATACCGCTGCAGCCCACCAGATGGTGGCATTGATCCACAAGCTATATCAGGTTGAGCGTACGGCCCGAAATAAAACGCCACAAGAGCGAGCAGCCCTTCGTCAGAAAAAGGCCGCCCCGATCCTGGACAAGATCAAGACCTGGCTCGATGAGAAAGTCACCCAGGTGCTCCCCAAGAGCCCGTTAGGTACAGCCATCACTTATACCCTGAATCTCTGGCCAAAGCTGATTACCTGTCTTGAAGACGGGCACATCGAGATCGACAACAACAAGGCAGAGAACGCAATCCGTCCCTTTGTCATTGGTCGAAAGGGATGGTTGTTTTCCGGAAGCCCGAGAGGGGCGCATGCCAGTGCAACGCTCTATACGTTGGTGGAATCGGCCAAGGCGAACAAGCTGGAGCCCTGGGCTTACCTGAATTATCTGTTTGAACAACTTCCAGCGGCCAAATCGGAGCAGGCCCTGCTGGCCTTGCTGCCGCAGAATTTGAAAATGGAAGACCTGAACGGGTAGGGTCAATCCTGCAGTTGCCCAGACGCTTACATCATTCAAACACTTAATGTTAGGCACCTTACCATGTCAGGTCATAGTTGGATTTACATACTGACGCCATTGTCGGGCACATTGTTTTAAGATAGTTGCTCTTATCTTGGTACTTTCCTTCTACCATGTCTCTACACTTAGAACACATATCTGCAAGCTGGTCTGTTGATTGTGGATTGTTATCAGCAGAAACTGCTTGGGGTGCCGAGTCAGATGATTGTGGTTTGGTGGCAGAGGGATCAGTTGAGGTTTTAGAGGTTTTTGTCGTAGATGGTGACTTATTAGTCCCGTTTTTTGTGCAAGTGCTCATCTTTCCATAATTAAGTGTGTCACCGCTTCTCGTAAATACTTCGGCTTTCCCATTTGCTGTGACGATAACTCTATTGCCATCGATTTCATATGTCCCTGCTATCTCCTTAATTCCCATAAAACTAATATAAGAATTTCCATTTCCACTTAATTCCAGCCAATCAAGCATACCGTCACAGTCATACCGGCCAGCCACATCAGAAGTACCAGAAACTTCTTTGGCAGCATTTACTCTTATTAGATTAACCTTGTTGCCAGAAAAATCTAGTACAAGGGCACCATTGTCTGTAAAAGTGTATGCAGCCTCATGCTCACCCTCGCCTGGTAATGTAATTGCCAACCGCC
>JAHEER010000095.1 GCA_024640625.1 Desulfobulbaceae bacterium
GCTCTGCAGCCCAGGCCTGGGATCATCCTTCCCACATGACCACCACAGCCATCGCCTTCGAAGAAATCGAACGGCTGCGCCCAGAGCTGATGGAGCGGATCGGCCTGATGCTAATGAAACATCCCGACCCGGCCCCCTTCTGGGTGGCGGCAACGGACGCGGATACCGGCCTGGAACGGGCCCGGCGCATGTTCATCGAAGGCGCCCGCTGGCCGGATGACGCCAAGGGCACGAACAGCGACCGCCTCAGCTGGCACACGGCGCGCTTCCCGATTGTGGCCGACGACGCACCACAGGATATAAAGGACCTTGTCGCATCAAGGGAAGGCCGACCCATCGGAGATGCCATCACGGCGCTCGAATTACAGGCAGCGACGATGGCAAACCCCGAGGCAGGTGCGGACGAACGCGCATTGGCCCTTTCGTGGTTCCTGCATATGCTCGGCGACATCCACCAGCCGTTACATGTGACCGACTATTACAGCGCCGAATATCCGACCGGAAACGGCGCTGGTGCACTTTCCTACGTCTGGGACCCGATGCAGGATTCGGCGATGCCGCTGCATGTGCTTTGGGACAGCAACTCGCTGCGCTCGACGATAATCGCCGATATCGATCGGAACGCGGCGGACTTCGTGCAGAAGTACCCGCGGTCCTCTTTCCCTCAACTGACAGCCTATAGTGGCCCTGCGGATTTCGAGACTTGGGCCCTTGAGGCCCATCAAATCGCAATCGACTTTATCTATGCTTCCGACCTCGAGTTTATACCGGACCCGGATCAAGATCTTGACTCGGCCAAAGTGGTCGGTAAGATGGTGAAGTACATCCTCTACGGCATCTCGCCGCTGGAGGAGGCACCTGAGGTTCCTGCGGAACACTGGGCGCAGCTTCAAGAGCATGCACATAGCCAGATCGCCTTGGCAGGCTACCGAATCGCCGATGTTATCGTCGCGGTCGCAGACAGCCTTATGCTCGAGTACACCATGACCGGAAATATCCTGGAACGAGTGGACAACGTGCAGAGCCGGACACCCAACTGATAGGATAGCCGGCGGTCATCGCGGCCGCCCTACGCTGGTTCTTACGAACAACTCAAAAGGAGGAATTGCCATGAGAAACGGATATTCATTCACGGTGGTCGCCCTATTGGCCATTACCCTGGGGGGCGTCTCTCCCGCTCTGGCAGCATCGGGAGACGCACAGCAGGTCACCGTAGCCGGTGAACAGGTCGATGAGATCATGCCGGGCATGCTGGAAGGCTACCTGACCAAGGAAGAACAGCTTGACAGTAAGGAGTTCGTGCTGCCCTCGCCGGCAGGGGACTCAGCTCGACAGGCTGCTGATACTGCCTGGGCTGACTCTATGCAGACACTGCGCGACACGCCCCGCTGGAATCTGGCGGCCAGCGATGCCGACCTCGCCTTTCCTGCACCAGCAAAAATCTTTTCGTGCGCTTTGGGAATCTCGATAAGCGAAGAAGAAACCCCGGCGCTGTATATGCTGCTGCGACGAACTCTGACTGATATTGGTCTGGCTCCCTATTCAGCCAAGAATGCCTACCAGCGGGAGCGTCCTTTTATGGTCAGGGGTGAAACGGTCTGTACGCCGCAGGATGAAGATGCCCTGCGTAAGGATGGATCCTATCCTTCAGGTCACACGGCAATTGGCTGGGGCTGGGCGCTGATCCTGACCGAGCTGGCGCCGGATCGGGCCGAGGAGATCCTGGCTCGAGGTCGTTCCTTTGGTGAAAGCCGCACTGTCTGCAACGCCCACTGGTACAGTGATGTGGTCGCGGGCAGGCTGGTCGGATCAGCGGCCGTGGCCAGATTGCACGCCAACGAGCAGTTCCTCGAAGCGATGGAGGCTGCCCGAGCGGACATTGAGCGCATGCGCAGTGAGAAAAAATCGCCGCAGATAGATTGTGCCGCCGAGGCTGAGGCGCTTTCCACCGGACTCTGAGGTCTGGGGAAGAGACAAACCATGAAAATACTATTTCATTTTGGCAGTCAATAAAGGACGTGAAATATATCACATTAGTCGCTCATGGGAATTGAGCCCATTTTTATTCTTAAGGGTCTTGGGCGGTGTTTTAAATACTGAGGTATTATTTTTGTTTCACGGATGTTTTTGAAACGCTGATGCTGATAGCTCACGCTCAAAATTGATGAATGTGCTGTCCAAACACATGCATGTGAAAGTTTGCCTAAAGCTGCCGAGAAGGTCACGTGAACTAGAGTCTTGGTTGAAAGTCATTTTACTGTTCATGGCATTTCACGCCTGCTATCCAACTGAACTCGCGGTTGCTTCCCCAAAAGAATTTCCTGAATGGGACCAGGGAGTGTATGCCGAGATCAACAGACGGCACGGTGAAAAGGCAGCCCAGCGTATGATCGACGTCGTGCAGTTCATCAAAGTTCACCTCAACGACCCCGTCGAGATGCAATTGGAAGCGGTCAACGATTTTATGAACGAAATGAGCTGGATCGCTGACAGTGAACTGTGGAAGCAACCTGACTACTGGGCCACACCTTTTGAAACCATCACCACATTCGGTGGCGATTGCGAGGATATTGCCATCGCCAAATACCTGGTATTGCTTTTGCTCGGAGTCCCTGACGAGCACCTGGGTTTTGCCCATGTGATTACCTCAGATAAAGAACATCATATGGTCCTGCTCTACAAAGCCTCAGAAAATCAAAGCGCTCTGGTGCTCGATAACAAAGATCCCGACGTCAAAACGGCTCAGGAGCGTCCGGACCTTCTTGCAGTGTATATTTTTAGAAATGATGGAACCGTGTTCACTATCAAGGACGAGGGAAATGCCAAACGAACCATCAAGGACACACTCGAGAATAAACGACTCAAGAAATGGTTAACGGCCAAAGAGAGATCACGGGAGAATACCCGGAGCTATATACCTTTTAATGGCGGGAAGCCATTGGCGCCGGTCTGGCTAAGAGAATATAACTGATTCTCCTGCAGCCACAGCGTTGTCAAAAAACAAGAGTATGTCACCACATGTGGGGCGCTCATTC
The DNA here is from genome assembly GCA_024640625.1 of Desulfobulbaceae bacterium. Lineage (GTDB taxonomy): Bacteria > Desulfobacterota > Desulfobulbia > Desulfobulbales > Desulfocapsaceae > JABDQA01. Next base: position 3,036 of record JAHEER010000095.1, read on the forward strand.
TGGCGAGCGGGTCCTTGACAACAGCCTATTCTCTTGGGAGTCTTGGGTAAAAACTTGCCTTCGGAGGGATAGAGAAATGAAACTATTTCAGATCAGCCGTGAGCGTTTCGAGGTTGTCCACGCCGACATCACCGATGGTTCCGAACCAGCTTTACGTTTTTACATCCTGGTAGCCGTCTCCACATTGATCGCTGGTTTTGGTCTGATTTTAAACAGTACCGCCGTGGTTATTGGGGCCATGCTGGTGGCTCCTCTGATGACGCCGATTTTCGGCATATCCCTTGCTCTTGTGAGGGGAGATACGACATTATTCGGCCGCGCCATCCGGGCAGAGATATTTGGGGTAATCGTTGCCGTGGCAATATGCTTTTTTGTCGGCTTGATGTTAGGTGATTTTGAACCCACCAATGAAATGCTGTCTCGGACGCGACCAACCTTGTTTGATCTGCTGGTTGCCGTTCTGGCTGGATTTGCCGGGGCCTATGCCTTAGTCGATGAAAAACTGAGTCCTGCTTTACCCGGCGTGGCCATTGCCACCGCCATCGTTCCTCCTCTGGCAAATTCGGGTCTTTGCCTATCCCTCGGCGAGGTTGCCGCTGCGGTAGGTTCCTTTTTACTGTTTCTGGCCAACTTCCTTTCAATACTTGTGGTTTCTTCCATCACCTTTGTGTTAAGCGGCATGGCCAAAAGTTTTGGGGTGAGAGAAAAGGGGATTAATCTTTTCCGCCGATTTCAATTGCCCATCGTCGCTTTTGTTTTGATAACCGCGTTTCTTGGCCATTCTCTGTTTAAAATTGCCCAGGAGCGCAAGATGGCCAGAGGGATTGAAGCAGTGCTCATCAATGAAACGTCGCTCATACCCTCTACCGTACTAGATGATATGCAATTCTACCTGGAGGAGGAAGAGGATCGTATTCATGTCGTTGCTCATGTGAGCACCCCGGCAATTCTGACTCCCACCCAGGTGAGCAAAATTGAGGGGCGGTTAAACCAAGAGATCGGTATGCCGATCGAACTGATCATGCATTGCAAATTAAGCAGCAACGTCTCGGCGCTCGGTTCCGTCAAGAACACGATCGAACAGCATCTCGATGGCACCTTGGCCAAATCCGCCGGTAACAGCACCTTAAAAGATATCGCCACCACTGAGCAGATCATCAGAGAGTACTTCTCCTCGGAAAACGCACTGGATCTCAGCCGGGTGGAAGTCTTACCCTACGGTGAGCGTCGATTGCTGCTGGCTCACGTAAACGGCATGAGAGGTCTGTCGCCGCAAGAAATAAACGAACTGCAAAACAGAACAAGGGAAGCGACTGGCGATGACTCCATCGAACTAGTTATCAGCCAAATAGAAAAAAACATCAACACAACCGAAGGAACGATGCGTTACGGGTGGCTCCTGGGTAAACAAGGGACTCCAGAAAAGCTTGAGATGAGAAGCCAAATAAGGACTGATCTTACCGCCCATTTTGAGGGTGACAGCATATATAGTTTGGTAAATACCAGTGCCACCCATTTAGATGACACATTTCATTTCCTGCTGGAAATTACCGGGCCCGAGATATACTCACGTCAAAATATACTGCGGCTGCAGGATCAGTTGGCCCAGAAATTCAATGTCCCGATTGCTCTGTATGGATGGAGCCGCATAGAGGTGGTTCATGGAACTGAAGAGTGGCGTTCCATAAATGAACTGAATGCCCATTTCAGCGAACGTCAAAAGGAAAACCTGCTAGATTTGGTACCATTGATCCTGGAAGCGTCGAGGAGGTAGTCCACTTTCTACAGTTGAATTTGTCCAGAATCATAGCATGAACCTCAGTTTGTCATGTAAAACTTACTACTAATCAACTTTTACTATAATTTAAGCTTCATGATAGGGTATCGTTCTGAGAAATTGCCCCGCTCCCTACCTTATCAGGAACAGTCTTCAAACTGAGTAAACCTCAGAAACATAGACGTTTGCACAGCCAATATATATTTTGACTTGGAATACTTGAATCTATATTGTCTATCGCGTCTTGTGGTCCGAAAGTCATACTCATGATAGAAATGAATAATGGTGAGGCAAGAATGAATAGGTCAGTAGCTATCAGTTTAGCCGTCTTGGGAAGCATTACGATGCTCTTTAACATCACAACAGCACAGACTAGTAATCCATCTGAAGTCGCGGATACGATCTATATGAATGGCAAGATTTATACCGTAAATGAAGATCAACCCTGGACGGAAGCGGTTGCAATCAAGAATGGCAAATTCATTGCAGTTGGAAGCAACGCTACTATTGAAACTTACAAGGGCTCAGAAACGAAGATTGTTGATCTAGAAGGGAAGTTTGTCATGCCAGGCTTACATGATACCCATGTGCATCTAGAGCAAGCCTACATTGCGGATACGGTTGGAAAACAAATGCTGACCTTTCCCGGCGATGAGACTGATATCAATAAACTTCAATCACTGTTAAAAGAGTATGCTGACACCAATCCTGACCTTGAAATTCTAGTGGCACAAGGTCTTCCGCAGGATGTATTCCCCAATTCCGCTCCAACCAAAGCATTCATTGACGAGGTGATTCCCGATCGTCCAGTGATGATACTGTCGGATACTGAGCATGAAGGATTGCTTAATACAAAGCTCTTGGAAATAGAAGGTATTACGAAGGAAACCCCAAACCCTGATGGTGGCGAGATTGACAGAGATGAAAAAGGTGAACCAACTGGGTATCTGAGAGAGACCGCAGCAGGAATGTGGGCCTGGAAATACTACCCTACAATCCCACAGGAACAGCATAAGAAGGGACTGAAGGCTACTATCGCTTACCTTAACTCAATTGGTGTTACGTCTGTAAAACAGCAACATGCAAAAACACCCATTGCAGAAGCGGCTCAGAGTTTAGAAAAAGACGGGGAACTTCATGCTCGTATAGCATTGTCTTGGACCTGGAAAGGCCCGCTAGAACCCATGCTTTTGGCTGAGCAAGAAGAGATGATCGCTCAACGAGGTCGTTTTTCTTCTGATATGATCAAAACAGAATTTGTGAAACTTTCGATAGATGGAAACGCTGGGACGACAGGCTACGTGCTGGAACCGTATCTGATCTCAAAGAGCAGAGGTGTACCAGTTTTTCCTAATGATAATGATTTGTTTGCAGAAGTTGAGAAGTTCGATCGCATGGGACTGGGAGTAAGTGCCCATGCGACTGGAGATGCTGCAAATCGTCAGTTGCTTGACGCTGTTGAGGCGACAAAAGAGAAAAATGGTGTTGTAAATGCTCGACATCAGCTGGCTCATGCATCTCTGATACATCCAGACGATTATCCAAGGCTTAAAGAGCTGGATGTGTCTGCTGAGTTTTCACCTGTAGTTTGGTTCCCGACCCCTTACATGGACGGGGTTGCTGGTGAGCTTGGAGAAGACCGAAGGAATCGTTGGTACCCCATGAAGTCGCTTCTTGACCACGGGGCGAGATTTGTGATCGCATCTGACGGCCCGCTTATGTGGCAGGATACTTTCTCCCGTCTGGAAGGTGCGATAACTCGGAAAGCACCTGATGGTGGTGAGGTTGCACTAACTCCTCAGGAAGCGATTGATCTTCCTGCTGCCATTAAGGCAATGACGATTGATTCTGCCTACCTCATGAGTCAGGAGGAAGAGGTGGGAACAATCGAATCTGGTAAGAGAGCAGATATAATTGTTCTCGATAAAAATCTGTTTGAAATTCCACCGGAAGAGATTCATTCTACCAAGGTTCTTATCACTGTTTTTGATGGGGAGGTAGTCTATGATTCAGCAAAGGGACCTGCCAACGAAGAATCAATCGAGTCGGAATATGGGATCGTTCTGGATTTCTCAGGAGAAAATGGATACCCAGGATGTGAATGGCATCAACTAAACCACCCTCGTCTATAAGACGAGGGTGGTTTAGTCTATCCATGAAGCGACTCTATCCAGCTAGTCGCTTCGGAATCATTTACCGTTCCAAGATATCCCTGGGTGGTGGACAAATCAGAGTGCTTCAGAGATACCTTGTTTACAATTTCGATAGGTGTGCCTGATCTTGAAGCAATGGAGACTCACCTCCTCACTTCGGAATTGCCAAGCTATGTGATAAAATTTATTTAGACAGTCACATGGAGGCAACCATGTCGCTGAAAAATCTGGACGCAATGTTCAATCCACAGCGTATCGCTGTTATTGGTGCCAGTGAAGACGAAACATCTATTGGCTTCCATCTGTTCCACAATCTTGTCGGCAAAGGCTATACCGGTATTGTTCATCCGGTAAATGAAACGGCCAAAGGGGTTCAGGGTGTTGAGGCCTATCCGCGTGTAGTCGATATCCCGCATTCGGTTGATCTGGCACTCGTGACCACTGAACCAGAAAAACTTGATACGGCGATAGATGATTGTGTCCAAAAAGGCGTCAAGGGAATAACGATTCTTACTCCAGACCTGACCAGTCGCCTCAAGAATCCCAAACCTATTATCAAAAAGATAATAAAGCTGCCGGCGAGCTCCGGATGCCGGGTTCTCGGTCCTAATTCACTTGGTTTTCTGCGTCCGGCGATAAGTCTTAACGCGAGCCTTTATCCGGGCATGGTGCAGAAGGGAAATATTGCCTTTATTTCCGAAAGCGGCATATTTGCTTCTTCCTTTTTGGAAACGGCCAATGCCAAGAAGGTGGGATTCAGCTATTTCATCTCGCTTGGCGCCAAGCTGGATATCAATATAGCCGACACCATCGATTTTCTTGGTGGCGATCGAAGTACCAGAGCCATCTTCTTGTTTGTCCAGACGATTAATAACGGGCGTCGGTTTATAACAGCAGTGCGTAACGCCGCCAGATCCAAGCCAGTGGTTGTCATCAAACCGGGCAAAGCCGAGGTCGTGTCCTATCTTTCGCTGGCAGATTCCGACCCTCTGAGTGAAGAAGATCTCGTCTATGAAGCCGTTTTCAAGCGGGCAGGCTGTCTTCGTGTCGCATCGATCGTTGACCTGCTGTATATGGTTGAAGCCATTGCCAAGCAGAGCAGACCCAGGAACAGACGGCTGATGATCATTTCCAATTGCGTGGCCCCTGCAGAGATGGCCATGGATATGCTGAAGGTGATGGATGGCAGGGTTGCCTCGCCTGCCCCAGACAGACTCAAGCAGATACAAAATGGCCTGGGACTTAATCACTCCCTGGCTAATCCTTGCTACCTGCTGGCGAATGGTAGCGCCGAGGCCTATAAGCTGGCAATGGAAAACTGTATTGCCGACGACGGTGTTGACGGTCTGCTGGTAATCTGTCAGCCATATCCAGGAATCGACGCCGACAGCATCGCTAGTGCCGTGGTTGAAGTTATTCAGGAGAATTCGAAGAAACCGGTTTTTGCAACCTGGTTCGGACGGGAAAGAGGGTCCTCTGAAATCGATTTCCTGAACAGTAATGGCATTCCTACATACGATACCCCTGAACAAGCGGTAAAGAGTTTTATGTACATGTATAGGTATGACTATAACCTTAAACTACTTCAGGAGACTCCGGAAACACTGCTCAAAGACTTCTCACCAAAGCTTGATGAGGCCACCACGGTTATCAATTGCTGTAAAAACGAACAGCGGTCAGTACCAACGGTTGAGGAGCGTTCAGCAATCCTTAATGCATACGGGATTCCGACTATTGGGTCGAGGCTGGTCAGGGATGTTGATGAGGCGGTTTTAAGTGCAAAGAACCTGGGATATCCTCTAGTCATGAAGGTTGACTCGCTGGCCGTAGATCGTCTGGGGAGGCATGACAGCATCTCCGTCAATCTGACCAGTGAGGAAGAAATACGCAGCAGCTATCTTCAGTTGCAGCAGAGGATTGCCTGCAGCGACTGTCCCGCCCTTGAAATTCGATTGCAGCCGATGCTTCGACGTCGTGGCTACGAGCTGATCATCGGCGCGCATAAAACCCATGGTTTTGGTAGCGTGATCTCTTTTGGTCTAGGTGGGAAGTACCTGCAGGCGGAACGGGACTACGCAATCGGCCTGCCGCCGCTTAACCAGACACTTGCCAGGCGGATGATGGAAGAGACCAGAATATATCTTCATTTGCAGCAACAGGAACAGTTTGGGCCCGCATTACGCCAGTTGGAAGAGATTCTTGTCCGCTTCTCCCAACTTGTTATCGATTTACCCCAGCTTGGGGCAATCTATATGAACCCAATCATCCTTACCGAATCGGATTGTCTGGTACGGGACGTGGTTATGCACCTTGATCGAAATCTTCCCACTAATTATCAATGGGTTAAAGGTGACCTCTGCCCTTCCCATCTTTCCATTCCGCCGTATCCTTTCCGTTATGAGAAAGACGTGGTTCTACCGTCGGGAAGCACGATTCATATTCGTCCTATTCGTGGTGAGGATGAGCCTTCTCTTGGCCGGTTTTTTGAAAGTCTTTCCGAAGAGACAACTTTTAACCGGTTCGGTCAGCGCCAATTGAATATGACCCATGCCACCCTTGCCCGTTTCTGCCAGGTCGATTATGAAAGGGACCTGGCTTTTCTCGCGGTCAGCAATAAAGAACCCGAAGAAATTGTTGGCGATGTCCGTATCAACAGGTTTGCCGATCTGGAGACTGCCGAATTCTCTTTTGTGGTTGCCGACCGCTGGCAGGGTATGGGTGTCGGCAATAAGCTTATGGAATTCTGTATCGCTGTTGCAAAGGATATTGGTGTGAGAACTCTGCTTATAGAGATTATGACCAATAACGTCAAAATGATCCGATTCGGACATAAATACCAATTCGAGCGTCTGACCCATAGTGCCGATGACGACATGCTGGAGATGCAGTTGACGATTTGGTGATTATTCATCTTCTGCATTTACTTTACCACCAAGCTCTTTGACCCGATCCATTGCCTCGTCGTATAATGCCCGGCTTTTCGCGATCTTTCGAAATAGCCGCTCGCCGTTTTTTTCAGCAATCCCCAGCTCTTTTTTACGAGACAGCACCATATCCTTCTGGTCCGCACTCTCGTCGGTATAATCACCTTTCTTGTTAATCTCATCGTTTAGTTTTTCCACGAGAAGAGCTGCCTTATGATCTTCTTTTTCAAGCCGATGCAGCTTTTTTTCAAGCTCAAGCAGATCATCCATGGCCTCAGCCAACATGCCAGCCTTGCCTTCTTCCGGGAGCGCGTCCAGATCAATTTCCTCTGCCGCCATGACCAGCGCTGTGGCGGAAAGCTGGGGAAGAACACGCTCGAGACTATAGCCGGCGCTGTCAGTCAGCAGGGAATGTTGAATTTTAAACGGCAGGAATACCAGATCGGCTTTTTTTGAATATTCGAGAATGGTATCTGGGGCCATATTGTCAACGACGATGGGTTCTGCGGGAATGCGAACTTCATTAAAGAACTCGGCGAGATGACCACTAGCCTCCAGAAAATTAAGCGAGTCGCAGGTAATGACCCGTATCTCAGCACCGCTCCAGTGGTCCGTTTTGGTCATCAGGTAGGCAAAGAGAAGCATCAGGTAGCTACTGTTGTCGTCTGTTTCCCACCAGATATCTATCTTTTCCCTCGTGGTTTCTGACTGAACGAGCTTTTCCCATTGACTGCTTTTACAGTGGAAGACAACTAGGTTATAGCCTTGGATGAAGGCGGACCTGAGGTTATGACCGTAACGCAGTTGTTCGAGTCCGGCTACAAGCTCATTCGGCTTGTGGTGCCAGTTGGCTAGAACCGTATTGGCTTTTAACGGGCCGATGCCGTGCGACTGAAGCAGGACTGCCATCGATTTTGAAAAATCGTCAGAGCAGATAGCGTCGGCGAAACAAGGGAGCCCAATAGTGGAAATATCCTCCTGTAGCTCTTTCAGCACCTCGGCTTTTTTCCTTCGGCATAAAATACCGGAGCCGGACACTACCTTAACGGCTGTCATCAGGCCGTTCTTGCCGCTGATCCAATCCCCGAAACGAAGTAGCTTCTCTCTGTTTTCAGGATGGTTGGTAAATGCCAGGATATGGGGGTACCAGTCGTTGGGGTGCTCGGCGATATCATTCATACGCAGCAGGTAAGAGCGTAACCGCCGAAAGGCATGAGAACGGCTTGAGTCGGCCCAGCGCGAAGGTTTGTCGCGCTGCCTGAGATACACATAAATGGCGAACATCAGCGCGAAGGCGACCAGGCCGTTGACCAAGTCCAGGGCCAGAATGATTGATAGGCACAAAAAGCAGCCGGCAAGGCTGATATACTTGTTGAAAAACCTGAATCGCGGCCTGAACGAGGCCGACTCGGTATCGGCTTCAAAGTAGGTGGCGTAGTTGAGCAGGCCATAGGAAATGAGGAAGAACATCGAGACAACATGGGCGATCAGATTCAGCTGACCGAGGCTGATGGTAATCAGGGCGATCGCACCAGTCAGCAGGACGCCCCGGCGGGGATTATTGGTCGGTGCGGCACCGTGTGCAAAGATATGGAGCAGTGGAAAGATGCGGTCGGCGGCGAGCGACTGCAGTATTCGCGGTGCTCCCATGAACGAGGCCATTGCCGATGAGAGGGTGGCCGCAATCACGCCGGCATCGATCAGAAAGCTGTAATTGGCCACCCGCTGCATGGCCTGGTAGTCATTCGCCAGTTCAGCATTTGGCAGAACGCCGGCGAAAATGATGATGACAAAAAAGTAGACGAAAATGGAGAGGCCAACGGCAAGGAAGGTTCCTGTCGGCAGGCTCGTGCCGGGATCCTTCAGGTCGCCGGACATCGAGACGCCCTGGGTAAATCCGGTTACCGCTGGAAAGAACACGGCGAACACCACCCAGAACGGCAGGGCATGGTCGGGAACCGCCCAGTTTTCAAAAAAAACCGACTGGTGCCATTGACCGATCCCGCCGACGAAAAAGGAGATGAGCGCGGCACCGATCAAGGTCATAACGATATATTGAAATTTCGTCGCCCAGTCGGCGCCGAGCCACGCAAGCACGAAAAGGGCGCCAATTGCTGCGGCCGCCACAAAGGCCGGGTGGGGCAGGCCGGGAACCAGGCTGCGCACCGCTTCGGCAAAGCCAATACAGTAAAATCCAACCGAGACAGACTGAGCCAGAAAAAGAACGATGCCGATGGAACCGCCGAATTTATAGCCGAGCGTCCGGGATATGAGGTAGTAATCACCGCCGCCCTTGACCTTGAGGTTGGTGGCGATGGCAGCCAGCGACTGGCTGGTGATGATCGTTATCAGATTGGCGATTGCCAGAATAATCAGTGCCCTGCCGACGCCTGAACTGCCGGTGACATAGCCGAGCCGGAGAAATAAAATGATGCCAAGAATCGTTAGAATACTCGGTGTGAAAACTCCCGCAAACATCCCAAGCTGTCCCGTTCGCGGCTCGGGCTCTGTTATGTTTCCAGATTTGTTCTTTTTAGACATTGACCTTGCCAGTCCCCTTGCCCCTTGGTTGACGATTCTGAGCTTACGGTACTGCTACGACTGGAAGAAGAAAAGTAAAATAAAAATCAATGAAGCCTGATAATCGCGGGGATAGAATAGAGGATTTAAAAGGGTAGTAAAAACAAACTTGACCTTGACAATGGCATCTTAAGATTATTTGTGCTTCAACATCCATTGCCAGATGATCTTATTAAGATTGCCAGCGATATTATACTACTAGGACCAAAACGATAAAGCTAAACCTTGTTCCTGTCGTGCCGAGATAAATCCACAACCTCGGGAGTCCCATTCGGGACATACCCGGATATCTATCATCGAAACCCATCCTGCGGAATCGCGAAGCTTGGATGTGGCAGTGTTAATTCACTGAATTGCTGACAATTTAAAGAGCATCAGGAAACATCCAAGCAGAGGGTAA
>JAHEER010000207.1 GCA_024640625.1 Desulfobulbaceae bacterium
GCCGCCACCAGCCATCTTCAGCGGATTCTGCTGAATTAGCATCGATTCCGGCTGCAAGTCCGTCGGCGCTCCATTTGATTTCGGGTCTCTCAGGCTCGAGAGGGTGTGGACAGGGCATACTGGTTTCCGACTGATCTTTACAAACACATTCGGTTGGATCATCGTTGCTGTCCACACACACGGCAATCAGATCCCCGGCCCAATCCTGCTCCCGGTAGGTGGTCTGGAACATCAGGCCGCCCGACTTCAAATGCTGACGGTCAAAAGCCACCGCGGCGGAAGTTTGGTTGCGAGCTGCGCATTCTAAATCAGTAAGGTCGGAGGCCAGGCAATCGACAACTTCACCGAGGAAAAGTACGATGAGACCAGCCAGAATGAAAGTAAGTCCTCCAATTATTGCATGAATCGCTGAATTTTTATTGATCGAACGCATCCTCAATCTCTCGTTTTTTGGGGACCCAATTCAATTGCGTCCCGGGTGATACATTCCCATTCAAAAGACCTCCATCCTCGCCAACTCCATCCGATAGCCCATCTCTACCCCAAATAGCCCCTGATAGCCTGAGGCGCCGTCATTGACGACATGGTAGAGCCCGTACACCTTGTAGTTCTTATACACTGGATCATCCGCCCCGATGGAATAAGCGCCGATCCTGCCGGTGTCCTGGACCGCAAAGCGGATCAGATCATCACCGCCGTCCTCTTTGTCAACGTAGCCCGACGGTTCGAGACCAGTGCGATTTTCCACCCTGAGCGCTTCGGGAACCCGCACTACATGCTGGCCCGCCCCATTCCAGTTCTCGGGAAATTTTCTGATCCGGGGCATGACCGAATCGTTATTCTCGATGGCCGCCTCATTAATGCTCAAATCGAAAACCGGTTTTGAAGAATCTCCGGAATAGCTTTCATCGAGCCAGGCCAGCGACGTCGTTTCGACCTGGTAGAGCTCTTTCACGGGACAATTCTCTGACGTTGATTCGGCGCACTCATCGCCCGTAGCATTCTGGTTTTCGAGATGGGCAATGCCCAGACCGGCAACACCTTCCATCAGATAAAAAGACGCGAGTGAGGATTCCTTGTTGCCGGCGGTAAGTATCTCGTTGTTGGCAATCTGCAGGGACAAGGTGCCGAGAAGGGTGAAAACGGCGAGCAGCATGAGCGCCAGAACGAGCACGAAGCCACCCTCTGACTCGATTCGAAAATATCGTTTAAGACGCAGCTTCGCTTCCTGACTATTCCGAGCCCTTGATTCCATCATAATCCCAGATTTCTGCATTTTACCTGCGTCTGATGCACTTGTTTCACAAACCCTTTTCTCCCTGCCGGCGTGCTTGCGGCGAGTGCGATTCCAACGCTGCTGATGTCTGCCAACGAGTCCGTCTCTTTTCCCTGCTGGTCGAAATAAGTAAAAGTCAGATCGATCATCTTCATGTGATCAGATGGGCCACCGATTAGTGTCTGCGAAGATTCGTCCTCGGTGTCCTGGGCAGTGATCCTTCGAAGGCTGCGGTTATCTGCATCCAGGCTGTAAGATATGAGGTCGCTCTCCTCAAAGACCGTGGGATTATCTCGATGACTTGGGGTGATAAGCCCATCATTGTCCCAGTCTGCTGAGAAGCTCAGAAGGTTCGGTTCAGCCTCGATGATGCCGAACCTGTTTTCACTCTGGGATGAAAATCCGGCCATCCTTATTTCACGAACCATCAGGTCTGCAACCGCCCTGATGGTCTGCTGCAGATCTGCACCCGCATTCTGGGATATATAGCCGGCGGTCATGGGCACAAACAACCCAACCAGGGATCCTGCCACGATCCCAAAGATGGTCAGGGTGACCATCAACTCAACAAGCGTAAAGCCAGCACGATATCTATTCATGCTTCACCCCCCTGAAGCAGGGTTCTAAACTGAACGCTCCCCTTTGCTCCACGCCCTTTGCCGCCTCTACGCCAGGAGACGGTGACGGAGGCCATGCAGCTGCCGCTGCCGTCCTTCCGTGCAGTTCCGCAGTTATAGCGGTAGGCCTCCTGCCAGAGGCCGGCAAGTGGATCGGAAAAATGATAGTGCACGGTGAACGGCCCTTTTCTGCGGACGCCATCACTAAATACTTCCCGTACTTCATTGATTGGAAAGTGCTTGAGCTTTTCTACTTCACTCTGGCCGAGCAGCACTGCCCGGGTCACGATATTGCCCGAGGTTATCGTGTAGCGTGCCAGCAATCCCATCTGCATGGTTGCCAGAATGCCGATGGAAAGAATCGACAACGCTACCATCACCTCGATAAGTGAAAAGCCGCGTGCTGATACGCATGGCTGGGTTACGTGTCGAAATTTTGGTCTCAGTTTTGTCGTATGGCTCATTTGAGGTTCAGCTCCAAATTTTCCATCCCTCCAATCTATCGGTACGCTTCAGATTAATGAGATGGTACCGGCCAGAACTGACCTGTTTCTTACATGGGTAAGAACATATATAGACGAAGCGTTATAAAGGATGAAAGTTCGAACAGGTACCAACTCTATGAAAAGCTCAAAGATGCTCGAGATTTGACATACAAATGAATTTCACCGATACTTTGCATTATATAAGAAAAGCCTTAAACTTGTTCGAGAACTTAATTTATCAACCTCTCAAAATTTTAGAGTGCGTACCAATGACACAGGCTGTCCCTTTACCAACTGATATAGAACAGGACGTTTTTGAAAAAATTCTCGATCAAGCCAGTAAGTATATCCTAGGAAAGAAGCCTCAGCTGCGACTTGCCCTGTGCTGTATTTTAGCCGAAGGGCATCTGTTGATTGAGGATATCCCCGGAATAGGCAAAACCACCCTGGCTAAAATGCTGGCCCATCTGCTTGGACTCGATTTTCAGAGGGTGCAGTGCACCAGCGACATGCTGCCGGGCGACATACTCGGCTTCTCCGTGTTCAACCGGGACAATGGAACTTTTGCATTTCATCCCGGACCGATATTCACCCAGGTGCTGCTCACCGACGAAATCAACAGAACGCCTCCCAAAACACAGAGTGCGCTTCTCGAGGCCATGGAGGAAAAACAGGTCTCGTTCGAGGGAAAAACCAGGGATTTACCCTCCCCTTTCTTCGTCATAGCAACGCAAAACCCCCTTGAACAAAGCGGCACCTACCCGCTACCCGAATCCCAGTTGGACCGCTTCCTATTTCGCCTGGAACTGGGCTATCCCGATAGAGACGCTGAACATGACCTCCTGGCAGGGGGAGGCGTTGATTCCCCTTCCACCGCCATAGCGCCTTTTCTATCCGCTGATAAGGTTTTGTCTCTCCAGCAGCTCACCGCACGCATTCAAGTTGCCGACCCGCTTATCAGATATATTCAGGACTTGATTGATTTCACCAGGCATTCCGGCACCTTCACGCTAGGCCTATCGCCGAGGGCCGGACTTTTGCTACTCAGATCCGCAAAAGCGTGGGCCCTTCTGAACGGCAGAGATTTCGTCCTTCCCGAAGACGTACAGATGGTGCTGCCCTACATTGCCAGGCACAGACTTCGCAGAGCAGACACCCATGAAGAAGTGCCCACCAATGAACTGACCGAAATTTTTCAGTCGGTGGCCGTCCCCATCTAAGCATGATATCTCC
>JAHEER010000025.1 GCA_024640625.1 Desulfobulbaceae bacterium
GGACATCGAATACTGTTCTCTCTTCAGCTGCGGCTCCGCCAGATCCAGCAGAATCCAATGTGTCATCGGGCAGGCGCCAGACGATCTCGTAGCGCAGCCCTTCAGGTGAGACGGTATATTCCTCGAATTTGCGCAGCAGGTTGTTGAGAAAAGTTGATTTTCCGCTGCCGGGCGGCCCATCGAATATGTATATTTTGTTCTGCTGGGCGCCGACTGATAAAGAGTCGACGTGACGCACCAACCGTTTGGCAAAAAGCTGATCGGCAAAAAACGGGCGGTCTGTGCCCGCAACCAGCAACTCCTGACAATCATAGGCCACGAACTGCATGGATTCCAGGTCATCCTGATATTCGCCGATTTCCTCGCAGATGTAATTGTCGATCATGTCAGCGTAGAGCTGATAGATACTTCTGATAATCGTGGTCGGCCGGGAGGTCGCCTCCTGTAAAAATTCGGCAAAACTTATCAGCGGCTCCTTCTCCCAGTCCTGATTCTGGTCTATCAGCTTGGTCAATGCCCGTGTCACATCATGCATTGATAGACCTCTCTCGTTATTGTTCTTCACGTGACAGTTGCCTGTCGCGCATCTTATATCTGATTTTCTGCCAGCCAATCTCCTGCCTGGGAGTTTCCGTTTTGACCGTGTCGTCAGCCTCCTTTGCAATCTCTTTTTTGACCGGCTCGAAGGTATCGAGAATAACCGGGCCGCCCCAGAGATATTCTATGCCCAGCATCGTTCCGGCAATGTAGTCACGCACCAAAGGTTTTTCCTCGAACAGATGCTGCAGATGCAGGTGGTTCTCAGGAGTCGTCTCAAAATCGATGCAGGGAGGATGGTAGAGAAAATCCAGAACCATATTCCGGTAATCCTCCGCCTTTCTACTCTTGACGTAATACTGCCAGGTCATGCGCTGCTCATTGAGCGTCCTGCCGGCGACAAACAGTTTATGCTCATCAACAAAATCCTGGGTGATATGTTCGGATACGAACATGGAATCGCAGTAGGTCTTGCGTATATTGAAAATGAAGTCTCGCCCGGTGCCGGCGCCGCTATCGAAGGTGTCCCGTTTGCGTTTGTCCTGCTGACGGCGATATTCACTGCTGATCCGCCCTTTGTCCGCCATCTTCTCGAGGAAGCAGAACAGGTGCATGCCCAGGGCATAGGGATTAAGTCCGATGCGCCGCATCGATGTCACCTTTGCATGCACTCTGGCGAAATCGATTTCATGTCCGCAAATTCGATCATCGTTTAAAAAAAGTATTTCATGCCAGTAGCTTGCCCACCCTTCATTGAGAATTTTCGTGCGAATCTGGGGTTGGAAATAAAGAGAGGTGTTGCGCACGACCTCGATGACCATTTTCATCCACCGGTTCTCTTCCTGGTTGAGAAAACTGGAATGTTTCATGATGAATTCAAGGAGGTCATAACGATCTGCTGTTTTGCCATGCTCCTGATACTTTTGCCAGTATGAGTCAAATTCGGTATAGCGCGATCTCACTTCCTCGAGAAACAATTGTTCGGCTGAGCCGGGATGTTCACGCTGCAGGAGATTGTAGCGCTCGATTTCCTTGAAATAATCGGGCACGGAGACCTTCGCTTCCACCTGGAGAAAAATATCGAAATAATAGTCGACAAGGGTCACTGTCTGGGTGACAGACAATTTTCTCTGGTCGGACATCATGGAAAAATAGCCCACCAGATTATCTATCGATTTGGCAAATTCAATGATGTAGTCGACCCAGCGTCCCTTTTCAGAGCGGAGCTGGCTGATCAGCCGTTTATCGGAGAGTGCTTTGGAGGTAAAATCGTAATCCCAGGTATGCTGGTAAAATAGATTGTTCTGGAAAAAGTCGATATGGCCGATGACGTGGTAGAAAATCATCACGTTCAGCCAGTCCGGATTGTTGTCGTTATAGAAGGAGATCGGCGGCCGCGTGTTGATGACCGTCTCGTAGGGGTTGGATGGAAACAGCTCATAACGTCCCGACTCCCGCAATACCTCAACGTCCTGGACCCAGTAGTCATAGAGGGTGGGTATCATTGTTTTTGGTGATAATTCCAGTATATCCCGGTTGGTTACAATGTACTCAAGGCTGTCATCCTGAAAACGAAGCCCGACGTCGCGAGCCCGTTCTTTGCAACCCTCCATTATCTTTTTTGCGTGTTGACTGATCAGTTCCATACGCTGCTCATCTTTTATGATATCAGCGCTCTGATACCTTCAATAAGCCTTGACTCGTCGGTTTCTTTACCAAGCACGTCAAGCCTGATAAGACTGGGTTTCTCATCCAGCAACCCCGATTTCCTGATATAGCGTTCGAGGTCGCTGCGTCCCGGGATGCCGAAGTTGTTTTCGGCAATGGTGATGCCTATGCGGGCGACATAGGTGAGCATTTTCCTGAGTTCCGGAAGCGCCTCTTCGCCTTTGGTGTCCCAGTCGTCACCATCGGTTCCGTGGAAGACATAGATGTTGTAGTCTCTCACCAGATTCTCCTTTTCCACCAGCCTGTTAACCAAACGGTAGGCCGATGCCACCTGGGTTCCTCCGGCTACTTTCGAATTGTAGTAAATATTGAAATTATCTACTTCTTTCGCCTCGGTGTCATGGAGAATGAATCTGGTTTCAACCTGGTTCTCGTATTGGTAGGTGAGCCAGGAGTAGATCATGATATGCTGGCTGACCACCGTCTCCGTCGGCCTTCCTCCCATTGAGCCTGAATAATCCCTGAGAAAGAACACCACCGCCTGGGATTCATAATCCTTCTCCTTAGAGAGAACCCGGTATATCCGGTCATTCGGGGAAATGAGCAGTGAATCCGTTCTGATCCTCGCTCTCTGACGTACCCGGCCGAGAGCGATGTTGGTCTTTATTATCTGCCTCAGGGTTGCCTTCTTGTCGATTACCTGGCCAAAGCCCTTGTGTCTGTCGGTCAGGTCGTAGGAGTATTTGGTCAGCGATCTTTTTTTTCCTTTGTCTTGCAGATTGGGCAGTTTGAATTCTTCGGTGAGGACCCTGCCGAGCTCATACGCATTGGACTCGATTTCATGAATGGTTCCCTCGCCGTGGCCGGCTCCGGATCCCCCCTCTCTATCGTTCCTGATAGGCTGTTCGCCGATGATCTCACCATCCTCCCCCTCCCCCTGGCCGCCATAGAGAGGATCTTCACCTCCTTCTCCCCCGTTCCCGTCTTCGGCCACGGTCACCGCATCATGCAGGAATTTTTCTTCCACCGTGGTGGGAACCACAACTACTCGTTCATCATCTTTGCCGCCGGGTTTCACCACCTTGCCAAGACGGATCTTACGGGGGAACCCATCTTCCTCCCGTTGCTTATCCCGGGCCATCAAATCATCGAGCGAGCGGGTCGGCGCCAGGGCGGCCAGGTTCAGAACCGGCGTCAGAGACCAGGCCTCCGCGTCGTGGTAGTCGTAAAGGGAACGAATAGACTTAGGGGGTGGCGGAGATGATTCCGGGCCTGATGTTTTGCGGGCCCGGTATTTTTTTCGAGAATCATCAATCATCGTAACCTCGCAGTCTGATCAATGAGTTTCCGAATGTGCTATCTACGTTTCATCCACCTGCGTGCAGAAGTACTCGATGGTTTTCTGGGCGCAGGTTTTACAGTAGCCCAGTTTGTTCAGCATGGTGTCCACCATCCGGTCGTAGAGCTTCTGATTCTCCTCGTTTGTTCTGTTGGCCAGGGCTCCAATGAGACTGCCGGCACCGGCAATATCGGATTTCAAGCGCACGTCGGTGACCGCTTTGACCAGCTCGAGGTTGTCCATAAAATCGTAGTTCGGATTGGTCGAGATTTTTTGACCGTAAATTTTGCGTATCGACGTTCTGAAGGTATCCTTCTGCTCTTTTATTTTCAGACCGAGGCAGTCTTCCACCGAGTTGATGTAGCGCTCGTCGATTTTCAAAGCCAGCAGCTCACCGGTCTGCGGATTTTTGTATTTCCACATCTTGTCGGGTCCGAGATTCTCCGCATCGATGCCGATGATCATGTTCACGTAATTGAGGACATCCTTTCTGATAGCCAGGGGTTCGTCCATATAGGCGTTGAACATTTCCGTCATGATCCGCTCACGATAGAGGCCGCGCGCCGTTTTCAGATCATCGAGAAATTTTGCCCGGTCGGTCGGTTCGGGCACGTAGTCGAGAATGATGCGTTCCAGTGCGCCGAATACATCGTAGGCGAACATGCATTGCCCCTCGTTTGTTTCCGAACTTTCCAGCATCAGCTGCATGGCCCGGCCCAGGTTTCGCTGGCCCAGTCCTTTCTGGCCGAATCGGCTGGTGACGTCGGCGTCCTGGTTCAAGGTATCGATAACTTCAGAGAGGGTTTTAATCGATTTTTCGCCGGCAACCTCACCTGCAGCGAGTTTCATGGTCTCGATCGGCGTCAGCTTCTCAGAACGCGGCAGTCTCGTCAAGGCCACGCCGACCGACGCTGCGTAATTGAGATTCGGATCCTGGTGCAGCTCATCTCCGGTCAGGGTGGTTTTGGTCTTGTCGCCAATGGCGTAAGCCGTCAACTGGCTCTGCAGCCGGTAGTCGGTGTTGTGGGAGACATAGCAGATACGGCATCGATCGATGATCGGTGCTTCCTCTTTTTCGGCCAGGAATTTATTGAATTCGGCGTTGTTGCTGGTGGCCACAATGAGGGTGTCGATCGGCCATTTGTAGCCGTCTATTTCGATCGTTCTGTTCTGAATTAAGCTGAGGTACACCTGTACAAGATCTTTTTTGTTTTTGTAAATCTCGTCGCTGAAATGGATGCCCCCGCCGGCGACCCGGGCCAGGGCCCCTCTGCGCAGGTCGAAGCGATAGGGGTTGTTGGTGTCGGTGATGTGCAGAAGACGCTGAATCGACTCCTCACCCAAAAGGTCAACGGCGGAAGAGGTGATTTTATCTTTGGCCGGGTATTTGCCGGTTACCGTGCCGAGACTCTCGGTCAGGGGGACTGGAACAATTTCAACGAATTTCAGCATGTCTTCCAGTGTGCCGCCGGTGAATTCTCTGATATCATTCCAAATATAGGCTGTGCAGGCACCGAGTGGCCGATAATTCTGCCACAATTTCTCTATCATCGGGGTGGTCAGCCGGTATCGGCGGGCCAGATGGTTCCTCGAATCGTCCGCCGATTCAAGCAGATTCATCGCCAGGATCATGGGGTCTTCGTAGGTTTGCGACTCGATCACGTCTATGTCGCCGTAATGACCGAGCTGGCTCAAGCCGTTGAACCTGAACGTATAGCGTTTGTTTTCCTCGCTGCATAGGAATTGCCGGTATAAGGTGCATAGATACTCGACCAGAAAGGTCTTGCCGTTGCCCGGTTCGCCGACGAGGACAAACGCCATTTCCCGGGACGATCCGCCCTGCGAGGCGTCCTTCACGAAAGAAACGAACGAGTTTATTTCATCATACATACCGATTATATGCTTCTCTCCTTCGCGAAAGATCCGGTAATCGAAGGTGCTTTTGGCGTTGACAATCACCTTGTCGATCTGTTTTTCGAGGATCATCCGTGAGACTGCCTGAAAGGCATTTTCGAAGGCGCGTTCTTCTTTTTTTACCGCGGTGACATGGTGGTGCAGACCGTTCTGTTTTGATTTCGCCATGACGACCTCCTTTTTGACATCGTACTGCGTAAAAAAGAGCACTAGGCTATACTTTATTATCGGCCAGAAAACGGCCCAATAGCAAGTTTAAGCCTGTTATCGGCATATACTTTCCTTACCAGACTGTACTTGTGGAGGGGGGAAATGGTTGGAGATCCGTTCGGCAGCTCAGCACGATCTGATTCGTGCAGAAAAGGGGCGCCGCAGAGCGGCCCGGGGGTGATCTGGAAACCCTATTAATCTTAACCGGTTGAGCACCATCTCGGTCCCGGGGCCGCCGATTATGTCTGCGCAGAACTGTCCTTCAGGTCGGGGCTCAGCGGACCCAAAGCTCGGATAAATTCCAACGGCAGCGGAAAGACGATGGTGTTTGAGGTTTTGTTGGTCGAGATGTCATTTAATGTCTGCAGATACCTGAGGTGCAGGGCCTGGCTGTTCTGCGAGATGATATTCGCGGCCGAGAGCAGTTTCTCCGCCGCCTGAAATTCGCCTTCAGCGTGAATTATTTTTGCCCTTCGCTCTCTTTCTGCCTCGGCCTGCCTCGCTATGGCCCTGATCATCGAATCATTCAGATCGATATGCTTGATTTCCACGTTGATAACCTTGATACCCCAGGCATCGGCCCGCTTGTCGATGATCTCCTGGATGTTGTCATTGAGCTTTTCGCGCTCGGCCAGCATTTCGTCCAGATCATGCTGCCCCAGCACTGAGCGGAGTGTCGTCTGGGCGAGCTGATTTATCGCGGTGTTGAAGTCTTCAACCTGAATGATGGCTTTTTCCGGATCGACCACTCTGAAATAAAGTACTGCGTTTACCCGAACCGTTACATTGTCATGGGAGATCACATCCTGGGGCGGGATATCCATGGTGATAACCCGCAAATCCACACGGAACAAACGCTGAATGCCGGGAACCACGATTCTCAGCCCGGGTTGTTTGACTGCCTGGAAACGTCCGAGAAACAGTACGACAAGACGCTCGTACTCGGCTACTATCTTCAATGACAATGCCACCAGGCCAACAGCAAGCAGGACCGGGATTAAATAGCTCATCAGGCCGGCGGTCAGCATATCAGGGGTTATCATGTCAGGAGTCCTCCTTGGTTGGTTCTATGATTAGTTCCAGTCCGGAAATGGACAGGATTTTTACTTTCTCTCCTTTTTTCACGGGTACACTGCTGTGGGCATTCCATGACTCACCGTTTACCCAGACCATTCCCGATCCGCTGAAATCGGAGCGCGCTTCAGCGAAGGTTCCAACCATTGCCTCGACACCGGTGTGGATGCGTTTTCGCCGCATCATCGCTACGCGGCTCATCAGCAACAAAATGAAAAGTGCCGAGACCGCTGTTGTGCCAATGATGGTGGGTAGGGCGACGCGCATCGTCTGATCGTCGATCAGGATGAGCGAGCCGGCAGCAAAGGCGATGATCCCGCCAACGCCGAGGGTGCCGAAACTGGGCATGAATGCCTCACCAACGAGGAAGCCGATGCCCAGGATCATCAACGCCAGTCCGCTGTAATTAACCGGCAGCAGTTGAAGCGCATACAGGGCCAGCATCAATGCGATGCCACCGGCAACTCCGGGCAGGAAAAACCCTGGGTTGGCTAGTTCGTATATGAGTCCGTAAAAACCGAGCAGCAGGAGCAGATAGGCAATGGTCGGATCACTGATTACACCGAGTAGTTTGTAACGCCAGCTTTGTTCAAAATTATTCAGGTCAACCTCAGAAGTACTCAACGATACCGGTTCGCCGTCAATGACCAATTGGTAGCCGTCGAGCTGCTCCAGCAGATCATCAAGGTTATCGGCTACGATGTTGATGACGTTTAGTTCGAGGGCTTCTCGGGCGGTCAGACTTACGGCTTCCTGGACTGCCTGGACGGCCCACTCACCGTTGCGGTTGTGTTTGTCGGCAAGCGCCTTAATATAGGCACTTGCATCATTTATGATCTTTTTCTCAAGGGCCGACCGTGGGTCTTTGGCATCCTCTTCATCAGGCTTTTCTTTATCCTTGGCGCTGCCCAGGCCACCAATCTGAATGGGGGTGGCGGCCCCGAGGTTGGTTGCCGGTGCCATTGCCGCAACGTGGCTGGCATAAAGGATGTAGGTGCCGGCGCTGGCGGCTCGGGCACCATCCGGGGATACATAGGTTACCACGGCAACAGGGGAGGAGAGTATTTCCTGAATGATATCTCGCATCGAGGCATCCAGCCCCCCGGGAGTATTCATCCGAATTATCACCATCGAGGCGTTTTCCTCGGTTGCCAGCTGAAAGCCCTTTCTGATATAGTCTGAAACGGCGGGATTGATGGTACCGTCTATGCTGAGAAGCAGCGCATCGCTTTTCTCTTCAGATACGGACAAGACGGTGGTCGGGAATAAATACAAAAAGAATTGGATAATCAGGCACACCACTGGCGCCCGACTTGATTGGAAATTGACAAGAGAGAAGTGCATAGTTCCTCCTTGTCTGCGCTGCCAAGTTTTCAGAAGCATACCGCTGCCTGTCAACACAACTAAACTATAATCATACCCGGAACAACTGTCAGGCAGTGCCCGGTGATGCATTCTTGAGAAATGAGAGATTCTACTGCTATTGCGTTACTTTTCCAGTTCTGGTAACTCTGGCATGCTGATAGCTATTCCATACATTTAAAGTTTTTATCTGGTCTAGAAAATGAGCAATATCCCTCCCAAAGTACAAACGTTTCTGAAGAGTCATGATCTTTCGGCCCTGGAATTTGAGCCTGGGTCAACGCCGACTGCAGAAAAAGCAGCCCAACGAATAGGAGTGCCTGTGGGCCAGATTGCAAAATCTATCCTTTTCAAGGGCAAAGATGATAAGTATCGACTGGTTGTGGCTGCCGGAGACAAGAAAATTAACAGTGGTGCGCTCAAACGTGCTACAGGTGCTAAGCACCGGATGGCCAATGCGCGTGAAACAGAGGAAACAACAGGATTTCTTCCTGGAGGGGTGTGTCCATTTGGTTTGGAAGACACCCCCATAGCAATTTTGCTCGACGTCTCACTTTATGAGTATGGAACTGTATATCCGGCCGCTGGGACAGATGCCACAGGCGTCCCCTTGAGCCCAGATTATCTCCAGCAGATTACCGATGGAGTGAAGGTTGAGGTGACTTGATTGGTCCTGAACTTGTGGACTTCAGATTGTTGCTGGTTGTCTCGCCCAGCCGCTCCACAGAGTGCCTTTGTTTAAGTAAACTCTTTAATACAGAGGATCAAGAAATCCTCTGTCGGGACATAGACGGACTCGCCCTTGACGTGGTTGTTGTGGCAGAGGGTTTACGACGATTAGCACTGGTGAGGTTTTGCAGATGCTCCACGCCCAGGTCGGTGATACGGTAAAAGTGGCGTCTGGCTTCACTGCCCTCCCAGGCAAATTTCATAGCGAATAACGCATCGCTCATAGTTGCGTTGTCGGGTAAGGGAACCACGCCTCCTTCAAACTCCCTGTAGGCAATTGAAGGCAGAGTCAGCTCCACTAGGGGGTTGAAGTCGTTTCCGTTAGTGCGCGGCTCTACAAGGCGTTTTATGGCCTGACTAAAATCAGTCTCAGCCATTTTGAGGTCATTGATGAGTCGATAGTGGGGCACCCACTGGTCTGGATACCGCTCGCTGTACTCAAAGAGCACGGTCAAAATTTGTTGTTGATTATGGCCGATTCCTGATATCCCGCTCATTAGTGCTCCATCGTATTTGGAACGCAGTGGTTAGGAAGTGCACAGCAGATATCGTGCCAATTTTGATCTTTGCGAAATATGTGATTGATTTTTCGTGATTAAATTACGGGGTAATAGTTAGTAGAAAACTAAAAAGTAGTTTTTTTTCATGCGCATGTCCAAATTTTGACAACTTCACCATGCCCGCAACGGATCTCTTGCTTTTATCGAAGGCACTCTGAACGTACGGAAGCTTTGGGGTGAAGTGATCTGAGGGAAAACAGGGTCGTTACCTATACCCCCTATTGACGTAAAGCGGGATGCGGGCCTGCTCAGACGAAGTCGCGAGGTATGGCAGTGTCCCAGTTTTTAGAGAATACCCGTTTATCTCCATCGTAGGCGTCGAGTTCCGCACGGAGAAAAAAATCCTTCTCGGAAGAGGTCAAGACGATCCTCGTAACGGTCCTGGCGGACCATGAACCACGACTGAAACTTCGCTCACACAGGGTCTCGCCCCTGACCGAATTGAAGTCGTCCCCCTGGTAGGTGTACCACTCCCTGGCGGAGCGGCCGATGGTCAGATCGATCTCGTTGATATGCTGCACGCCGTCGTCGTTGATTACCTCCAATGTGGAAATGTCCCTGGCGAGATCACGGACGACTCTCCAGTTGCGATTTTCCGGCTTGATCACTTTGACGCGCACTGGTGGCGCCGCCTCCGGAGGGTCGAAGGAACGGAGCAGGGTGTCCTCGTGACGGGCTTTGCGAACCGGCAGGAAGAGCATGCTCTTGCCAGTGTGGATCTTGAGCTGTACTGCCTCCGGTGACGGCCAGGCCATCGGCCAGTAAGAGGTTGAGACAGCCATGCGCAAGCGGTGGCCGGCAGGAATCCGCTGGGCCACGTAATTTAGAGCCAGTTTGATGAGGTATCTTTTTCCCGGCACCAGCGGCTGCGGCTGCTCGTGGCCGTTGCGGTGGGTCAGATTCAGCAGACTGTAGGTAAACCGCGTAGCCTTGTTGTCCGGGGCGATATCGGAAAGGCGCACTGCGATCATACCAGCGGGCCGATTTGCCTCGAGTTCCAGTTCGATCCTGGGTGCACCCAACAATTCCAGCGGAGTCGCCAGGGGGGCACTGTCATAGACCAGGGCGCCGCCGTCCTCCTGACGCTGATCGTAGGGCATATCGGGAGCAGAGGCGTAGGAGCACCACTTGCCGGCGAACAGGCCCAAGCCCAGCGGAGACTGGAGGCTGCAGCACTCCTCCTCCTGAGGCCTGGGAAAACTGACCAGCATTCTGGCTGGAGCCAGGGAGTAGGCTTTCATCGTCGAACGCAGCGACGGCCAGGTCGGTTCGGACACCCATTTACCGGGACGCAATTCATAGCTGGTGGTCGGCGGCACGCTGTCCTGCATCCAGACACGCAGCATCGGCTCTTCCATGATGCCAGTTTCGATATCCTTGAGCCATTTGTCCCACCAGCGCAGGGCTTCCTGCAGAAAACCTATGGCCGGCCCAGGTCTGCCAAGGTGAGGGTAATTGTGGCCCCATGGGCCGATCAACCCGAGGCGCGGCACTCGCAAACCCTTGATCAGACGGAAGACGGCATTGGAGTAACCGTCCGCCCAGCCGCTCACGGCCATGACCGGACAGCGAATGGCCTCGAACTCCTCGCACACCGAGCCGTGCTTCCAGTAATCATCCCGGCACTGGTGACGCAGCCACGTTTCCAGCCACAGGCCGCTGCCCTGGAGCCGTTCAAACCACATGTCGCGCCACTGCTCGCCGACGATTTCGGGATCCGGAGGGCAGGAGTTGTAGGCGAACATGGTGGAGGCCCAGGAAAGGTTGTCGCCGAGCAGGCAGCCGCCCATGTGGTGCACGTCGTCGGAGTAACGGTCGTCGGTCGAGCACACCGAAATTACCGCGTGCAGCTGGGGCGGCTGCAGGGCGGCAATCTGCAGGGCATTAAAACCGCCCCAGGAAATTCCCATCATCCCCACTCTGCCGTTGCACCATTCCTGTTGTTCGAGCCATTGGAGAATGGCAAGGCCGTCGTCGAGTTCCAGTTGCAAATATTCGTCCCGGAGCACCCCTTCTGAATCGCCGCTGCCGCGTAGGTCTACCCGTACACCCGCAAAACCTTGACCGGCGAAGTAGGTGTATATCTGTGTGTCGCGGCTGCGTTTGGAGTCCCTTTTGCGGTACGGGATGTATTCGAGGATGGCCGGTACCGGATTTTCTACCGCGTCCTCCGGCAGCCAGATTCGGGCGGCGAGCCTAACCCCGTCAGGCATTGGAATCCAGGCATTCTCGACCTGTTTGACAACATGCTTGAAAGAGCGGATGATGTTCATATACTCTCCTCGTCATGGACAATATGGAAGGGCAGCATGGTCAGGGCCTCGCAGTAATTGGCCAGGAGTTCTTCATGTGAGTCGGCTCCCATGAACAACACAGCGATCTCGTAACTGTAACTGTCCTGGTCGCGCATTTTGGAGAGGCGCATCCCAGGAATTACGTTGATTTGAACCTCGGCTCCGGCAAACCGTTCCCTGACCCGTTCCACCTCCTCCGGGCCCGGTATGCTCAGTACCGTGCCGTCCCGGTAACACCGCACCATGAATTTTGCCGCAGTGGCAAAGCGTCCCTGCCGATAGGGAAAGTGTGGCGTTATGCCGAGGGCGACGTCGATCATGACCTCATGGTGATACTCTCCATCCACCATTTTAAAAAGCGGGCAGTGCGACTTGGAAATACGGGTGTTGATCTCCAATAGGGAGATGGAATCGCGTCGGTCGTCCCAGTAGAATTCGATATTGAACGGGGCAGTGTCGTAGGCCAGGTGCTTAATTAGTTTTTGGGTCGCCACGATCATACGCTGCTGAACCTGCTGCGGCAGGGAGGAAGGATACTGGTAACGCGAGAAACTGGACTGTTGTTCGCCTTCCCGGATGGAGTCGATAATGCCGTAAACATGTACCTCCCCATCCTGTACATAGCCCTCGAGCGTGCACTGAAGACCTGCCGAAATCAGGCTTTCCGCAATGCACCGATACCCGTCTACGGCTTTAATTTCCCCGGGTATCTCGATCCGGTTAAGAATGTAGTTGAAGGGTACGGCATAACGGGCGATACCCTTGCGGATCCTGGCGAGCGCCGTTTCGAATTCCCTTTCGTCGCGGATCAAAAAGCCCAGGTGCGAGAGTACCGACTTGACCGGCTTGAGCCAGAACGGGTAGTCCAGGCTGCACCTTTGCAGCGCTTCCGGATCAAACGGATCGACCTGCTCAAACGCCGGGATCGATTCTGGAATGATCTCCTGTTGCTTCAAGCGACTCCAGTATTTATGTTCGCACATCAGCACCGCTTCAAGGCTTGGTCCCCGGAGGCCTTGCTGTTTCTGGAGGATTGGTAGCAGGGTGCTGACGGGAAAATCCCAGTAGCCGACGATCGCATCAACTCTCCCGGGATAGTCGGCGAGGAGCCGCGGCGCCTGCTCGAGAAACTCACGCACCGGGAAACGTAATCCGCACTTGATGTCTTTGTAGGATATCAGGGAAATAAAACGGTATTCACGGGCGCGAGCCAGGGCCTTAAGCTGGTTGAGGTGGAACGAGTCCAGTCCGACGATAAAGAGGTTCTTCCCCATTGCCTATCCTCTGCATCAGGGGCCAAGTGACGACGGCGCGCCGGGACCGGTTCACCCTCGTGATCTGTGGGCAGTCGGCCCGACCGCATGTTGAAAGAGAACGCGTCCTGAGAATAGAATGCAATAGTGGTTGCCCTGCCTATGATTGTCCGTACCAGCAAGAAAAGGGCTTCCGCCAATTGGTGCAATTGCCTCTATACTATGATATCACTTCGGCGAGGGAGATTGTATGAAAAATGGCCCGCCCCGGGTTTCCAGAGCCCACTTCTCCTAAGGAGTGCCAGAGAAAACGTTCTCTAGGCGTCATTCTACCCGCATTGACTGGTTAAATTTGGTTTCACCAGAAAAAATTTGCGAAATCTACATCCACACGATACCTTGATTTTCATGCTTACAACCTGAAGATAGTTTTCTAGTGACGCTGAAATGGCAGAAGAAATAAACAACGAAGGCCGAGAGCTGGCACTTGATGACCTCTTCTCCGGTCTTGGCGGTACCATCCTTGAGAGTATCCGCACGCCGTTTGGTATTTTCGATAATAATTTTAGAATACTCTGGATAAACAAGGCGCTTGCAAGAATTCACAGCTGTAATGCCGAATCGGTTATCGGCGATATCTGCTATCGAGCTTTTCATGGCTGTGACAAGGTCTGCGAGAATTGTTTCCTGGAAGAGGTCAGAACAATGGGCCGCACGGTAGTACTCGAGCGTTCACATGAGTTTCCTGATGGTAAAACCCGATGGGGGGAAATACACGCCTACCCGGTTCGCGGCAAAGATCGTTCGGTTGCGGCTGTCGTGGTGATTATTTTTGAGACAACATCCCGTATGGATAGCCTGGCCAGGCACAAGCAATATACCAGCTTGCTTGTTGACAAGCTGCAGGCCAGAGAGGATACGGGTAAAAGCATCCCAAAAACCGACCCATCAGGGGGGATGATACAGCCTTTGTCAAAACGGGAAAAAGAAATACTCGGGCTCATCGTTGATGGCTATACAAACCCGCAGATCTCCGCCATGCTCTCCATAAGCGGCAACACGGTCAAGCGCCATACCAGCAATCTTTTCCTGAAGCTCAACGTGAACGATCGCACCCAGGCCGCGGTTCTCGCTGTCCGGGAAAATCTCATTTAATTTGCAGCCACTCACCCGGATGGGTGATGCGCACCATGAAGGTTATCCAGTAAAATCTCAGTCATTCTGGAAGTATTTCTGGGGAAGGTGACGGTAGATCTGGGGCTGTGGATATTTGCAATGCGGGAGGACCTCTGATGTATAACGCTGATGACTGCGATGCGCTTGAAAGTCTAACAAGTAAAAGAGTTATGATGCACTTTTGTGCACCAATAACTGATGCCGAGAGTGCACTCGACAGGAAGCTGACTCGCTCAGCAGAACAATGCGACATTCCGTTTGAAGGGCAAATCTTGAAAGCCTATGTCTGGGGGGAGGGTAAGACTGTCCTGCTTGCGCATGGCTGGGGATCCAGAGCGAGCCACCTGGCATTTCTCGGAAAGAATATTGCCACATCCGGGTTTCGCGCAGTAGCTTTTGATGGACCGGCCCATGGGAATTCCCAATTTAACGGAAGCTGCCCCCGTTCGAGTCTGCCCGAATTTTGCAGGGCGATATTTCACCTCTCCAATCATTTCGGCCCGATCTATAGTTTGGTGGGGCATTCATTTGGTGGAGCCGCTGCCGCATTTAGCGCGTGCGGGCAGGCGAATTTGTCCGGCTACCAGGTGAGGGTCGAAAAACTTGTCTTGATCAGTTCACCATCTGGAATCAAGGCGATGGTCAATCATTATTGCCAGAATTACCAGCTTCCCGATGGCTCGGGGCCGATGATTATAGCACAACTCGAAAAAGAGTTCCCTCTCAGGGCAAAAGATTATGAAATCAACAATGCCTTGAGAAAATTCAGCGGAGATGTGCTTGTGGTTCACGATATTGATGATCAGGAGGTGAGCATCGAGGAGGCTCGGCAGATGGTCGAGGGGCATGGTCATGTCAGCTTAATTGAAACCAGGGGTGAGGGACACAGGAGAATTCTGGTGAGCAGATCGCTTGTCAGGATCGTAAAATCGTTTTTATAAGAGGGGGCCTTCTCCTGTGCACGTGCCAGCCTGTGATTACTAGTGGGAAAATCAGCTATGGATAAGAAAATAAGATGGTTAAGAATATCTTACTGGATTGCAGCTAGTGCAGATTTCGTCGTCGCTATCCTCGTTTTAATACCTTCCCGAATGGGTGTTACTCACCACGTCTACCCGATGGGACTTATGTCAGCGGTGGCCTTCTCGTGGGGTGTACTTCTGGTGGTTGCTGATAGAGAACCACTTGAGAGGCAATGGATTTTGCCGCCCACGATACTGGTCGTTGCTCTTCTTGGAATGGTCGGTGTGCATGCCGGAATTACCGGACTTTTACCCCTTTCCCACGTTATTCCTTCAGCATGTATTTCAGTCATTGTGTTCTCAATACTGACATACAGCTACCTGAGCAGGTCATGAGGTAAACTTGAGATTGAAATCCACATTTTTTAAATACTTGGCTTCCTGCTCGAGGCTGGCTCGCTGCAGGGGGTGGTTAATCAACTCATACTGGGCAAATTTAAGGGTCAAATTATTCCCACTGGCAACCACTTGTTCAATCACTGCCGTCTCGTCTTGCCGGGAACGGTGGAGCAGGGCGGCCAGACGAAGAAGAATCGATAGCCTCAAGGCGGTCTTCTGATCTTTTTTCGGTAACCCCCTGAAGAATTTTTTTGATATTTTTTTACGATGGCAACGTACCAGAACACTCATCCGCACCTGTTCCTCTAAGGAAAATCCGGGAAGATCTGCCTCTTCCAGCAGATAGGCGCCGTGTTTCTGGTAGCCACTCAGCGAAACCGCCAGGCCAATCTCATGAAGGCTGCTTGCCCAGTGCAGTATTTCGGCGTCTTCCTGGCGCAGGTTCCAGGATTTTTCGCAGGCGTTTAACAGGCGGTGCGAAGTTAAACTCACTCGCCGCGCATGTTTCTGACTGATTTGAAAGCGCTGCTGTACACTCGAAATGGTTTTCAAACGGGTATCTTCACTCTGAATGCGGCCCAGACGCTCATACAGCAAACCTTCCCGCAGGGCGCCATCGGAAACCTGCATGGTGTCAATTTTAAGTGCCTCAAAAGTGGCAATGAGAATGGCCAGTCCTCCCGCAAAAACGGGTCGCCGATCACTATCTAAACCGGGAAGATCGAGATTTTTTACCTGTCC
Organism: Desulfobulbaceae bacterium; assembly: GCA_024640625.1. Classification (GTDB taxonomy): domain Bacteria; phylum Desulfobacterota; class Desulfobulbia; order Desulfobulbales; family Desulfocapsaceae; genus JABDQA01. The sequence continues at coordinate 16,219 of JAHEER010000025.1, forward strand.
AGCCTCTATCATTCTACTCCGGATTTTGTGTAAACCGTCCAGGGTGATATTATAGGTCTCAAGCCCAAGCGCCTTCACGACGCTTCCTGCGGCCCGTATTGTTCCGGATGCCCCTGCAGCGGAAACCCAGCCAACTTTTCGAAAGTAATGTCGTAGCGGACGTAATTCCAGATGGGCGGCAATGCCGGCCTTTTCCCAGTTCTTCTTGCTGAGCTTTCCACTTCGAAAAAAAGCGCGACTCATGCTCACGCAGCCCATTTCAAGGCTTCTCAGATGCAGAGGCTCGAAACCTTCACCGATAATCAATTCTGTGCTTCCTCCGCCAATATCCATCACCAGCCGTTTCCCATCCTCGGTCACCAGAGAATGGGAAACCCCGAGATAGATCAGGCGAGCCTCCTCCTTTCCCCCAATAATTGAGATCGGGTGGCCCAGAACCTCACTGGCGCTTTGTAAAAATTGGCGGGAATTTTTCGCCTGACGCAGAGTATTCGTTCCCACAGCTGCCACACTGCCCTGGGGTAGTTTCTGCACACGTTCGGCAAAACGATCAAGACAGGAAAGGGCTCGTATGCGCGCCTCTTCAGACAATCTGCCATTTTTATCAAGACCGCCTCCCAGGCGCACCATTTCCTTTATTCTATCAAGAATGTGAACATGACCGTCCTCAATGCGGGCAACTACCAGGTGAAAACTATTGGAGCCCAGGTCGATTGCTGCTAAATAGTGCGGTGATTTTTGTTGATCATTCATAGCAAAAGGCGGTCTGTCCCCTGTTATCCCGAGGGGAGGGGAGCTACTCACTCTACCGCACGGAGAATCACCTCCTCAAGTCGAAGTCACCCGGCTTCCTGGTCTTGTCGAAATACGGCTGGAGCGGGGCATGGAGGTGCAGCAGTAAGTGTAGCTCTTGTTGGGCATGGTTCTGATCCAGTTTGACTTTTAATGGAGCCGTGCAGTCTTTTTTACCAGGTTACCGGAGTAAAATAGCAACTGCTGGCAAGCCTTCTTTTGGTCACCACCCATGATGCAGCTTACCAAAGTTTACTAGCTTAGGTCCATAGACCGTGCAGATATTGGAGCAATCACTCCGGGCGAACTCGAATTTTTTTGTCACCTCCAGCGACCTGCATGGACAAGCCGGCCGTTACCTGATACAACACATGCATGGAGTCCGGCGCACTTGTCCCGCCTTGGCGGAGCCCGATCCAGCCCTCGGCAATGCTACCTCTTCCCGGGAGATTCGACCATGAATGAAACGATTCGCTTCACGCTCAACAACACGCCCATTACTATCACGGTTGACAGAGAGCGGCCGCTGCTCTGGGTCATTCGCCACGATCTCGCCCTTACCGGCACGAAGTACGGCTGCGGCCAGGGACTGTGCGGCTCCTGCACCGTACTCGTCGACGGCACCGCCGTGCGCTCATGCCAGGCCACGGTGGGCGAGGTTGCCGACAGCGAAGTGCTTACCATCGAGGGCTTGGCCGCAGGCAATGATCTGCACCCAGTGCAGCAGAGTTTCGTCGAGCACGACGCTCTCCAATGCGGCTACTGCACCCCTGGCATGATTCTGCAGGCGGCTTCACTTCTTAACCGCAATCCCACCCCAGGTCGTGCTGAGATCATCGACACCATGGAAAATAACCTGTGCCGCTGCGGCGCCCACAACCGCATTGTCCGGGCGATCGAGGCGGCCGCCGAGAAACTGAACGGAGGTGGTTGAAATGATTGAACGTCTGGATATCTCCACGCAAACCGTATCGATTTCTCGCCGTGATTTTCTTAAACTGAGCGCCACCGGCCTCATCGTGTTCTTCACCACGGGTGATCTGGCCCTGTTTACCGGGGAGGTTGACAGCGCCCCGCTGCCCTCCGATTTTAACGCCTTTCTCAGGATAGGGGAAAAGGGAATGGTGCAGTGTTTTACCGGCAAAATCGAGATGGGGCAAGGTGTGGTCACGTCGCTGGCGCAGATGCTCGCCGATGAACTTGACGTCGCCTTCGAACAGATAGAGATGGTTTTGGGTGACACCGATCTCTGTCCCTACGACCGCGGCACCTACGGCAGTCTGACTACACGGAGCTTCGGGCCGGCTCTGCGCCAGGCCGGGGCGGAAGCCCGGGCAGTGCTGCTCGAACTGGCAGCTAAACACCTCGATACGGCCGTCGCTGATCTCGTGGCAGAACGGGGTGAAATCTTTATCCGACAACGGCCGCAACGACGCGTCTCTTACCAGGAACTGACTGAGGGCACGCGTATCGAACATTACGTGAGCGGCACAGTGCAGCCCAAATCGCCTGGTGAGTTCAAGGTCATGAACCGGGCCAGGCTCCGGTCCGACGCCCTGGAAAAGGTTACCGGGGAAGCCGAATACGCCGCCGACATCAGACTGCCGGACATGCTCTGCGCCCGCATCCTGCGCCCCCCTGCCCACGGCGCCACATTGCGCACGCTCGATACGAGCGGGGCCGAATCCATACCGGGCGTAAGGGTGGTGCACGACGGAGAGCTGGTGGCGGTGCTCCACGAAAAGTGGGATATGGCCGATATTGCCCTGCAACGAATACGGGCCACCTTCGACGAGCCTGAACCGCATGTCGATACCGACTCAATCTTCGCCCACCTCCTCGAGGTCGCTCCAAGCCCGTCCACCCTCGCCGCCGGTGGCAACCTGGCACAGGGGGAACGTCAATCGCAGAGCGTTGTCGAATCGACCTATCACGACGGCTATGTCGCCCATGCCCCTATGGAACCGCACACGGCGACCGTCCATTATGACGGGGATAGTGCCACGGTCTGGCCTTCTAGCCAGACTCCCTTTCCGGCCCGGGACGAAGCGGCCAGGACACTAGGCCTGCCAGCCGAGAAGGTTCGGGTGATCTCGCCCTATCTGGGCGGCGGCTTCGGCGGCAAGACTCGAAATCTCCAGGTCCAGGAAGCTGCCCGGCTTGCCAAGCTTACCGGCAAACCGGTTCAGGTGGCCTGGAGCCGGGAGGACGAATTCTTTCACGACTCCTTTCGCCCTGCGGCGGTGATACAGATCCGTTCAGGGCTCGACAAAAACCGGTACCTCAACTTCTGGGATTATCACGTTTATTTCGCAGGTGATCGCGGCGCCGAACAATTCTATGACATCGCCCATCACCGCACCTCTTCGCACGGCGGCATCTGGGGCGTGTCTTCCGGAATTCATCCATTTGCGGTGGGAGCCTGGCGTGCACCAGCCAACAACACCAATACCTTCGCTCGCGAATCCCAGATTGACATCATGGCCGCACAGGCCGGAACCGACCCCCTCGACTTCAGGCAAAGCCACCTTCAAAACCGCAGCTTAAAAGGGGTGCTCACGGCCGCCGCGAAACGTTTCGGCTGGAAGGCCGCACCCGCGCCCAGCGGCCTTGGACGTGGCATCGCCTGCGGTGTCGACGCAGGTACCTGGGTGGCCACCGTGGCTGAAGTGGAGGTGGACAAGACCAGCGGCACGGTCAGGGTAACCCGCGTCGTCTGTGCGCAGGACATGGGACTCTGCGTCAACCCCGAAGGTGCCGCTATCCAGATGGAAGGGTGCATTACTATGGGATTGGGGTACGCCCTGAGCGAAGAGATCAGATTTTCCGGCGGCACTATCCACGACAACAACTTCGACACTTACGAGATCCCCCGTTTCAGCTGGCTGCCGAAGATCGAAACTGTCATCGTCGACAATGTCGACTCTCCGCCCCAGGGCGGCGGCGAGCCGGCCATCATCACCATGGGGGGGGCGATAGCCAACGCGATTTTCGATGCCTGCGGGGCCAGATGCTATCGGTTGCCGATGACCCCGACCCGGGTAAAAGCGGCGCTGGCTGTCTCTGGTTAGTCTCTTAGAACTGGCCTTTACACGGGGAGAGTATCAACTTCACATCAACATCAGAGAGGATGCGTTCATGAGTTATTTCGAGCAACTGCATACAAAGCAGAAGCACACCTTCATACTGGTCTGTATCAATTTTGCGTTGTTCATGATCCTTTTTGCAGGACTCGGGTATGTGTTCTGGCAGTCAGCGACGCTGGTTAATCGGCTGAAAGCGGATCTGGACAAGGCAGAGCAGGCGATTGCCGATTTACAGAGCCGATTCCAAACCATGGATACGGATGTGATTGTTGAACGATTGGTGACGACGGCAACAGAACGACTTGGCGATTCAATTACCCAGGTGATTGAAGATTCAGATTTTGCCGGGCAAGTAATGCAGGTTTCGGAAAAACTGGACGCCACTCATGATATGATTACCAAGACAGGGGAAGCCATTCAGGGTATAGATGCAACGGTCAAGGAACTCGATACCGAGGAGATGGCTCAATTGGTTTCTTATCATATTTTAAAAGGATTAGGTGATGGGTTTCAGGAAGCCGCAGAGTCCCGTAAGCCCAATTCTCCTGAAAAAGAGGACAAATGAGCGTGCGGGTCGTATTTGAAGGGTGCTTTATTTTCCTAAGCTCCACAGGGATGGAAGGGATGTGCACAGAGAAATCACGCGTCAACATAGATTGGGTCTGACTGCAGACCACATGGTCGCCTCACGGGGATGTCTTTCTGGAAAAATTTACCTGAAAACGCTGCCCCGTTGCACCATGTATGTAAATACCGCTAAGGGCGTCGTGTTCCCGATTATAGTGTAGTAAATAGATAGAACCTTCATAATTGAGATCCCGCAATTCTATCATGACATATTGAAAACCGTCTTTTTGGGCTGTTTCTGTTTTCTCAACATGTATCGGGCGCGGGTTGAAGTAGAAAGCCTCCAGCATGTCAGTCTTGCTGTGCCGTAATTCAATAACATATGGGGCGTCAGTTCGAATCCAGCGACCCTGCATTGCCAACAGATCAGCAGAATAGATCCCCGTATTTTGGGCCTGTCCTGCTGCGCCCACCAGCAGCTGTGTTATCAGAACTCCCATTGCCAGTAAAAACCGTCGGTAAGTCAATAAGCTCACATTAATTCCTTTATGGAACACCATATTTTAGGCTGCCTCTGAACAGGTAGAGATAATCATCATATAAGTAATTGGATGGTTTTGATTTCAACCCGAAGATGGCTGCACCAAGTTCTTTCTACTGGCTCGTTTTAGGTGCCCAGGCTTTGTTGCTTCGTTTTATTTTTTTCTGCACAGCAGCCCAGGTTGGGGTCGTCAAAAAAGACTCTGAAAAGCGTTCAATCATGTGAATAAACATCTCGTAAGGTACGGTAAAGGTAAGTTCGTCAGTGCTGAAGAACTTGCGGGCCGAGGGATCCCAACCACCCAAAACAGCCTTAGTCTCGCCTCTGGCTAGGTATTTATAGGGCCAGGTGATCATATTTGTGCAGGCCGCTCCCCAGGGAGAAGTGACCACTTCAGGGTCATTGGTGACAAATGTTGCCAACTGATGCAAGCCGCACAGTGCTTCAGGTCTGGCAAAAAATACGACCAGTTCCGGTTGTTCGTCAGCAGCAAAAAGACCCAGGGTTTTGGCTACACAAAATTTAGCCGGTGCCGGTTCAGGGTCGATATAGTTTTGGATACGTCTGAGTTCATCCGGAGAGTCGCAATAGAGTTCTCCCTCCATTCGACCAGGTATGCCTGTGGAGACGTAATGAATGATAGTTTCTGTCTGCGGGGTCATGAATCCCAGCCAAAAAGCACACCCGGGACAACCAAATTGCTCAGCGCTCACATAGGCTGGCTTGTTGATTTTTCTGGCCCGCAGCACATGGCCCATAACACAGGAAAATTGGCTGAACGTCGTCTGCCAGTCGATTTCGTTTTTAATTTCTTTTTCTCGGGTTGGAAGGGGCAGAGGTTTGGGTGAAAAGCCCTCTATCGGTTCTTTGTCGGTGAAAAAAATGCCAACGGGCTGTTCGTTCAGACCAAGTACATCGAGAAATCTCTCCAAATTGTCCTGGTAGTGCTCAGTCATCGCCTCTCTCTCCTCATTGAAGATTTGCATCATCTAGTATCTCGAGACATTCTGTCCATTCAGTGTATTCAGAGATCACCTCTACCATCAGTTTTACCTTGGTACGATAACTCCCGTCAATTTTTGCGTGTACATCACCTCAAGTTAATCAAGACGGTGTCTGTGTATCTTCAATTTTCTTACAGCGGCGAGCGCCGCGCCACAGAGATATTGGCAATTTAAATCCTTGGCATTGACAATGATGCTACAGCTGTGACAAATCAGGATCGGAATACTTTTCGATAGTCTCGACTAGATGGCGCCTCTTGATCTCGTTATGCCATTTATTCATCGCTACCCTTGCTTTGAAGTGCCATTTACGCGCTTCTTCGGATGTTATGTTGGTCGGTGGTTCCAAAGGGTGGTGGCCATATTGAATTACTTGGGCAATCATAGCGCCAAACTCGTCGACCCCTTCACTGGGAAAAAACCGTAACTTATTATAAGCATGGGTGTATGCGTTACGTCTATCCATAAGATCTTCCTGAAACACATCCTCTGATATACGTCTGCCAATGTCTTCCGATTCATCTCTTATCGCTTTGCAAAACTTCTCACAAACTTTACCGCGCAGTTCTGTGGAAGGCAGATAGGTGTGCATCACCCACAATGTCAGCAAAAGCATCTCGTAATTTCGATCTCTTACGAGTTGAACGAGTTGGTCCTCATCCATCTCTTCGTTCTCTTCGATAAATGCAGCTTTGAAGTAGGATAGAACCCAAAAAACAACATCGTATAACTCTTCAGCGCATTTGTCTGGAGTCAGCAGCGATTGCTTTTTTGTAAACCAGCCCATTTAGTTTCTCTGTGCAGGTGAAGTAAAGTAAGCACCTCTTAATTGTGCAGGAGTTTCTCGTTTATTCACTTTTGCTGAGTGATAGATCGACTTGTTGAGGTTTGCTTAGAGAGGTACGGTAACGATTTGAATTTCAAAAAGGAGCGGCCATAATTTGCCCGTTACAAACAATCTGTCGCCTGCAGGATCATACATAATTCCATTAAGTACATCCGGATTGTTTTCGCCCTTCATACGGGTGGTCAGACCACTCAGGTTCAGATACGAGGTGACCAGACCATCCTCGGGGTCAATAATAGCTATCAGGTCTGTCTTCCAGATATTTGCATATATTTTTCCATTTATATATTCCAATTCATTAAGTCGGTCTACCTGCCCCTGATCATCATGGACAGTTATCCTGCGTTTTTCCACCAGAGTTTTCGGGTCAATAAAATACAACCTGGCAGTACCATCGCTGATTATCAATTGCTCGTTGTCATGGGTAATCCCCCAACCTTGATAAGGAAATTCCCACGATCCGATAAGAGAAAAGTCATGTGCGTCATACTGGAAAATGCGATTATTTTTCCAAGTAAGCTGATAAATTTTATCTTCGTACACGGTGATTCCCTCAGCAAAAAACTGGGGATCATAATCACGCTGCAGCTCAACTCTTCCTGTGTGCAAATCAACTCGCCGCAATGAGGAGCGCCCATACAGCCCTGTCCCCTCATAGACGTTTCCTTTATTCCAGGCCAATCCCTGAGTGAATGCCTGCGGATCATGGGGAAATTCCTGAACAATCAGATAGGTTAATAGTGTGGGTTGGCTAGTTTGAGAATTGCAGTACCCTGGGGTCTCCAGCAAAAGGTTGCTCCATAGAATGAAGATCAAGCAACTGGTAATGTGGGTCTTACCCAATGGTTTCATATAGATGGTCAACTTTTGGTAATCCTTTAACAATACACTGACCTGAAGAACATTGAGAGGATATGTGGTTGAACCTCTGCCAGCAGCTTTATCATTATTCAATACAGACACTATTATACATAGCGACATAAGTCCAATCCATCCCATCATGCAGCGTTGCTCGCTGTGGTGCCTGCTCACAGCGCTACCAGGCTGCTCCGCCGGCTCCTCGCTCGCGCCTTGCCTGACTGAGTGCCTTGAACTTATGTCGTTATGTATAGCAATAGCCGAGGATGAGAACCAGCTTTCAGGGGTTATTATGACCGGTCGCAAATATTCAGAAGAAGACAAACATGATCGGTCTTTCTCTTTATCTCCAATCTGAGGCTGCCCTCAAGCGTGGCTTCGACTTATCCTGTTAACTGTACCTTGCGACAGGTCCCCGTAGCTTGGTACAATTGAGTATCTCCGACGTCTCATATAACCACAGGAGAACCGCTGAAGAGTCTGCACCTGTTCGCCGTCCCGTACTTACTCCTCATAAGCGGATGGGCCGAGCCAAAGGCGTCTCATGTCTATGATGAGAACAACGGCGATATGAAGTTCTGCCGGGGGGACAATCCATTGTGCCTTCTGCCTTCACCTCCTTGATAGCTGCGGAAAGAATTGCGGCATTGAGAACGATGACGACGAAACCTCGAACTGACCCGTGGAGGAAGCCATGACCGAAAAGCAGCATACCTGCAGGAACTGCCGCTATTGGAAGCGCAAGGCTGGAAATTATGGCGAGTGCCGCAGGTATGCCCCCAAACCCGGAGACGGGACTGCCAAGTTCCCTATAACTTTTGAGATCACTTGGTGCGGAGAGCTGAAGGCTAATGCGCAGACTCCTTCCCCCGCCTAGAATATCAATGCAAAACGCTGTAGAAACTCAATTTTGACAATGATGGGGAATGGTAGGAGGCAGCCATGCATTGTCATATAATGCGATCAGAGTGGCGCAAGTGGCCGTGCAATTTCTCCTGTACTCAAGCCATGTATTTTTGATATGATTTGTGCAAGGTGAAGCTCAATGAAGTTTTGGGCTCCGCCCCAGCAAGCCCTCTGAACGCCATTCGCTTAGACAACTTCAAACTTAGCAGAGGGCTTGCTTCTTTTTTTCCTCCCGATAGACGGCGATTGCTCACAGAGCAAAGATTAGACACTATCTTTACAGGGAATTTTAGGATTTTTATATTTACCATTAGAATTAGACTAAATCTGCTGCCGTCGTAATGGTTCACCGCCCATCGGCAGGACTGCCCGGTTTAGGGTGAAGACCGGCGCCCCCGGTTTAAGTCCGACCGGCAGGTAATTATTGTGGAGACGACTGCAGCCCATTGCTGAAATTTCGGAAATTTGCTAGGAGGTTGCCATGGAACCATTGAAAGCCAAGATCTTCAGCTACTGCACCACCAACATCAACCCGCCGGGAGAACTGCAGCTCAACGAGTGGTTGGAGGAAAACCCAGATATTGAAATCGTCCATGTGCTGCAGTCAGAATCAATGACTGTCCATGACGAGATGCTCGAACGCAACCTCACTATCACCTTGCTCTACCGGCTTGCGCAGATTCAATAAAGATGCTGGAACTGTCGTAACTGCAAAGTTGAGCCTAGTTCCTGGTTAACTGCTGATCACTACCTGCGGTAATGTAGAAAAATACCTTTGTACCTCTCAATTCTTGAGTTGAGAAGCGGTTAAGCGATTAGGCTGCCAAAATGGACTTGATCTTTTACCACCATGCCATAATGTCGTGTAACACCACTTAGAGCGCACTCCAACTATTCACTTGTAAAAATTACTGCGAGGGTACCCATGATCGATCTGATGTCCATCGCCCGCACCGAGCACGACGGCGGCGACCTGTTAGGCCTGTTGTCCAATCTATTTCAACCCACTGACGAGAGGCCGACCGGTTATCCGGAGGCGGTGATTTGGCAGGGCGGCAGACACGACGGCGTCGTCAATCCGGTTGCCCACAGTCTGACCGATGCCTATGCGCTGCTCGGCACTATCGCCGCCATCGACGTGCTGGGCCTGCCCTTTTACGCGGTGCCCATGTGGGCCCAGTACCGTCACGATTCCGAGCTCGCCTCGCTGGCCTGGTTCGGCAACATGAACTGCACTTCGATCAAATGGTCCACCGCAGGCGACGCCTATGTCAACGACGGCCGCGGCGGCAAGGTCGTGGTCATGGGAAAATCGGGCAATGCCGCTCTGCGCACCCAGGCCGGCGTCTACTGCAACGTCCGTCCCTACGGCCCCATCACCGTGGTCCGCTCCATGCCCTGTCTGCCGTATTCCCAGAACAGGGCGGTCTTCGATGTTTCAGCGGAAACTGGCATTATCCACTCCGAAATGAATACCCCAGGGCTGCAGATGGCCTACGCCAACCGGCTGTTTCTGAAAATGGTCAACGACACCGGCAGCCTCGGCCGGGTGGCGATGAAACCTACCCAGGCCATGGAGGACGGCATCAACGCCGGTCTCCATTCCTGGCTGCTGCAGGGGACCAAATTTACAGTGGGACGTAAGTACGTGATAGACGGCTATGTGGAGCACAAAGAGAGGGTGGACCGGATTATCGCCCTGCTGCCCGACGACTTCAAAGCCGGGATGGAGCATTGGCAGGGGCAGATCGAGCAGCACATCTCTGATACCAACTACGGCCTGCTGCTCTGGGATCTCATCGAGAACCGGGACTGCATCGTGCTGGCCACCGATCTCGACGGTGACCGGCTGACCGATCTGCTGGCCGATGTCTCTGATCCGCTGCGGGCCTTCGGCGGGTTGGTTGCCAGACATCTGGGCCAGGAAGTCGATAGCGCCGAACTCTGGCAGCAGATGGGGTATACCACCGGCAACGGGCGTGACATGACCTCGGTCATGTACCGCATGTCGGGACCGCCGATATACGAACAGACCCTGGGATCGGCAGATGCCATGCTGCTGCGTCTGCTGGACGGTGACGAGAGCGTGGGCGGCACCAAGAAACCCTATGACCCCCGTATCCATTTCGTCCTGATCAGGCAGGCCTATCTGGATGCCAATCCCGACAACGACGAGCTGCGCCGCTGGCTCGACGAGGCCATCGCCACCTTCGACCAGGTCTATGGCGGTGAACGGCCTGGCTTCATTGAAGGATACCAACAATTGAAAAAAGCCATCACCCCCTGGGGCGGCTGATTTTCGGCGGGGCGGCAGCTCTTTTGGAGGGCCGCCCCGTATTCTTGAAGCAGCGCTTCCACCCTCTTCTCCGAAGTACTCTTTTTCCCCCGGCCGCACTCTTTATTGCTGGCATTTCCTGCCATTGTGGTTTTTATTCCTCCACATCACCACGGCGATGGTATAGCACGGTCCCGACGACCCGCGGTACCGGATAGAAAAGATAAGATAGGTCTTTGGTAAGTGGCAGTTGCGAAGAAAAAAAAACCTGCATCCCCGACCAAGCGCAGGAAACCGCTGAACGAGCGCCACATCATCGGCTTCATGTTCGGAGTCGGTATCGTCCTCACCATGTTTCTGGGGGTCATGCTGCTTGTACTGGAGCAGCTCAACATCCCCGGCATTCGGGACGTCTCCCAGTACAGCCCGCCGCAGGCGACCCTGATCCTCGATCGCCACGGTACGGTGGTCGATCGGGTCGCGGAACAGAACCGCATCGTGGTCGGACTCGACAAGATGGCTCCCCTGCTGCCCAAGGCATTTGTGGCTGCCGAGGACGGCAGATTTTACGAACATCCAGGGCTCGATTTCTTTTCGGTGCTCAGGGCCCTGATCAACAATATCAGGCAGGGAGGCAAAAGTCAGGGCGGCTCCACCATCACCCAGCAGGTTGCCAAGGGGTTGCTGCTCAGCCCTGAGAAAACCTATCTGCGAAAATTCAAGGAAGCGATCCTGGCCTGGCGTATCGATCGCCAGCTCACCAAGAATGAAATCATCTACATCTATCTCAATCATATTTATCTTGGTGAGGGGGCCTACGGAGTCGAGGCTGCCGCCCTGACCTATTTCGATAAGCACGCCTCCGAGCTCAATCTGGGCGAAATCGCCCTGCTTGCCGGTCTGCCCCAGGCCCCGAGCCGCTATTCTCCCATCGACCATTTTGACAGGGCCCACCAGCGGCAGCGCTACGTGCTCAACAGGATGGCGGCGGACGGCTATATCAGCGAATCCGAGGCAAAGGCGGCCTATCACATCGCCCCCAAGCTGGTTCGCTCCCAGGAGAGCCGGAAAGTTAACGGCTACTATCTGCAGGTGGTCAGGAAACGGGCTGAGAAGATGATCGGGGGGAGCCTCAACACGGCGGGCTTGAAAATCCATACCAATCTGGATCAGAGGGCCCAGCGGGAAGGACAGCGGGCAGTGCGGACCGGGGTTGCCGCGGTCGCCGCTCGCAATGGCGGGGAAAAGGGCGCTCCCGAAGCGGCCCTGGTGGCCCTGGACGGCTGCGGCGGCCGGGTTCGGGCCCTGATCGGCGGCACCGATTTCAGCACCACTCCATTTAACCGGGCGGTACAGGCCAAGCGGCCGGCCGGGTCGGTGTTCAAGCCCCTGGTCTACAGCGCTGCGCTGGAGAAAGGCTGGGCAACCGATACCATAATCGTCGACGAGCCGCTGTCGATCAAAGGAGCGGACGGCAGGTCATGGCAGCCGAAAAATTTCTCGGGGAACAATTACGGCCCGGTCAGCCTCAGCCGGGCGCTGGTCTATTCCTACAATATCCCGGCCGTGAAGGCCATGCAGAAAACAGGCGTCCAACCCGTCCATCAGCTGGCCCGCCGCGCCGGCATAAGCACCGACTTACCGCCCGATCTGTCGCTGGCGCTCGGGGCGGTGGACGTCTCACCGCTGGAAATGAGTGCGGCCTATCTGCCCTTTATCTGTGACGGTATTTACACCCTGCCGACCTTGATTGGCTCGATAACCACCCATGCCGGAGAGACCATCTACCGACACCAGCCCAAACCGAGCACGGTCATGAGCAGTGCCAGCGCCGTGAGGATGAAAGCGATGCTCCAGAAAGTAATTGAGCGGGGAACCGGTAAAAGGGCTCAGGGAGTCCCGGGAATCAGCGGCGGCAAGACCGGCACCTCGGACGACAACCGGGACGCCTGGTTCATCGGTTTTCAAAACCAGAGAATTACCGGGGTCTGGGTCGGCCATGACCGCAACCAGAGCCTCGGCAGAAGCGAAAACGGCGGCCGCACTGCTGCCCCGATCTGGCGGGATTACATGATCAGCACCGGCAACTGATTCGCCTAACTGAAAATGCCCTTCAGCGTAAAAAAGAAGAGCATCGCCATGATGGCCCCGGCGGGCAGGGTGACCAGCCAGCTGACGATGATGTTGAACACCACGCGCAGATCCAGCGCCCCGATGCCCCTGGCCAAGCCCACGCCAAGTACCGATCCGACCAGGATGTGAGTGGTGGAAACCGGCAGGCCGGTCCGACTGGCGATCACGACCGTGGTGGCGGCAGCCAGCTCGGCGCAGAATCCCCGCGAGGGGGTCAACTCGGTAATCTTTCTGCCAACGGTCAGCATCACCCGGTAGCCCAGGGTGATCAGGCCTAGTACGATACCGCCGCCGCCGAGCAGCAGTATCCAGATGGGCAGTTCCGATTTCTGCATCACCTCGCCGCCCGAACTGACAATGCTCACGACCGCCGCCAGCGGCCCGATGCCGTTGGCGACATCGTTTGACCCGTGGGCAAAGGCCATGGCGCAGGCGGTAAAGAGCATCATCGGCGCGAACACCCTCTCGACGCTGGCGAAATGAAAATCGCGGTCGGCTTCCCGGTCGGCTTCGATACGCCTGATAAAATACCAGCCGATGCCGGCGGTAATCAGGCCGATGATCACCGCCACCCCGAAACTCTGGGGAACGCTGAGGTCGACTTTCAGATGCTTGAGTCCCTTGAACATGGTCACCAGGGAGATGACGAATCCCACCAGAAAGACATAGCAGGGGGCATACAGTTTGGCGTTTTTCAGCGGGTCGTCGGTGTCGAAGATCAGCTTCCTGGTGCTCATCACCAGCAGAAACGAGATGGTGCCGCCCACCACCGGGCTGACCACCCAGCTGCCGACCACGCTGCCCACCTTGCTCCATATCACCGCGTCCGGGCCGATGCCGACGATGGCAAAACCAATGAGCGCGCCGATAATTGAGTGGGTGGTCGATACCGGCCAGCCTTTCCAGGAGGCGACCATGAGCCAGAAGGCGGCGGCCAGCAGGGAGGCAAGCATGCCGTAAACCAGGATTTCCGGTGAGTTGACGATCGAGCTGGGATCGATGATCCCCTTTCTGATGGTACTGGTAACGTGGCCGCCGGCAATCACGGCGCCGGAAAATTCAAAGATGATGGCAATGCAGATCGCCTGTCTGAGGGTCACCGCGCCGGCACCCACCGAGGTGCCCATGGCGTTGGCCAGGTCGTTGGCGCCGATGCCCCAGGTCATATAAAGGCCGAAAATGATCGCTAAAATGACAAAAGCCGTACCGTACGCAGCAATTATATCCATTATATCAGCCTATTTTGAGAGGAAGAGGAGGAGGCGGTCAGCCACGTTTTCAGCCTGATCCGATATGGAGCCTATCAGGGAGATAAGCTGGTACCAGAACATGGCATCCACCGGATTGAGATCCTTTTCGCACTCGAAGAGCCGTCGGCGTATCCGGTACATGATATTGTCGATATTGTGTTCACTGCGGCGGACGCCGGCGATCATGGCGGAGACTTTTTCCTGCTCCCGGCCGCGGAATCCAACCTGAAGGAGTTCGTCGAGGCGCTCGATCATGTCCTTGGCGGCTACCGAGATTTCCATGGTCCCCTCGAGCAGTTCGTCGAGCAGGTCCTTGATAGGGTCTGGGACCTCCATGTCCCGGTAGCTGAGGGTCTTGGCGATTTCTTCGGTCAAGTCGGCAAGTCCGTCCTGATCGCTGATCAGATTGAGCAGATCTTCCCTGTCAACCGGCAGCAGCAGGGTGTTGGGGAGGTGTTCCCTGAACTCCTGCTTGATGTCGTCAGCTTCCGACTCCAGCTTGATGATCTCCTCGGCGAATTCGGCGAGCTGCTGATAGTCTTTTCGATACAGGGCATCGAGCAGAGGCGGTAGAAAACAGATGCAGGAAAAGATGGTCCGCATGTGCTCCTGCACCGGTTTGAAGGGCGAGGTCCTGAAAAGACCCGAGAGCGGCGTGGTCGATTTGATATCCATATATCCCCCCCTGAGACGGCGCTGCAAAGACGGTTTAGCCCATAAAAAAATTAAGGAAAAGTTAGAGTTTAGTTAGCAGATCATGGGGGTAAAGTTCAAGGATAATGTGGTGGCTGATCCTTACCAAACTGCGAATCGCTGTTGCCGGGCCGGGTCCTCTGCCCCCAATGCCTTTGCTAATTAGGACTAGAGAGAAATATTAAGATTTCGTTAGGATGTTTTGCGCGGTGTTCAGGTGCGCAGCCGATTGATGAGTTTGGTGAGCGGTTCGAACGGGTAGGTAAGGGGGATCATCTTGCCTTTGACCCGGATAAATATGCCAGGGCCGCTGGAATTGGAACTGGAGACGATATGGTGATTTTTGATGGATCCGACGTTCTGCCAGATGGCACCGAACGGGTCCAGCGGGGTATGGCCGACGATCACCGCGGTCGATTTGGTCATCCCGAACGTCTTGCGCAGCGCCTTGATTTCGGTTTTTCCATATCCGGCCGGGTAGTAAGGCCGTTTGATCCGGTTCTGAGTGAGCTCGCGGGCCAGGTCCGGTTTACTGCTGAGGTTGATAATCTGTTTCCTGGTGGTCTCCGGGCGCGGCGGACCCGCGTGTATGCCGATAAAGGAGGTGGTGACAATCATGTAGGGCAGCAGGTCATAGAATTTCTGCATCTGAGTGACATAAGCCGCACCCCGTTTGTCTTTCAGGGCCTTTTTCATCAGGATGCCCTGGGGCACGCCGTTTTTAGAGAGCTCCGGACTGAAGCTGTCATGATTGCCGCGCAGATAGAAGACATTGGCAGGGAAACATTTGATCAGGGTGAAGATCAGGTCCATGATCAGGATGGAGCTGTCCATGTTCTCCATCTCTCCCAGATCCTCACTGTGGACCGCATCGCCAAGAATGCAGAGCACCGCCCGGTTGTTCTGCAGAGCCTGGATCAGGCAGTTCTCGGTGAGGATTTTCAGCAGATTGTCGACCTGGCCGTGCAGGTCGCCGACTATCACCGGCGAGGGGTTGTCATTCAGCTCCAGGAGTCCCCCCGGCTGCTTGTTTTTATCCAGCACCCGATAGGGCTGCTCGGCGAGAATCTTGTTTACCTCGGTGATCAGTTCGAGGGCTTCGGGCTCGTCAAGCTCGGCGATGGAGCCGCCGAGCAGCTCACGTACCTCGAGCATGGCCTCGATCCGGTTGGCACCCATCTGTTCGCGGGTATCCTGATCGTCCAGCCTGACGATTCTGACCAGCTTATCCTTTTCCAGCGGCCGGATAATCAGGTCGCCCTTGCTGTTGGTGATGGCGACGTGACGCTTGGCCACCTCCTTTTTAAAGTTGAAAATATCGTCATAGGCCTTGTTGGCCCGCCCCAGCGTCACCGTCTCCCCCGGCTTTATTCGGGCAAATCCGCGAATCTGACGGTCGCTGCAGGTTTGCGGTTTCCTGATGATCCAGTCCTTGTTCTGGCGCAAATATTTTTTTCTGGCACCCAGGGGGATTTCCGGCGACAGTCTCAGATGGAAACGGCCGATGATGATGTCGAGGCTTTTGCCGTCATGGGGAATGCGCGAGGGCTCGGTGAGATTCTGGATCTCCTCGCTGACGGTGAACCAGGGGATCCTGACCTGGCCCACGAACATCTGTTTCCAGCCAGACAGGGTTTTCATACTCGGGCTCGGTTCCACGGTGGAGACCGCCCAGGGCGGCAGGGCTACTTCGCCTTTTTCACTGATCAGCATTGGCGGCTGGGTCAGATCGCTGCGGATGTAGACGTTCATCCCGGCCCGATGGAGAAACAGGGCGACCCGGCTGTAGACATCGACCTGCTGGACCACCGTGTCAAGATCGAGGTTGGCGTCCCCAGGAAAGTAGCCGTCTTTCTGGCGGTTCATTCGCCGTTCGAAGATCACTTCGGGCTCAGGGAGAAGAAATTCGAAAATATAGCGGTCCCGCCAGTTGGTGGTCAACTTCGATTGGGACTCCGGGGGGATCCTGATGCGCGGATAATCGATCTTCAGGCCGTCCGGTTTGAGATCGAGCCACTCCTGGTCGAACACCGCCAGGGCATCCTTGATGCCGTCATAGGGTATGCCTAAATGAATTTCCCGGGGGCGGTAGATGAGGCTGCGGTCCTTCCACCAACCCCTTCTGGTCAGATCCAGATAGCCTTCGTTGGGCCAGCCGCGGATCCTGTTTATGTAATGGGTCTTGCCGGCCCCGGGCGGACCGGTGACCACCAGCTGCCTGAATTCGAGCCCCACCGGCAGGTCGACACCGCGAATGGACTGCACGTCGATAATAGGCTTTAATTTTTTATGCAGTGCATCCTTCATGATTGGCTATAATAAAAGGGCTGAAAAGATTAATCTATTTCTAATCTAAATCGAATATATCATCTTTTCGGGCAAAGTCATCCACGGCTGTTCATCGAGCCGAGGGCGAGGATAAATGGTTTTGAGAGGCGCAGGAACATGAAACAGCCGCTGGAACGCATCACCGTTGACACCATCGTCGGAACGCTGATCATCGCAGGCGACGCGACCCACATCCATACCGTGAAGTTCGGCGGCGCCAGCGCCGCCGGTGAAACCAGCCACGGGAAAGTTTCATCGGCGGCCCTCGGGATGGCCCGTGCGCAGCTGAAAGAGTATTTCAGCGGCAGCCGCCGGAGATTTGATCTGCCGCTCTTACCGGTGGGCACCGATTTTCAGAAGAGGGTCTGGCGGGCCCTGGCCGGAATCGACTACGGTGCCGTGCTGACCTACGGCGAACTGGCCCGGAGCCTGGGCACTGTGCATTTGGCCAGGGCCGTGGGCCAGGCGGCCAACAGGAACCCGCTGCCCATCATTATCCCCTGCCATCGGTTGGTCGGCTCCAAGGGCTGGATCGGAGGATTTGCCCCGGGAGTTGCACTGAAAAAGGTCCTGCTGGAGCACGAAAACGGTGCCGGGGGACGTTGAATAGGTTTAACACTCTGTTCTTTTGTGTGCGCCCGGACAACCGTTACGACTGCGCGGCCAGCAGCCTCCTGGCCAGGTCGACAGCCTCGCCGCCATCCTGGGCGTAGCCGTCTGCGCCGATATCGCGGGCAAATTTTTCATTTACCGGAGCTCCCCCGACGATCACCAGGGTGTCCGAGCGCCTGCCGGCCTGCTGCAGAGCGTCGATGATCTTTTCCATTTGCGGCATAGTGGTCGTGAGCAGCGCCGATATGGCCAGAATATCGGGCTGGTGCAGGGACACCTGACGGACGAACTCCTCCACCGCAACATTGATTCCCAGATCGACGAGGTCAAAACCGACGCCCTTGAGCATGGTGCCCACGAGATTCTTGCCGATGTCATGCAGGTCGCCATGCACGGTGCCAATGAGTATTTTACCCTTGTGAAGTCGCCCTTCTGCCGTCAGTAAAGGCTCGAGAACTTGCAATGCCTCGTTAAGCGCCCTGGCGGAGAGGAGCACCTCGGGAATAAAGACGGTGCCATCCTTGAAACGTCCCCCTATTATTTCCATCGCCGAGAGCATGCCGAGGTTGAGAATGTCCCGGGCCGTGTAGTTCAGATCCAGCGCCCGCTGAACGTGCGTTTTGATGGCCACGTTGTCGCCGCTGAGCACAACCTCCTGAATCCGTTTCAGGTGTTCGTCGGGTTCTGCGTGTGCAGTGGTACTAGTTGGTGCAGGGCCTTTTTGCCGTGCGGAGTCCTCCCCGTGCTTCTTCACCTGAGTCAGCTGGTCGGCTGACAAAAGCACTGCGCCGCCGGCCTGCAGCGGCAGCCGTCCCTCTTTTTCAATGCGCTCGCCGATGCGGATGAGCCGGTCGAACACGGCTCCCGGGGGAGTTGTATCTCCTATGCCGGCAATGAATCTTTTACCAGGCGCCACAGCCTTGAACAGATGGTCAAGGTAGGCTTCAAAATCCTCCTCAGTGGTTGATTTTTCCAGCAGCAGCGACTCTGGGATGCCGCCCCAGATGGTCAGTTTTTCAGGGCGGCACCAGGTATCATAATACTCTGCAATCCCCACCTTGGTCATCGGGTAGGGGGTCACCGCCTCACAGACATCGGCGCCGCAGTCGGCCAGGATATCAAGAAGAAGGTTATTCTCACCGTCGGGGTGGATAAACAGCAGCTTGTCCTTTGAGTGGAAGAGTTCGGCCGCCTTCTGCCACCATGGCAGCAGGTCCTTTTTCAGATAGGCGGGGTAGGTGATCATGCTGTCCACATTGGCATCCCAATAGACGGCCTTGGCCGGCGAATCGGCTAAAATGGGCAGCAGTTGGTTGTAGCAATGCTCTAGGGCCTCGACCAATTCGGCCAGCTGCCGAGAATAATCGTTGTAGTGGATGAAAAATGCAGTCGCATCGATCAAAACCTTCTGGATAAAATGCATCGGCGAGCCGGCGTTCAGGGCTGGAGTGCTTTCCAGGGCCAGACCGTGTTCCCCGATTTCCGTCTGCCAGGCACTGAAGCGTCGGTAATCGGGGGCAAATGTCATTTGGGCGAATATATGGGCAAGTACTTTGTAATCCTCCGGTCCTTTTATGGCATGTTCCTGTATCCACGGGGCTGAGGCGCCGGCATCCTTCATTTCCTTCGTATAGCCGTGCGTCACGCTGACGGAACCAACAGGGGTATGATAGACGACCCGCATATGGTCGATATCGCCCTCCGCAACAATATCGACATCCGGAGAAAATTTGAATGAATAGGTATATTCCTTAAGGCTCACCAGACCCAAACCGCGGTGGACGATGTCCGCCAGCGTGTCCGGTTTGAGAAATTCCGGGACAATCTTATGCAGGGCCCAGCCTTCAGCCAGGGCGATCTCATCGGCGGTCCTGTGCATGTGCTTCCCGGGTAGAGTACCGGCCCGCTGGTTAGCGTTGTACCAGAGATCTATCCTCGGCACATAAGGGATTTTGTCGACCATCTCTCCCTCGATCACTCTCAATATTCGCTCGCGGTGGGTGATCAAATTCAACTCCTCAATGATTATGGATTGCTGGTATCAGAATCAGACAGTGATAGATAAGTTAATTTTATAAAGCAAAACCGGCCAATCGACAGCCAAGATTATACCACAGGTCCACATTAACAACCCTGGTCTGCGCACTGATCACGCAGCTGAAAGGAATTCGCTCATCAGTGCCCAGCGTTTATCCATATAATTGTGATTGTGTCCATTGCCTTTATGACCTATTGTGGCTGTTACCATAGCTTATACTCTCTTACATTCACTGCCATGGAGTTGAAAACTCCAGCGCACCAGGCTGCGCCTCAATGCGGCATTCTGGCCCCAAGGCTGCGTCTGGGCTGTTCAGCATCCCGGAGAATGCGTCACCAGGCTCATATCCGACTGATCATATCAGTGACCGACAAGGGAAAATGAAAAATTTACTATTTTATGCAGCAACAGTGCTCATCTGGGGATCGACCTGGATCGCCATAAAGATGCAGCTGGGGTATGTGGACCCCGCGGTCTCGGTAGCCTATCGGTTTGCGCTCGCTGCCGTGCTGCTTTTTATCTGGTGCGCGATCATGGGGTTAGAGATGCGATTCACCAGGAGGCAGCACCTATTTATGGCCATGCAGGGCCTGCTTTTGTTCGGCTTCAACTATCTGCTCTTTTATGTCGCCGAACTCTATATCGCCAGCGGGCTGGCGGCAGTACTGTTTTCCACCATCCTGATCATGAACGTGGTAAACAGTGCCCTGTTTTTAAAAAAGCCCATTGAGGGCAAGGTCGTCCTGGCAGGCGTGCTTGGCCTGAGCGGCATCGTCCTGGTCTTCCGTCCTGAGATCTCGGCTTTTACTTTGGACAACCATGGTGTGCGAGGCGTACTGTTGTGCATTGCGGCTACCCTGCTTGCCTCATTAGGCAACATCGCCTCTGCCTACAATCAAAAAAACAACAACCTGCCGATTGTCCAGACCAACGCCTATGGCATGGGGTATGGCGCCCTGGCACTCCTCGTCACCGCTTTCCTGGGCGGCAAGTCTTTCACCTTTGAACCAACCCTGCTGTACGGTGGCTCCCTCTTGTATCTCGCCGTCTTTGGCTCTATAATCGCCTTTGGCTGCTATCTGGCGCTGGTGGGGAATATAGGAGCCGCCCGGGCGGCTTATGCCACCCTGCTGTTTCCCATAGTTGCGTTGCTCATCTCAACCATTTGGGAAGATTATCGATGGACCCCGGAAGCCGCCGCGGGGATCGTCTTGATTCTTGCGGGCAACGCTATGATGGTGCAAAAGAGATGGCACCTGCCGAAACTGTTCAAAGGCAAGCACGCGGCTGTGGCACTGATAAAAAAATAACAATTGTCCGAACAGGCTGCGTTGCTGAGCCTGTCACTTCCGGGTACCATAAATATGGATCGTTTGTTACACTCCAAGTCTGGTTCTTCTTGTCTGATGGTGTGGTTGAGGTGGCGCTATGGATCGTCGCTCAAACATTTATTTTCCCAAGGCTGTTCGATGAAAAAAATCATGGTGTGGTTGTTCATGTTGGTACTTGCTTGTCCGTACGCAGGGTACTCAAATACTGATGCTGAGAAGCGGCTGGAAATGGAGAAACGGATTGAACTGCTCGAAAAAGAAGTTAATAAAATGCGGCGGGATATGGAATCCCCCCGCAACGATGTGGAATCGAAGTACATCTCAGGGGTGCTGAGTCGGGTTCGAGAAAATTGGTTTTTTCCAGAAGATCTGAATGTGAAAAGTGGTGACTTCTTAAGAGTCGGGCTTACAATCGAGCGAGATGGGACTATCAGTGCTCAGGAGGTGGTGGAATCGTCCGGCAATTCCCAGTTCAATTCGTACGCCTTGGAAGGCCTCTCAAAATCGTCTCCGCTGCCGTCGATCCCCGATGAAATCGACAAGGAGTTCATCGAGTTGGAATTAAGGTTCCGTCCACCTCAAAATTAGGGGAGGGAAGCAGATCCTGCCTTGATCGTGAGCTAAAATTCCAATTATTCACGGCACCCAGCAGTTGAGCGGCATGGTCAAGTATGCAGATATTCTCGGCGGCACTATTGAGCATAATCGCTGCACCGGCAATCATCAGGCAGCTCGGGCGAGAAATTATCGTTTTTTCTTGCTCTTCAGGACTGCTTTAACCATCTTCCCAAATGCTTTATCCTTCTTTCTTTTCTCGGAGTAGGACATTTCGTGGAATGCTGATTCATTTTTCATTTTCATATAGTTATTGTAGCGTTGTTCAGCCAGTTCACCGCCCTCTATAGCTGCCAATAGGGCACATCCTTTTTCACTGGTATGGGAGCAGTTGCCAAATTTGCAGTATTGTGCCAGTTCCAATATCTCCGAAAATGTCTCGTCAATGCCGGAATCCACAGAGATATTACCGAGTTCCCTCAATCCAGGAGTGTCTATTAGCATTGCACCATTGTCCAACTTTACGAGCTCCCGGCTCGTGGTGGTGTGCCTGCCTTTACTCTCTTTTTTACTCACAGATTGCGTCTCAAATTGTTCGCTGCCTATGATACTGTTGAGAAGCGTCGTTTTGCCAACACCGGATGAACCGAGCAGACAGTAAGTATTCCCGGGCATTAGAGAGGATTTAATCGTATCAATATGTTCCCCGGTAAGATTACTAAAAGCCACTAGAGAAATTTGAGGAGCAACTGTTAAAACATTCTCCATAATTTCCTCGACCTCATCCGGCGCTATAAGATCGCACTTGCTGAGCAGTACCACCGGAATAATTTTACTTTCATTTACCATTACCAGGTATCGTTCCAGTCTTCTGAGATTGAGGTTGTAGTCAACTGACTGAATAATGAAGGCAACATCGATATTTGCTGCAAGGAGCTGAAAATCTACTGGTTTCCCGGCTTTTTTTCTTTTTAACAGGGTTTTTCTAGGTACCACTCCATGGATTATTGCGAGAGAATCATCGTCATAAAAATCCGCATATATCCAGTCTCCGGTTGTTGGCAAATCTAATGGAGAACTCGCCGTATAGAGCAAATTTCCAGCACACTCGGCAAATACTTCACCATCGCCTTTGGTAACCACATAGCTGTCTTTGCGCACCGAGACTACTCGGGCAACCTCATGGATTGCTGTTTGCTCACCATCGGCTTGACTGCGAAACCAGTCGTCATACCCTATACTTTCAAGCTTATCCATTACTTTATTTTCAGGTGAAGGAGCAGACCGAATACTGCGGTTACCGGCAGAAAATCCCACCTGCTTGATTATCTTTCCAGGTTCATACAGAAGGACCGCAACTCTACATTGAAATGCGAGCTGCGGCAACCTTAACGATGCGCCGTGATGCTGCATTGTATACTTATTTTGCTCCCCTACATCGGCACTGCAGTCTGTGCTTGGACTGTGCTTTAGAGTCGCCAGGAGCTGTTCTGATTCCTGTTGACTTAACACTTCATATAGTATAGTTTCCACAAATAACCGCTACATATAGGAGTGGACAGGTTGCATGATCTGGCTTCCCAAGCCATTGTACGCTGCGAAACCTTTTGTCTTCCTGCTGGCCGCGCTTTCCCTCTTGCTCGTACCCCAGAACGTGTTCGTAACGCTTTGTGCGTGTGTGGTTATAGGATATTGTGCGAGGGCTTCTGTCATTCGGCCCAGGTGGAATACAGCTTGGCAACCTGCTGATATGGATCAGTAGTTTGCCCTCGAGGTACTTTTGAAAGCAGCGCTCAAAACGGTGTGGGAGGCACTGTGCAGTCCACGGTCTGAAGTTTGAGCGAAACTTTTGCTGACAATCATCTTCTCAGCGCTGGAAGGAAAAAATATCACGATAGACCAGGGGCAGGTGAATCTAATGGCATTGATAATGCAATGCATGAGGTGCAAAATAATTGTCGTGAGATGCAAAGCGGCACAATGTTTTTTTATCGTAAAACACCTGTAAAGAGGTGAGCTAATGGAAAACATAATTTCTACACTAGTGTTCGTAATACTGGGTGGTTTGGGGCTTTTTCTGCTGTACCAGGCCATTAGAAACTGGAAATTCGTACTTTCGTACCTGCTGATGCCGCTCCTCGGCATGTTGGTTATGGCAATTGTCTTGGCAGCAGGTCAATTTAATGACGCTATTCATCCACTTTTTCTGGGCATGGCCGGGGTTGCCACCGGCGGGTTGATGGGTCATTGGTTGGCACTGAGGAAGAACTGGGTGTAAGTGACACGTCCGAAAAAGACGGTAAAGTGGTGCTCACACATTGCCCCCGCTAAACCAGCCAGGAGTGCTTCATTTTCAAACTTAACCTTATTTCTCTGCGTCCTATTTCCCACCAGGATATTGACTTCACTCATCAAGATAGATGCAACCCCTTTACCCCTCCACCCCGGAACACTGATGAGGGGCAAAAGGGGATAAGCACCCTGACCGGTCGGCCCCAAATTGATATATAAAGCCTGATAGGGTAACCTAACGTCATTTTAAAAATGTTGTTACTCATGGGGATGCATTTTTTACAACTGGTAAGCGATACCATATCGCTGTCACCTGAATCCGAGTCAGGGCATCATCGATGGTTTCAAATTAATCTCCTGACCTTTTCTTCTTCTTGATATGATGATATGAGAAGCCGCGAGAAGACCCTCAATCTGATTATCCTCAGCGTGATGCTCGCTGCTCTCACGGGGAAGCTGGCCATGGGAAACGACAGTACATCCAGACTGGAGAGCTTGGTTCACGGGCTGCCGGAAACCATCGAGGAATGGCATAAGTCTCCGGACTTCTCAGTTTACGATGCCGATAACCTCTACATCTACATTAACGGAGGCGCCGAACTTTATATCTCCTATAAATTCATCAATCTCATCTCCCAGCCGTATGTAAATTTAGAAGACGACGAGATCAAGATTGATATCTTCGACATGGGGTCGCCATATAACGCCTATGGCATTTTTTCGCACAGCCGGGAAACCATTGATGATTTTGTCGGTTCTAACATAGAATCAGAGTATGCTGGCGGGCTGCTCACCTTCTGGAAGGGGCGTTACTACGTCTCTATTCTGGCATACCCGGAGACTGAATCCCGCAAGCTGACGGTGCAAAAGCTGGCACGGAACATCGCCGAACAGATCCAAGAGGAGAGCGTCAAACCACCGCTTGTCGCTCTGCTGCCAGAGGAAAATCTCCAGCCTCACAGCGTAAGGTATTTCAGACATTATACCTGGATGAATATGTATCATTTTTTCTCCAACAAAAATCTGTTGAACATAGATCATCAGACAGAAGTGGTGATGGCCAAATACACGGTCGACACCGGCAAACCCGCCGTACTGATTGTGCTGGACTATCTGGATGAAGCGACAGCCGTTGCTGCACAGGACACCTTTAAACGCAATTTTATGGCTGGTGTACAAGACGAGTACACCCATGATGCCGATCAACTGTGGACCGCCTGTGTCCGTGACAAAGATCTGCTCGTCATCGTCGCAGACGCTCCCAGTCTGGAGACGGCGCAGCGGCTTGTACAAGGGGTAAAATAGACATGCAAGATGAAACGAAATGGAAATTAACTCGACGCCAATTCATTAAACAGGCCTCGGTTGCGACAATTGGCAGCTCGTTTCTGCTGAGCGGTAATGACGTGGTCTTCGCGGAGACCGAGATGAACTCAAAACGCACGCTGACCGACGTGGTGCTGGTCCGCAACAAGGAGGTACTCGACAAGAGGGGAAAACCCAGACACGATATAGTACTGGAGATGCTGGATGTGGCGATTTCTCATTTGACAGGTAAAAAGGACGCTATCGAAGGCTGGCGAACACTTATTAAACCTGAAGATATCGTGGGCA
Organism: Desulfobulbaceae bacterium; assembly: GCA_024640625.1. GTDB lineage: Bacteria > Desulfobacterota > Desulfobulbia > Desulfobulbales > Desulfocapsaceae > JABDQA01. The sequence continues at coordinate 41,941 of JAHEER010000025.1, forward strand.
TCAAAACTAATGTGTGGTCACCGATTGGCACCACCAAGGCGGTTGAACAGTCTCTCAAGGCACGGATGATGAGTGCCGGAGTAAGCGAACGGAACATCTCGATTTCTGATCGCAATGTGCTGTATGATCCGGTGTTCAAAAAGGCCACTGCGCTGATCAATGCGCGGCCGATGCGCAGCCACCATTGGTCGGGTGTGGGCAGTTTGCTCAAGAACTACATCATGTTTGTTCCCGATCCTTACAATTACCACGAGGATTCCTGCGCCCGTCTGGGCGAGATATGGACCTATCCGATCGTCAGGGACAAGACTCGGTTGAATGTACTGGTGATGTTCACGCCGCAGTTCCATAACGTCGGGCCACATGGATTCAGTCCCAAGCACGTGTGGAAGTATTACGGCCTGATTGCCGGCATCGATCCGGTAGCCGTCGACACCATCGGTGTGAAGATTATCCAGGGAATACGAAACGAATACTTCGGTGAACAACGCCCACTAGCACCGTCTCCCCACCACATTGAGATGGCCGACATCAAGTACCGCATTGGGACGGCGGATTTGAACAAGATCAACCTGATCAAGATCGGTTATGAAGAAGGTAGTTTCTGCTAAGAGATCAATAAGGAGGCATGATGCAGCCCAGCCCCATGCTCCAGATCACCCACCGTGGTGTGCTGGGCAGCCGAGATCAGTGATATCCCGTGGCGGTGTCTTCTTGCGCGAATATGAGAGAAGCAGCTTCACGACAGCGGCAGTTCGGTATTGATACCGGTCTGATGATCATTGGGCGAAGAGCGATTCCAGCTCTCCAGGGGTGAGATCTGTTAAACGTTCGACAACGATATCGGCCTGTTGAAGATCTTCTTTTGGATGGGTTGTGCAGACGGCAATACATTTCATGCCACCCCGCCGTGCAGCCTCGACACCTACCGTCGCGTCTTCGATGACCAGGCAGTCGCCGGGGGGTATAGCCAGCCGCTCTGCAGCCAGAAGGAAGGTTGCGGGGTCAGGTTTCCCGGCAAGGTTCGAGCCGGATACCAGCGCGTGAAACATATCTCTGAAACCAAGCTCGTCGACGATCGCATCAATATTTTCCGGCGGCGCCGAGGAAGCCACTGCCTGGCTTACCCCGGCGTCAAAGAATCGTTGAAGCAGGTCGGTTACGCCAGGAAGCGGCTCCACGCTGCCCTTGATGTCCTGCCTGAAGAGCTCTTCCTTCAACCCGGCGATGCGCTCAACTTCGTGGTCGGTGGCGGCGCGATTAAAGAGCAGAGACAAAATTCCCCTGTTGTTCATTCCAAATGTCTTATGAAAAAACTCTTTCGAAATAGAAATCCCATTCTGCTCCAGAGCTCTTTGCCAGGAGATGTAGTGCGCTTCTCCACTGTCGGTTATGACACCGTCCATATCCCAGAGCACCCCGATGGGGCGATCGATCTCTAGCATCGCTTCATCCTTTTTCCTAAAATTTATGATCCAAATGTAGAGAACACAGAGAGTGCGGTTGCACAATGGTTTTTCAGGAGCGAAGGAACACAGCCCCCGCACCAATTTGACATCGTTCACAGATCTCGCCCTGTGGCCTCGCAGCGGCCGGTCAACGTTTAGGGATCACATAGAAAAACGAATTGACAGCGAGTTCCGCGCTTAGGGCGCCATTCGTTCCTTGATGAAATTTTCAAGTTTAATTAAATCGCTGCTGAAATTGCGAATACCCTCCGCCAGTTTTTCAGTCGCCATCGCATCCTCGTTGAGCATGAAGCGAAAGGTAGTTTCATCCAGGTGGAGCTGATCAATTTCATCATTTTGCGACATGTCAGGATACAGTCGCCGAGCAAGCGGCGTCTGGTCCTTGCTCAGATCTTCGAGAAAATGGGGACCGATGGTTAAACGGTCACACCCGGCAAGCTGCTCAATTTCGCCGGTGTTTCTGAAGCTTGCTCCCATTATTACCGTCCGGTAGTTGAACTTTTTATAATAGCGGTAGATGTTGGTAACCGAGATCACGCCGGGATCATCCTCCGCTGCATATTCCTTACCCTCGTTTTTCTTGTACCAGTCGAGTATACGGCCGACAAACGGTGAGATCAGAAATACCCCGGCCTCGGCACAGGCGACCGCCTGGGAAAAACCGAACAACAGGGTCAAATTGCAGTTAATGCCTTCCTGCTCGAGCGTCTCGGCGGCTCTTATCCCTTCCCAGGTGGAGGCGATCTTAATCAGGATCCTGTCTTTT
>JAHEER010000208.1 GCA_024640625.1 Desulfobulbaceae bacterium
CTTCCTGAGCGTTTGAGAATCGGGACAAATACTCCTTACGAGAGAGAGCCACCAGCAGAGTTAGATTGTTAGAAAATTAATTTTCGAGAATTAATAATAGTAAATGCTATTATTTATATATTGTTTTACTTGTATTGTTTTTGGTTGAGAAGGTCATAATTTAGAAATTAGAGCAATGAACGAAAACCAAAATGAGTGAATTAAGTGTTCACTATTAATCAGACCAAAACGTAAAATAAAACATGATACCAAAAGGGGGTTCATCATGAGCATGAGAGGAAAAATAATATCTAAGGAATATCAGAGAATGGTCTTTGTACGTGACGATAAAGGTGGAGAATATGTTTGCTACGCCAAAGATTTGAAGAATAAGGACCACGTGTCTGCAAGCGAAAAAGAGCAATGCCTCGACACCAGTCTGGTTCTGGGGCCGAACTGGTGATTATTCGATCAACCCCCAAAGTGACCGACTTATCCTCCCTTTAAGCGGTCGCATACCTCACCGATCATGTTGAAAGTTGGCATGATCGGTGATTTTTTTTAACGCTGCATCAGTGCAACTTGTTGCAGTGGCTCCGCGTGTCGAGCCCGGTCCATGTCTTGGCGAATCGATCAGAGCCAGGAACAGCACATTCTGACAAGTCGATTATTTCAAAAAAGGGGGGCATGATCTAACATTGCACTGCATTTTTTTTTCGGACGAATGTACGGTTTTTGGTATAGAGTCAGCCTAGAAATTAAGAAAATTGGTGCAAGCCTTATTAATCAGGATCGATTACCTTGGTTGTATGATAAATAGGGGTAATATCCAGTGATAAATTTGAGTTAATCAAAAGGAGTATGGTCATGAGTGTGATGGTTATAATTAAGCGAGTTTTCCGCATGGATCAAACGGAGAAACTTGTCCCACTATTGAAAGAGTTACGTGAAAAGTCTGCGCAGCAGACTGGCTACATATCCAGAACCACATATTCAAAAATGAATGATCCTGGTGAACTAATCGTGATAACACATTGGGAAACTGCCGACGATTGGATCAAATGGCAAAACCACAAGAAAGCAAAGGAACTTCAGTGGCAAATTGATTCAATAATTGGCGAAAAAACCTTTTTCGAGGTTTATACGCCCGAGGAATATTAGTTAAGGTAATTTTTCTTGGTAATTGAGTGCTGTGGAGAATCACGACAGAATGAAGATAAGAATATACAATCCTAGCGCACTGAAGGACGGACAAGTTATAGGCTCTCCCTGATCAACCTATTTCCTATAGTTTTCGATTGCTTGAACACTGCCAGCCGAAGACTCTCGTTCGCTCATAATCCCCCAATTCTCAAATTCATACCTACATTTCGTCTTTTGGCCTTGCTACTGGGGTCATCTGCAATGTTTTAATATAATTAGCTTTAGTTCGCTCCTAACAGTCAGAAATACAGTGTAAATAAACCAACTCTATTAAGCTCTACATCAGGCTACGATTGCCAATAGCCCGACAGAGTTGTAAAGTATCTCACTGTTCCAAAGCTTGGACGAATCACTATGAATTTTCTTTAGTCAGATCCTGACTTGCAGCTATACAAGGCTTTACTCCCAGATTTATCCACAGGTAGTGATTTTACATGAATCAGCATCATCACACTATTATTGCAAAAGAACTCCGGATTTCTATTTCCCAGGTTGCCGCCACTGTCGATTTGCTGGCGGACGGAGCTTCCGTTCCATTTATTTCCAGGTATAGAAAAGAGGCCACCGGTTCTCTTGATGAGGTGCAGGTCACCGCCATACGGAACCGTCTTGCCGGGCTCGCCGAGCTGGACAAGAGGCGGCGAAGTATCATTGAATCGCTTGCCGAGCGGGAATTGTTAAGTGCTGAGTTAAAAGCCAGTCTCTGCAGGGCGGACAATCTGACAAGTCTGGAGGATATTTACCTTCCCTATAAACCCAAAAGAAGAACACGGGCCATGATTGCCTGTGAAAAGGGGTTGGAGCCACTGGCCCAGGCTCTTTTCAAACAAAATAGACACGATGTTGATGCGGCTGCTTATGTCAACGATGAAAAAGGTGTTGGGTCAATCGATGATGCATATGCCGGGGCCAGGGATATCATCGCTGAATGGGTTAGTGAGAACCAGGAAGTTCGGGGAATTCTGCGGAGGCTGTATGCAGATAAGGCCGTAATTGTCTCCAAAGTCGTCAAAAAGAATCAGGAGAGCGGGGGGAAGTTTCGCGACTATTTTGATTGGAGGGAAGAAGCAAAAAAAGCAGCAGGACATCGTCTCTTAGCCATGTTTCGGGGTGAAAAAGAGAAGGTACTTTCTCTATCGGTAAAGCCGCCTGATGAATTGGCCCTTCCTCTGTTGAAGAACCACTTTGCTGTAAAAGGAGATAGGAAACAGGTTGAACTGGCTGTGCTTGACAGCTACAAACGGCTGCTCGGTCCTTCTCTGGAAAACGAGCTGCGGAACAACCTTAAAGAGCGGGCAGACCAGGAAGCGATCAGCGTTTTTGCAGACAACCTCAGAGAATTGCTGCTTGCTGCCCCACTGGGACAAAAGCGCATCATGGCCCTGGACCCTGGTTTTCGGACTGGAGCCAAGTTGGTCTGCCTGGACGAACAGGGGACGCTCCTGTATTCGACGACAATCTACCCAACCACAGGCGGCAAAAAAAATGATGCGGCCAGGATTGTTAAAGATCTTTGCAGGAAATACAACATAGAGGCGATTGGTATCGGCAACGGCACCGCCGGAAGAGAAACAGAATCTTTTATCCGTGATCTCAACCTGGGACCTGAGATCATTGTGACCCTGGTCAATGAGGACGGAGCGTCCATATATTCAGCCTCTGAGGTTGCCCGTCGTGAGTTTCCGGACCATGATGTCACCGTTCGCGGGGCAATTTCCATAGGAAGGCGATTACAGGATCCCCTCGCTGAACTGGTAAAACTGGAACCGAAGTCCATTGGAGTGGGGCAGTATCAGCATGACGTTAATCAAGCGGAGCTGAAAAAGAGCCTGGAGGATGTGGTTGTCAGCTGCGTAAATTCAGTTGGTGTAGAGGTAAACAGTGCTTCTCTTGAACTTCTCACCTATGTCTCTGGCCTTGGCCCGTCTCTTGCCGCATCTATCATCCAGTATCGTAATGACAACGGTCCTTATACAAGCCGCAAGGAGTTTATGAAGGTTCCTCGCCTTGGGGCTAAAGCTTTTGAACAGAGTGCCGGTTTTCTTCGTATTCATGATGCAGAAAATTCTCTGGATGAATCAGGCGTCCATCCGGAGAGATATGCCACCGTTGAGCAGATGGCTGCGGATGCCGGATGCACGGTGGCTGATCTCATGGCTCGGGAAGATGCCAGGAGAAAGGTGGACATAAGCAAATATGTGAGTGACAGCTTGGGCATGCCCACCCTGCAGGATATCATGGAGGAACTTGCCAAGCCTGGTCGCGATCCCCGTAAGAGATTTACCGCTTTCGCCTTTGCTGACGGGGTACACACAATCAGTGATTTATTGCCGGATATGCGACTCCCGGGAATTATCACCAATGTAACGAAATTCGGCGCCTTTGTAGATATAGGGGTTCA
>JAHEER010000003.1 GCA_024640625.1 Desulfobulbaceae bacterium
GCAGCGAACCGGACTCCACCGCTTTGGTGGTTTCCGACCGGGTCAGTCACTGTAATGTCTTTGTCGAGCTGCTGCGCAGACAGCAGATTTCTGTCGCCCTGCTCACCGGCCAGATTCCCCCGGAGCAGCGCAGCCAAATCGTCGCCGACGTGCAGAACGGCAAACTTCAGGTGCTGGTGGCAACGCTGCAGCTTATCAGCGAGGGGTTTGACTGTTCCGGACTCGCCAGTCTCTTCCTGACCACCCCCATTACCTTCGAAGGACGGCTGGTCCAGGTGATAGGCAGAATCCTTCGGCCCGCAGCCAACAAGGTCCCGGTAGTCTATGACTACGTCGACGATCAGGTGCCGGCCCTGCGCCGTTCGGCTGCCGCCCGCCAGAAAGTTCTGCTGAAACTCTGATCCGGCCGGATCCGAACTGCTTTACATCTGTTCCCGCCTGGTGTATGGTGGCCCCCCTTTGTAACGGGGTTGCGAAGAATCACCCCATTGATGAGACGGCCCTCGGCCGGACTGTTATGCGCCAGGAAGATATTAGAAATGTGGCAATCATCGCCCACGTGGACCACGGTAAAACCACCCTGATTGACCAGCTGTTCCGTCATTCCGGAATGTTCAGGGACAATCAGGCAGTCGCAGAGAGACTCATGGACTCGATGGATCTCGAGCGTGAGCGGGGCATTACCATCACCGCCAAGAACGGGTCTTACCGATACGGCGACGTGCACATCAACATCATTGACACCCCCGGTCATGCTGATTTCGGGGGTCAGGTGGAGCGGGTGCTGCGTATGGCCGACGGGGCCCTGCTGCTGGTGGATGCCCAGGAAGGTCCGATGCCGCAGACCTATTTTGTACTGAAGAAAGCACTGGCCAACAACCTCCCGGTGATTGTGGTTATCAACAAGATTGACAAACCGGCGGCCCGCTGTGATTGGGTAGTGGATCAGGTCTTTGATCTTTTCGTCAAGCTTGAAGCACCTGACGATATTCTTGATTTTCCGGTACTCTACGCTTCCGCGAAAGAAGGCTACGCAGTGGCCGAGCCGGATCAGGAGGTAAGCGACGGGGGCTCCATGGCGCTGGTATCTGAGATGATCGTCGACCATATTCCACCGCCGTCCGGATCAAAAGATGGCGGGCTGCAGATGCAGGTCGGAACAATCGATTATTCCCCCTATCTTGGAAGATTGGGCATCGGCAAGGTGGTCAATGGCACCATGGCCTTGAACCAGCCCATCGCTGTGGCACGGAGGGACGGCTCGATCAAACCGGTACGCATCTCCAAGATATATCGATTCGAACAGGACCATAAGGTTGCGGTCGATTCCGCCAGCACCGGAGAGATCGTTGCCGTGGCGGGCATGGATGACGTGACCGTCGGTGTGACCTTCACCGATCCGGAGTCACCCCGGCCGCTGCCGCTGATTGATATCGATCCGCCGACCATTTCCATGGATTTCATCCCCAATGACTCGCCTTTTGCCGGCCGCGAGGGTAAATATGTCACTTCTCGTCATCTCAAGGAGCGTCTGGATCGGGAAACGCTGGCCGACGTTGCCCTGCAGGTTGAACCGCTGGAGGATGGGGTGGGGTTCAAGGTATCGGGCAGGGGCGAACTCCACCTGTCGATCCTGATCGAGAAAATGCGCCGGGAAGGCTACGAGCTCCAGGTCACCCGGCCCCGGGTGATCATGCGCAGGGAGGATGGACAGCTGCTCGAGCCCTACGAGAAGTTAACCGTCGATGTCGATGAAACGGTGCAGGGACCGGTCATTGAGCGGTTGGGTAAGCTCAAGGGCCAGCTCGAGGAGATGAGCCAGAGCCACGGTATGACCCGGATGGTTTTCAATATCCCCACCCGGGGCCTGCTCGGCTATCGCCCCCGGTTCATGACCGACACCAAAGGCATGGGCACCATGAGCTATGTATTCGAGGGCTACGGCCCGCATGCCGGGGAGATTGCCAACCGCATCAACGGCGTGCTGTCGGTGAAGCAGGGATGCACCTCGGTGGCCTACGCCTTGTTCAATCTCCAGGACCGTGGTACGCTTTTCATTGAACCGGGGGTTGATCTTTACGCCGGACAGATTATAGGTGAGAACTGCCGGTCAGGTGATTTGGTAGTCAATCCGGCTAAAGGCAAGAAACTGACCAACGTCAGGGCCGCCGGTTCGGATGAGGCGGTGATCCTGACCCCGCCGACCGTCCTGAGTCTCGAGGATTGCCTGTCATTCATCAACGACGATGAGTTGGTGGAGGTCACTCCGGCATCGATCAGGCTGCGCAAACGGGCCGCTTCTAAGCAAGCGGGAAGATGAGATGAAAACTATTGTAATCCTTATAATCTCCGTGCTGGCCGGACTGAGCGTGTTCGGCTTGATCGCCAAAAGATACGGCAGCGACTGCATCCCCTGACTGCTGCTCTACTCCTCCGTGGGCACGGGGGCCGTGGTCTTCTGGGCACTCAACACACTGCTTTAATCATACCCCACTGCCTACAGGCCATCCCACCAGGCACTGTTACCTGCCAGAGGATGGGGATCCGATTCCTGTTGTCTACTCTCTTGGCCGCGCCTCCTCGGGTCGTGGTAGGGTGAACTTGTGTCGCCAGGCAGAGAACGGGCTGCTGCGCCTATCTGCAGCTCGAGAAGTAGTCATCCAGGATCCTGGCGTGGTCAAAGGCCAGTTCCGGCAGCTCCTCTCTGGAAAACAATGCCGCCCTGGCGGCATCGTCGGCCCCCTTCGGTACCCCCTCTCCTTTGGCGATATAAACCGTTGACGCGGTGTGCATCCGAGCATCGCGCCCTGGATCTGAATAGGTCCTGAACTGGCGCAGGTCGGTGACGGCTATCCCGGTTTCTTCAAGCGCTTCCCGCACGGCCGCCTGCTCGAACGATTCACCATAGTCGACAAAGCCGCCGGGCAGCGCCCAGCCGGGGGGAGGGAATTTGCGCTCGATGAGCACGATTCGAGCGCCTATTTCAATGATGACATCCACCGTCGGCACCGGGTTTCTGGGCTGGATGGTCTTGTTGCAGTGGGGGCAGTTCATCTCGATGACTCAGTTGAAATCGATCAGATCCAGTATTTCCCTCCAGCTGTTCACCGAGGGCAGATCGTGGCGATCACTGTTCCAGGGTTGGGCGAAGACCAGTGGTTTGAGCCCCGACTCGGCCAGCATCAGACAGGTTGTGAGCCGGTCATCGACGAAATAGAGGATGTTGTGCTGCCTGATAAAGCGCTCTTTGTCATCGTGGTGCCCTGATGACACTAGCTTGATGCGCTCGGCTTCTACGCCGCAATGCAGCCGCAGCCAGTCTGTAACCGGGCCTAATTCAGGCCGGGCGGTGATTATCGTAACCGGAGAATGACGGCTCAGTTGCTTGAGCGACTCGACGGCGCCGGCGATAGGCCTCAGTTCGGTGCCGATGGAATCACGCAGGATATCAGCGAAGATTTGCTCGATGGTGGAGCGCTCCATGTTCAGACATTGCTCGACCTGGAAGCTGCTGATCTGCTCGAGTTTCAGACCGCAATGCCCGTATTTGGTGCAGGCCAGCCTGATGAACGCCTCGCCGATATCGGCGATGACCCCGTCGAAGTCAAAGCCGATGTGTTCGGGGGCTATTTGAGGTGCTGGACCGGCCATGCCCGACTATTGCGTGACGATCGTGCTGTCCTCGACGAGGACCACATATTTGTAGCCGGCACCAAAATCCTTGTCAGCTGCCACCACCCCTTCGATGGTGATCACCTTCGGCCCGCTGAGCTGTTCGGTGGTGGTAACAACCAGATCGTGGGTGTTCTGCATCGGATCACCCGAGCCGTCCTGGAGATGCAGCCAGTTGCGGCCCATTATATTGGCATTGTATTTCACCACCTGTCCTCTGACGCGCACTTTCTTGCCGTCCAGATCCTTGGCCCGCTCGAAAATCTCGGCCACGGTGAAACTGTTTTCTCCCTCGGCTTTTTCAACCTCTGTTTCAGAAAATGGGGCGACGGCGCCCATACTGCCGGCGCTGCCCTGCTGCGGCTCGATTGGCGCCGCGGCGCCGGTGCTGGCCTGGCGTTCCGCCTCAACCGCTGCGGCGAACGAATCGTCGGCGGAATCTTGTGGCGCTGCTGATTGTCCATGCGGACTCATTGGTGCAGCACCGACCAGACCCGGAGAAAAGATAATCGATTCAAAGGTGCGATCGAACGAGTTGGAGTGAAAATTCTTCATTTCCATACCCTCGAGGGCTGAGACTGTATCGCCTTGGCTCACTTTCGATTGCGGGATTGCTATCCAGACCTGCGTATCCCCGGTATCCAAATTCATGTAGGTGTAGCCGGCGGCATCCATGGTTTCCAGAATGGTACCTGATATTTCCGCAGCAAGGATCTTGTGCGGTATGACGAAGAGCAGGCTCAGGGCGATAAAAAGCGCGGCAAGGCGGCCGCTAGAAACGGGTTTTACGAGGTGCGGGACCATGGAACATCTCCTTGGAAATTGTGCTCAATGTGAACAGTGCGTCGTGATCCAGACGTTGAGCAAGGATAAATCAATCAACCGGTTTTGCAAGCAGTTTGCGCAAATACTCATCCAGGTACGAGGCCCATAAGCGGTAGCCGAGGTTGCTCAGGTGAACGCCGTCGAAATCGAAGAGTTCGTCGAAACTGTTTTCAAAGGGGCTGCAGAGGTCGAAAAAGTGGCAGCCGTGTTCTTCACAGATGAAGGTCAATTGCTGGTTGGCTGCGTGGACGACGTCGATGAGACCGGGTATTTCATAGGGCAGCAGGCTGGTGATCACTATTTCCGAATTGTGGCAGCTGGCGCGGAGCAGGGTGATAATGCGGGCCAGCAGGTCCACGAATCCGAGGTCGCCGAAGACGATGTCGTTGGTGCCGCTCATAATGACGATACCATCCGGTGTGCCAGCCGGCAGGCGGAGAGGAAGGCGATTCAGGAGCCCCTCGGTGCGTTCGCCCGGGATGCCGCTGCTGATGACCCGATACCCAGGCAGCCGCCGGTGCCACTCGCCGTAGTCAATCAGGGAGTCGCCCAGCATCAGCAGCAGCGGTTTGTCATTATCCATCATCTGGCAACCTGCAAGAAGTGCTATGGGGTGGTCGGATCGGCCGACTGCAGGACTACAAGAGCCATGGGTTCGACCCGATAGCCGGATCCGGCCGGTACCGTCTGAGCATCAGCTCTGTCGACGAAGTCGTCCGGACTGTTTAAAGCCGTATCGATGAGGCGCAGCCAGGGGCTATCCTGGCCGGAAGGGACGTCAGGTACAATAAAAGTTTTACGAGTCTGGCGCCGACCGTTCACCATGATGAAAAAACTCGGTTCAGAACCGTCAGCCGCGCTTTTTCCGTTGAGAATAAATCCCAGCTCTCGACATTCCGGTGACCAGTCTTCCGTGCCCGGGATCATGGACTGCCAGACGATATCCCGATCTTCGAGTGGCGCCTGCGCAGGATAGTGGCTGAAAAATCGATCACGCCTGAAGAGTGTATGACTTTTGTACATATCGATACATTTCTTCACAAAACGCAGCAGATCCGCATTGGACTCCAGCAGGCGCCAGTCGAGCCAGTTTATCTCGTTGTCCTGGCACCAGGTATTGTTGTTGCCCCCCTGGCTTCGACCCAGTTCATCTCCCGCGCAGATCATTGGAATTCCCTGAGAAAACAGGAGCAGAACGATGAGCGACCGCATTCTTCTGCGCCGCAGCCGCTCAAAGCGAGCTGCCGCAGGGGCTCCTTCGAAGCCGCTGTTCCAGCTCAGGTTGTGGTTCTCCCCATCATTGTTCTGCTCGCCGTTTTCGTGGTTGTGCTTGTGATTGTAGCTGACCAGGTCGTAGAGGGTGAAGCCGTCATGGCAGGTAACGAAATTGATCGAATTCAGCGGTCCGCGGCCGTCGTCCTGGTAGAGATCCGAGCTGCCGGCAATCCTGGTGGCCAGCCGATGTACCGAGTCGGGATGACCCGACATGAAGAGGCGCACATCATCTCGGAATTTCCCGTTCCATTCCATCCAGCGGCGGTTGGTTGAAAAGGAACCGACCTGATAGAGCCCCGCCGCGTCCCAGGCCTCGGCGATGATCTTGCAATCCCTGAGGAGCGGATCCTGGGCGATCATCTCGATCAGCGGGGCGTTTTCCACGGGAGCGCCCGAGGTGTCCCTGCTGAAGATGGCCGCCAGGTCGAACCTGAAACCGTCGAGGTGAAATTCCTGCACCAGGTAGCGCAAGGAATCGAGGATCATGGTGCTGACCACCGGGTGGTTGCAGTTCACCGTATTGCCGCAGCCGGTGTAGTTCAGATAATCGGATCCCTGCTCGTCGATGAGGTAGTAGACCGCGTTGTCAATGGCCCTGAAACCTGTGGTGGTGCCTTCGAGGTCGCTTTCCCCGGTGTGGTTGAAGACCAGGTCGAGAATCACTTCGATGCCGGCCTGGTGCAGGCTGCGAACCATGGTCTTGAATTCGTTGAGCGCTTCAGCGGGTGTGGAGGCAAGCCCGGAGCGCAGGGCGAAAAAGGAAAGGGGATTATAGCCCCAGTAGTTTAACAGCAGTTCACCGGTCTCCGGGTGGCTGAATTTGTTGTCGGTCTCATCCCATTCGGTGACCGGCAGCAGCTCCACCGCGGTTATTCCCAGTTCTTTGAGGTACTCTATCTTCTCCGTGACACCGCTGAAAGTGCCGGGTGCGGCGACACCTGAACTGGGGTGCCGGGTGAATCCTCTGACGTGAAGTTCATAGATGATCGTTTCCGAGGCTGGAATACGCAGGGGACGGTCTCCCTGCCAGTCGAAATCCAGCCCCTCTGCAGCCAGGCAGATCGGTTCCCTGCCTGCCTCCGAGCTGAGCGCCCAGCTGCGGGGTTTATGCAGCCGGCAATAGGGATCTATGGCAATGACCCTTTCGGTGGCAGCCGGAAAGCTTGGCTGCGCGTGATCGGTCTCGACCCGATAGCCGTAATAAACCGCTCTGCCATCAGTGTGCAGGAACAGATGCCAGATATCTCCGGTTTTATTAACGTGCGGATCCAGTTCGATCTCCAGCTGATGGTCGGAGTCCAGGTAGCTGAAGACCAGGGTAACCGAACGGCCATGCCGTGAGAAAAGGGCAAAATTAATTCCTTGTGCACTCCAGCTTGGGCCCAGGGGCAGCGGCCGGCCCGCTTCTGTTTTTGGTGCCCGTTCGTCCATGGACAAAATGAGAATGATTCTTATAATCGAGTGAATTAGTTTAAAAGATTGTAACACATATATGGTGGTTAGCCAGGTTTAGCACCTGAAAAATAATAGACCAAGACAGTGTGAGGGATACACCATGGGCATGTATCATAAAATCCAGGTTGGCGATAAGACGATAAATCAGATCGACTGGGAAATGACTCCCGAGATGACGTTCGGCACCTACGAATCATGGGGTGGCCGTGAGCGGGTCCGCAACAACGCAGAGCGTATTTACTACTTTTTCATCGATAACTGGGGTGAAAAGCCGAAACTTTGCTTGATGGAGCGCGGCGTCAAACACGCCAGGATCATCGCCGAGATCCAGGCACCCGCCGAGTTGGTCTCCTCCTGTGTGGACAGCCAGGGTGAGGTGGCCTTTTACGATCAGAGCTTTGCCATTAATGAGCAGATTCAAACCTGGCTCATCGATCACGTGCTCGACGACGGCGACAGCAGCCTGGTGACACCGCTCATCGAACGTGTCTCCCACGAAGATATGGGTCCCAAACTGCCTGTCTGGGACGGCAATAAGGACGGCTTTGAGCCAATAGTGCTGCCTTCTGCAAACCCAGATCTTTCCGATGACGAGGTGCGGGAGATCGTGATCAGCCACGGCTTCACCGATGGCGAGCTGAATCCATCAGGCGCCTTTGTCAATCGTCTCTATCTCCACGGCCAGCATCTCATCGTCGATCTTATGACCGGTCTGATGTGGCAGCGGGGGGGGCTTGACATTACCTCGATCAGGTCGATGAAAAAGAAAATAGATGAGCTCAACCGTGAGGGGCTTCATGGCTATAACGACTGGCGCCTGCCCTCGGTCGAGGAGGCCATGTCGCTGATGGAAGCGAGCCCCAATGACAAAGATATCCACCTCAATCCCAATTTCTCCAGGGAGCAGCCCTTTATCTTTACTTCGGCCCAGCGCACCCCCGGCGGGTACTGGTTCGTCGATTACAAGCACGGCAGACTGTTCTGGTCCTCGGGTACGATCCCGGGGGGCTTCGGCAGGCTGTGCCGGACCATTTAGATAGTTTCCATTCGGAAAGGGCTCTTTGACTTACCTCAGCGCTGAGCTCAGGATTGTCTCCTCGGACGATCGGTAAGCGTATTAAGCGCTTCGTCTGGCCTCCGCAATGCAGCCCCAGCCACTCTCCCCTGCCTGAACGATCGTTATGAACGCTCAGTGATTGTCAGGTAGGATCGTAAAAACCATTATGGTATTGACTTACCCAGGTAAACCACGCACAATGCCACTGCAGGCTGTGAAACTTTCCCGATCAGCCAATGGTTCACCCAGTAGACGTCTCCCAAGACAATGGGGACAGGAGGAGTAGAGAAGATGATTCCCCCGTTTCAGGTCAGGTTTGCCGACCGCATGAATCAACTGCCGCCCTATCTGTTCGGCATGATCAACAAGATGAAGATGGAGAAGCGCTGGCAGGGCGACGATGTGATCGACCTGGGCATGGGCAATCCCATCGATCCCGCTCCCGGCACGGTCACTGAAAAGCTCTGCGAGGTTGCGGCCGATCCCAAAATACATCGCTATCCCGCCATTGCCGGCGGCATGAAGAACCTCAAAAGGGAAATCGCCATCTATTACAGTCGCAATTATGATGTCGATTTAACAGGAGAAAATGATGTCATCTGCACCATCGGCTCCAAGGAGGGCATCTCGCACATGTGTCTGGCCCTGCTCGGCCCGGGCGATACGGTGCTGGTGCCGGCTCCGGCCTTTCCGATCCATGTCTATGCGGCGGTCATTGCCGGAGCCAATGTGCTGCGCATCCCTCTGGGGGATGAAGATGAGTTTTTGGCTCAGCTGGTGGGCATGTGCCGGTCGCTCTATCCGGGACCGAAGCTGCTGATGCTCAATTTCCCTCACAATCCCACCGGCACGCTGGCTTCCAGGGAATTGTTCAGCGCCGTCGTCAAATACGCCAAGCAATACGGTTTCATGGTAATCAATGACTTTGCCTATGCCAAAATCACCTTCGACGGTTATGTGGCCCCGAGCTTTCTCGAAGTAGAAGGGGGACTCGATGTCGGGGTCGAGTTCGGTTCGTTCTCCAAATCCTACAATATGGCCGGCTGGCGTCTGGGGTACTGCGTCGGCAACGAGCAGATCATCGATGGTCTGGCCAAGATCAAGGGCTACTATGACTACGGCATTTTCTCCGCCATCCAGATCGCCGGCATCGTGGCCATGCGCGACTGCGACGACGATATTGCCGAGCAGGCGGCCGCCTACCAGAAACGCCGGGATGTTCTCTGCGACGGTCTGGTCCGCATGGGCTGGGAGGTTACTATACCCAAGGCCGGTATGTTTCTCTGGGTGAAGATACCACCCCCCTACGACCGCTTGGGTTCGGTGCGGTTTGCCATCGAAATGATGAATCGGGCCAATGTGGCGGTCGCGCCGGGCGCCGGGTTTGGCGAGGAAGGTGACGGCTGGCTGCGGCTGGCGCTCGTCGAGAACGAAAATCGCATACGTCAGGCGCTCAAGCAGATGCGTCAGAGCCTCAAGGAAATTGATCAGGAGGCCGAGGCCGGCACCTTCAACTTCGAGGAAGATGCAGCCGATGCCTTCTAAGTGCCAGTGTGTTTCTGCCGCCTCCTCTCTTGCTCCTGAGGCGGTGCCGATAAGGGGGCTTGTTGGGCGATCCGGGTTTGGGAATGATCGCGGGCCTTGAAAATCCGCTGGTCTTTCTCGGTGCCGGCATTCTGCTCAATCTTTATCCCGGTCCCGACACCCTCTACATCATCGGCCGCAGCCTCGCCCAGGGCCGGGGCGCAGGCGTCTGCGCCGCCCTGGGGATCAGCAGCGGGGCGCTTATCCACACCCTGCTCGGCGCTTTCGGGCTTTCCGCCCTACTCGCCGCTTCGGCTTCGGCCTTCACCATCATCAAATACCTCGGTGCCGTCTACCTGATTTACCAGGGGCTGCGGCTCATCTTCGACCGATCGGCTCCGGCGCGCCCGGGGAGCAACGGAAAGGGTACATCCGGACTGCTGCGCATCTACCGTCAGGGGGTGTTGACCAATGTGCTCAACCCCAAGGTCGCGATTTTTTTCCTCGCCTTTTTACCCCAGTTCATTTCCGTATCGAGTCCCAACAAGGTTCTCTCTTTCATCCTGCTCGGGCTGATTTTCATCACCACCGGCACCATCTGGTGCATTATCGTCGCCCTCTTTTCCTCGGCCATCGCTGCCCGGCTGCACGATTCGGGCAGCAACACCAGCCGGTTGAAACAAATAAACGGGCTTCTGTTCATGCTCCTTGGCCTCAAACTGGCCGCCTCCAAAGTCGATTTATAGCGGTTTCCTCCGAGCCGTCGACGGACTGCTGCGTAGCAGCCGCGCGCACAAAATGTACATTGACATTATCTATTTATTTCATATAATATGTACATGTACATATACATGAGGACAACAGATGCTTACTGAAAAACAGCAGGATTTCTTTGCTTATCTGAAACGGCGGCTGCGGAATGAGGGTCAGTTGCCCAGCCTGCGGCAAGCGGCCAAAGAACTTGCCATCAGCCACAATGCGGTGGCCCAGCTTCTGGCCCAGCTGGAAAAAAAAGGACTGGTTGCCCGGGAAGGGCGCTACAGCCGGACATTGCGTCTGCTGCCGGAAGATTCCCGGCCGGAGCGTTCGCTGGGCCGGGAACTGCCGATAATCGGCAGGGTTACTGCCGGGATGCCGATGTACGCCCAGCAGGAGTGGGCCGGCAGCGTGGTGGTCGATGACAAGATGTTCGGCGGGGAAAGTCTTTTCTGCCTGCGCATCAGCGGCGAATCGATGTGTGGTGCCGGCATCTTCGATGGCGATCTGGCCATTTGTGAACCTCGTCAGTATGCGGAAAACGGCGAGATCGTCGCAGTTTTGCTGCACCAGGAAGAGGCCACCGTCAAACGCTTTTTCCTGCGCCCGGACTGTATCGAACTGCATCCGGAGAACAGCGACTACCCGGTAATGCACTATGGTTTCAGCGAGGTTCTGGTACAGGGCAAAGTCGTCGGTATCGTCAGGGGACCGCATCCCAGTTTTTCTCTGCCGGATGGCCGTCAGTAAAAAAATGCAAAGCGACCGTACACCGGGGCCGGCTACGGCCCTGCTCCGGGGGGAACAACCCGGCTCCTCCTGCCTGGTGATGACCGGTACCAGCGGCTATTCCTATCTGGAATGGGTGGACAGCGGTTTCTATCCACCGGGAACCAAATCGGCGGCCATGCTGGAATTTTATGGCCGCTCTTTTTCGGTTGTCGAACTCAATTACACCTGGTACCAGATGGCCCGTTCCGATGTCCTTTCCAGAATGCTGGCTGCCGCGCCCGGCCACATCATCTTTGCCGCCAAGCTGACCCGCACGGTGACCCATGAGCGGGAAGAGGACTGGCGGGAGCAGGTGCAGCGTTACCGTCAGGGAATCTGCGCCCTGGGAAAAAGGCTCGCCGCTATCCTGGTGCAGCTGCCGCCCGATTTCGACCGTACCATTGCCAACCGTCGTTTTTTGGCCGAGCTGCTCGATTACCTGCAGGGAATGCCGGTGGCGGTCGAATTCCGTCACGCCTCCTGGGCGGTCGATACGGTGTTCGTCGAACTCGAGCGCCGCCAGATTACCCTGGTGAGTGTTGATGAGCCAAATCTACCGGACCTTTTTCCCCGCCTCGATGTGATCACCAACCCGGCCCTGTTCTATGTGCGTTTCCACGGCAGAAATGAAAAGGGCTGGCAGAACGGAAATATGCAGAAAAAGTTTGACTACGACTACTCCGAGCAGGAGCTGCACCAGTGGTGCGAGCACGAGCTCGGTTCGCTGTCGCGCCGGGCCCGCAGGGGGATCATCTTTTTCAACAACCATGTGCGGGCCCAGGCCCCGCGCAATGCCCTGCTGCTGGATTCTCTGATCAGCAGGAAAGCGGGTCGGGGCTGACGATGAACCACCACCGTTTTATCCTGCACCTCAATGTGGCCGATTTTGCCGTGGCCGTCGAACGGGTTGTCGATCTGAGCCTGCGTCAAAAGCCGGTGATCGTCGCCCCTCTCCAGGCGGCCCGGGCGGCGGTCTACGACATGAGTGAAGAGGCTTACCGGGACGGGGTGCGCAAGGGCATGCTGCTCAACCGGGCTACCCGGATATGCCGCGCGGCCCGGGTGCTGGCGCCCCGGTTTGACCTGTATCGCAAGGCCATGGCGTCGTTCGTCAACGAGGCCCGGAGTTACAGCCCGGTACTCGAATATGGTGCTGAAGACGGCCATCTCTATCTCGATATCACCGGCACTCATCGGCTCTTTGGCACACCCCCCGACGTGGGCTGGCGGCTGCACCGGCAGATCCGTTCCAAGCTCGAAATAGATCCGATCTGGAGCCTTGCCGGCAGCAAGCTGGTCTCCAAGATCGGCTCACGCCTGGTCAAGCCGGTGGGTGAATACATCGTCGCCAATGGCGATGAGCAGCGCTTTCTGGCCCCGCTGCCCCTGCACCTGCTGCCGGGGCTGAAAGGCTTCGAAAGACAGCGGTTGAGCGAATTCAATATTGTCAGAATCGGTGAGTTGGCAGCGCTCACCAGGATGCAGCTCCACGGGGTGTTCGGCCGCCGCGGCGAGACGCTTTTCGAACTCAGCCGCGGCATCGACGACGGCGCCGTTCGGCCGGAGGAAGCGCAGCCCCCCCGGGTGGTTCGGGAACATATTTTCAGCAATGACTGTGCCGACCGGACTGTCTTGAAAGGCGTCGTCACAGCCCTGGCGGCTCAGCTTGGCATGGAGCTCCGCCTTACCAGGATGGCCGTCCGGCGGGTGGGGCTGCAGCTCGACTATACAGACGGCGCCACGATTTCGAGACAGGCCAGTGTCCGTAAGGGCACAGCCGATGACGACTGCCTGCAGCGCCTGGCTCTGACGGCCCTCGAGCGGGCCTTGACGAGACGGACTCGGGTGCGGAGCTGCCGTCTGATCGGCGACCGGCTGCACCCCAGATCTCCACAGCTTCGCCTTTTCAGCGACTCCACCAGCGGCCAGAAGAAAGAGCACCTCCTGGCGGCCATGGACCGCATCCGTCAGCGGTTCGGCCGGGAGGCCATCCGGCTGGGCAGTCAGCCGGTCCTGCCTTGATCCCCCCGGGCAAAGGTCATGATCCCCCTGCGCGTCCGTTCCTGTTTTTCGCTGCTGCGTGGAACCGCATCGCCCGCATCTCTGTGCCGCCGAGCCGCACGGTTCGGCTACACCGGGCTGGCCCTGACGGACCTGGAAAACCTGTACGGTCTGTGGTCGTTTCTGGCGGCCTGCGAGCAGGAAAATATCAGGCCGATCATCGGCACGGAGATCGAGACCGATACGGCAGGCCGGCTGGTGCTGCTGGTGCGCAACGAGACGGGCTACCGCAACCTCTGCAATATAATCAGCCGCAGGAAGCGTAAGGAGAGCCTGAGCGTCACCAGCGAATCGGCGCCTCTTTTTGAAGGGCTCGTGCTGTTGAGCAGGTCCGAGGCCACGTTAAAGGTATGCCGGGAGCTTGAACTCGAGGCGGCCGCAGACCTCGGTAACCGACCGACGGAGAGGGGCAGCCGCTTGCGTCGCCTGGCCGCTGACCTTGAAATTCCGGCCGTGCCTGTTCCCGACAGTGACCTTGGCGAGCCCGGAGAGCGGAGCCTGCACCTCCTGCTGCGGGCCATCGCCGCTTCAGAAACGCTTGATTCCGCCCTCCGCGGCGCCAGGGACGAGGTGCACTGGCTCCACTCCCCCGAGGTCTACAACAACCGTTTTTCCGTCTGGCCCGAAGTGGGGCGGGCCAGCGACGAAATCGCCGAACGCTGCAGCTTCGGCCGGCCGTCCGCCGGCCTGCTGATGCCGCCCTGGCAGAACCACGGCCGCCAGGCGGCCGGTGTGGTCCTGAGGCAGCAGGCCTACGAGGGTGCCCGGCAGCGCTACGGGGGTACGCTGCCGGTCCAGGTCGTCGACCGTCTCGACTATGAACTTGGTATCATTGAGGCCATGGGGTTCTCTTCTTATTTCCTGGTGGTACGTGACATCGTTCAGCCGCTGCAGCCGGACGGCACCAGAAAAAGCCGCCGCATCTGCGGCCGGGGGTCCGGAGCCGCCTCTCTGGTGGCGTATTGTCTGAACATCACCAATGTCTGCCCGATCCGTTACAATCTTTACTTCGAACGTTTCCTGAATCCGGGCAGAAGCGACCCGCCGGACATCGACGTCGATTTCGCCTGGGACGAGCGCGACCAGGTACTCGCAGAAGTGCTCGGGTTCTTCGGTGAGCGGGCGGCGATGGTCTGCAACCACGTCTGTTTCAAGCCGCGCGGGGCCATCCGGGAAACGGCCAAGGCCTTCGGCCTGCCGGGCTATGAGATTTCTAGAATGACCAAACGACTGCCCTGGTTCTTCAAACGCAGCGATCTGAGCCTGCAGGAGCAGATCAGCACGCTGCCGGCGCTCAAGGACCAGGATTTTTCCGGCCCCTGGGCGGAGATCATCGAGCGCGCTTCCGGCCTTATCGGTCTGCCCCGCTACCTTTCGGTTCATCCGGGCGGTGTGGTGATCACCGAGGGGCCGGTTCAGGACTACGTGCCGGTGGAGCAGGCCCCCAAAGGCGTGCCGATCATTCAATGGGAGAAAGACGGGGCGGAAGAGTCGGGGCTGGTAAAGATCGATCTGCTCGGCAACCGGAGTCTCGGGGTAATACGGGATGCCATCGGTAATCTAAGAACAAACGGCGCCGATTTCTCCGAACAGGGATGGCACCCGGAGGATGATCTGCAGACCAAGGCGGCGGTCGGGGCGGGCCGGACCATGGGCTGCTTTTACATCGAGAGTCCGGCCATGCGGCTGCTCCAGAAGAAGGCGGGAAGCGGTGACTTCGAGCAGCTGGTGATCCAGTCTTCCATCATCCGGCCGGCGGCCAACGAGTTTGTTCGCGAATATGTGAGAAGACTCCACGGGGGCCGCTGGGAGCCGCTACACCCGGCCCTGGAGGAGGTACTGGACGAAACCTTCGGGCTGATGGTCTACCAGGAGGACGTCTCCAAGGTCGCCGTGGCTCTGGCCGGGTTCAGCCATAGCGAGGCGGATGGCCTGCGTAAAGTGCTCTCCAAGAAAGACAGGGAATTGCGGCTCAGGGATTACCGGGACAAGTTCTACCGCGGCTGCAGGGACAACGATATAGAACCGTCCGAGATCGAGCGGATCTGGGCCATGATGATGAGCTTTGACGGTTATTCGTTCTGCAAGCCGCACTCGGCTTCATATGCACGGGTATCGTTTCAGTCGGCCTATCTGAAAACCCATTTTCCGGCTGAATTCATGGCGGCGGTCATCTCCAATCAGGGCGGCTACTACTCGACCTTTTCCTACGTTTCCGAAGCCAAGCGCATGGGGCTGGTAATCGATCCCCCCGACGTCCAGGTCAGTGAGTTGTCCTGGCGCGGCAAAGGTGCCAGGATCAGGGTCGGTCTGCAGGCCCTGCACGGCGTGTCACAAGAGACCCGCGAACGCATTCTCAGCTGCCGCAGCAAACAGCCGTTTCGAAGTTTCAGTGATTTTCTGCAGCGGGTACAGCCCGCGGAGAACGAAATTCAGGTGCTCATCGACAGCGGCGCCATGGACGGTCTTGACAGAAGAGGCAACCGCAGCAGGTTGTTCTGGGAAGCCGCAGCCCGGGAGGTAAAAACAGGACCTGGTGGTGGCGGTCTGTTCCCGGCGGTGGAGGCCGGTTCCCCGCCCCTCAAAGAGCAAGCGCCGATCGAGCGTCTACGCCGGGAGTACAGGGCCCTCGGCTTTTTGTGCCGGACTCACCCCGTCAACCTGATCGGCAAAGGTGGCGTACACACGTGCAAAGGAGTCGAACTGGCCAACCACGTGGGTCGGCAGGTGAATTTTATCGGCCTGCTGCTCAGCGGTAAGATCGTTTCCACTAAAACGGGCGAAGCCATGGAATTTCTGACTTTTGAGGACGCAACTGCGATCATCGAAACGACATTCTTTCCGGAGGTATACCGTCGTTATGCCCACCTCCTGTCAGCCCAGAAAGCATATCTCCTCAGGGGCCTGGTCGAGGAGGATTTCGGCGCCCTGACGCTTACGGTGGAGAGGGTCAAACTACTCAGCAACACCAGCGAGCTTCACTCAACCGCTGGTTGAAGCGGGGGCTGAATCTGCGGCTCAGATCGGCACGATAGCAGGGGAGTGAGCAGGGCTGGAACGCAGGCACGGTACATTTGTTCAATTACCTGATCTGACTTATAAAGTGCTCCTGTGAGGAGCTTAGTAGCAGGTGGATTGGTTGTTGTCAAGCGATTTCAGCCGGTGGCACACCGCGAAAACCTTGACAACAGAAGGTTTGGCGTCTTGTAGATTGACCTTGACGCTGTGATTGTGGTATACCAGAAATAATATGGTATTGTGAATAATCGCTTGTTTTTCTGGACTGTTATCACAGATAGGCAGGCACAATCAGTTCTCCGGGGATGATCGCCATGGCCGACGGGCCCGATGTGCGGATGACGCTTAATTACGTAATCGATTCCAGCAAAGAGAAGTATGGGGATCTCGGCGCCGTCGGTATGGCGATGGAGCGGCCAGTCACCTATGAGGAGTTGCACGAGCGCATCTGCGCCCTGGCCGCAGGGCTGATGGAGAAAGGATTGAGCAAGGGGGATCGGGTCGCGATTCTGGCGGAGAACTCCCATCATTGGGGAACCGCCTATCTTGCGGTTGTCCGGTGTGGCGGAGTCGGCGTGCCCATTCTTCCCGACCTGCCCGAAGCGGATGTCCACCATATTCTTGGCGAAATGAAGGTGAAAGCCATTTTCACCACCCAGCGCCAGATCGACAAGATCTATGATCTCAGAAGCGAGCGCCCGGAAATCGTCATTACCCTTGACGATTTTCAAAGCGCCAAGGGATTGCCTGCAACCGTAAAATTCTCGGACTATCTGGAAACAGCGCTGGCCGACTACCGCGAGCGAACGCACACCGGGGAAGTTGTCGAATTTCCCGAAGTCGGTGAAGATGACCTGGCCTCCATTCTCTATACCTCAGGCACGTCGGGGTTCTCCAAGGCGGTGATGTTGAGCCATCGTAATCTGACCTCCAATGCCTATGGTGCCTCGAGGCTGATGGATATCCCTGTCGGCTCGGTCTTCCTCTCCATTCTGCCGATGTCCCATACCTATGAATTCACCACCGGCTTCATTCTGCCCCTGCTGATAGGCGGCCGCATCGCCTATGCCGGGAAAACGCCGACCCCGGCCATCCTGCAGAATCTTTGTAAGCACGAGAAACCCTATGTCATTTTTGCCGTACCGCTGGTGCTCGAGAAAATCTATAAAAAGAGAGTGCTGCCCAATATCGAGAAAAGCCGGCTGCTGAGGTTACTCTGCAAATTTCGCCGGGGGAGGAGGCTCGTGCATAAAAAAGCGGGTGCCAAACTGACCGAGTTTTTCGGTGGCAACCTGGCCATGATGGGAATCGGCGGAGCTTCTTTGAACCCGGAGGTGGAGCAGTTCCTGGTGGAAGCCGAGTTTCCCTATCTGGTCGGTTACGGGCAGACGGAAACGGCGCCGCTCATTGCCGGGGGCCCCTTCGGGGACACTTCGATCGCCATCGGCTCGACCGGCAAGCCGCTGCCGGGAGTGGAGGTCAAAATTGAAGATATCGATACGGAAAGCGGGATAGGGGAGATCCATGCCCGGGGTCCCAATGTCATGCTCGGCTATTACAACGACGAGGAGACCACTGCCGCTACCATCGGCCCGGAAGGCTGGCTGGCGACCGGCGACCTGGGGCTGCTGGACGAGCAGGGCAACCTCCATATCAAGGGCAGATGCAAGAACATCATCGTCATGGCCAGTGGTGAAAATATCTATCCGGAGGCCATCGAGCACAAGATAAATGCCTATCCCTGGGTGGTGGAATCGCTGGTGGTCGAGGACAACGGTAAACTCAACGCCTGGGTTTACCCGGACTACGAATATATCGATGAACTCACCGCCGGTCAGATGAGAACCCAGCGTCGGGAGTACCTGGACGGGTTGCTCGATGATCTGCGCCGCGAGGTGAACGCCGGACTGGCCACCACGTCACGGTTGGCTGAGGTCTTCGAGCGCAGAGAACCCTTTATAAAAACGGCGACCCATAAAATTAAGCGTTACTTGTACGACAGGTATGCTAAAATAGCGTAAGATACCGATATCACAGTCGGTACAACATGCCGTCGCGGTCTGCAGCCGGGGCGGTAAACCAACTAGCAGAGGGAGAACCGTATGAAAAAGTCGATATCACTACTGGCGCTGGCATCGATACTGGCGGCGGGCACCGCCTATGGATCAGGCTATCGCATTCCGGAGCAGTCAGCCGATTCGGTGGCCAAGGCGGGAGCTCATATCGCCTCATCCACAGGTGCTGATTCGAGTTATTACAACCCGGCAAATATGGGTTTTGCCGATGACGCCTGGCTCACCGAAATCGATCTGACCTACATTCACTTGACGTCGATCGATTACACTGATGCCAGAACACCGGCGTTCAACGGCAGTTCCGAAAAGGAAAACTTCCTGCTTCCGACCTTCTTTGTCGTTTCACCTGATTACAACAATTTTCGGTTCGGCCTGTCCTTCACCGCGCCCTATGGCCTGGCCAAACAATGGAAGGATCCATACCCGGCCCTGTTCGCCAGGAAATTTGAATTAGAAGTATTTGATCTGAACCCCTCGGTGGCGTATAAGGTCAACGACTATTTCTCCCTGGCCGGCGGGGTGAGGATGATCGTCTCCACAGCCCAGGCGCAATTTGGCGGCACCAGGCCGGATAATGGTGTGACGTATGATGTTAATTTGGACGGTGATTACGGCGTGGACTGGGGCTGGAATCTGGCCCTGGCCCTCAAGCCCAATGAAAACTCGAACATCTCGGCTACCTATCGGTCAAACGTCACCCTGAACCTCTCGGGTGATGTCGCTGCCAGCACAAATGCGATGGGCCCCATGAGCTTTGTCACCGGCGGCGACGCGGAGCTTCCGGCCCCGGCGGTATTCACCCTGGCAGGCGCCTATACCTGGAACGATCTCACCATTGAACTGGTATGGGATCGCACCTTCTGGTCCGAGTATGAGGAGTTGGATTTAAACTATGATGACCCAACCCTAGAGGCAATTTTGGGTCCTGCCCAACCACGGGACTGGGATGACACCGACGCCTTTCGGGTCAGTGCCGCTTACGATTTCAATGACGCCTTTACCGGCATGCTCGGTTTCGCGCTGGACTCAAACCCGGTGCCCAATGAAACCGTAGGGTTCCAGCTGCCCGATTCCGACGTCATGCTCTTCTCGATAGGCGGTCGTTATAACATCAATGAGCGGTCTTCGTTCGGGCTGGGCGTGCTCTACGATTACAAAGACTCGAGAACGGTTAACAATCGGGAGGCTGTGGGCGAATTCGAGAATGCCGCCGCACTTCTGATCTCAGCTGGATTTAGCTACAAGTTCTAAATTTTCCTTCACAGCAGAAAAAACCCCGAATCGTAAACGGTTCGGGGTTTTGTATTTGTAGGACATAAGGAGCTGTAACCTGGCTTTTGTGCTTGTGTCTAGATGCTCAGGCCAGCAGCAGGTTGTTGGCAAATCTGATCACCGGAAAGATCACCGTACCAAGCACCCCGCTAAAGGCCAGCAGCAGGATAACGATGAAGCCGTAGCGCTCGAACGAGGCGTAGGTCCGGGCCAAATCCTCGGGCAGCAGGCCGGTGAGAATCCGGCCGCCGTCCAGCGGCGGAATCGGCAGAAAGTTGAAGATGCAGAGCACCAGGTTGATCCACACCGAGGCGACCAGCATGTTGTAGAGCGGTACCAGGATCGCGCCAAGCATTGGCGTGTAAGGAATCACCGAGGCCGTGCCGATCATCGCCTTGAGCAGCAGGGCACTGGCCACGGCCAGCAGCAGGTTGGTAACCGGACCGGCGAGGGCCACCCAGAGCATGTCTTGTCTCGGGTTCTTGAAATAATAGGGATTGACCGGCACCGGCTTGGCCCAGCCGAACTTGATGAAGAAAAAAGCGATGGTGCCGATGGGATCGAGATGACTCAACGGGTTAAGCGTCAGCCTGCCCGCATCCCGGGCCGTCGGATCACCGAGCCGGTAAGCCACATAGCCGTGGGCGTATTCATGCAGGGTCAGGGCCAGCAGCAGGGGCGGCGCCATTATTATCAGTTGACTTACAGTATCCATTAAACGTTTATTTCCGTTGTTCGTTTTCAGGTGCGCTGATTCCAGCCTTTCTCCCTCTATGTGTAATCATCCGGGCCGGTAAGTAAATGAATTTCAATTATGCCTGTATAGGTGGGGGAAGACTCGGGGAGGGAAATCAGTTTTTCCGGTAGGGCGCGAACTCGCGGTTGACCAGTTCTATTTCTTCCTGTCTGGAGTCGACCTCCTCGTCCAGGCGAGCCAGCAGGAGGGTTTCCAGAATTGTCTTGAACACTGGTCCCGGACGGTAACCGAGTGCTTTCAAATCGTCGCCGTTGAGCAGCGGCTGCTGGGTGCGCATGGTGGTGACATAGAGCGACACGCATTTTTCCACTTCCTCTTTTCTGGCCATCGCCATCAGAAAAAGCAGCGCTTCGATGCTCAGCTCCTTAAGCGCCATGTAAATCTCGCTTGCTTTCAGCTCGGTCCTGCGGTTCAGGAAGCGGGAGGTCTTGTCGGCCAGGGTCTTTTCATTGATAATGAAATTCTTCGTCCGCGGCGCGAGTTGAAACCTGTTGCAGAAATTGGTCATCACGGTCACCGGCGAGCGGCCCATAATGGTGAGCAGATACACGATCCAGGTCTCGAACTCGTCTTCGAGATAGAGCAGTTTGAACCAGGTGATCGCCTTCTGGGCCTGAATCAAACACTGGTTGAAACGCTTATCGATATTGAGGTGCGGTTTGAGATCGGGCCACAGGTACGGAAACAGGCCGAACTCCGAGAGCCGGTTGAGGGCCGGGATGGCATTTTCTTCGCCCAGCAGGATTTTCAGCTCGGTAAAGAAGCGGGGATCGTCGGCTTTACCGAACAGATTCATCTTTACCGCGTTTCTGATCAGCCGATCGGTGTGCTTGACGATGTTGAAGTCCATCCTGGTCTCGAAACGGACGGCCCTGAAGATACGGGTCGGGTCGTCCACGAAGCTCAAATTGTGCAGCACCTTGATGGCCCTTTGCTTCAGATCGTTCTGGCTGTTGAAGAAATCGATGAGCTTGCCGAACTGGCTGGGGTTGAGCTGGATAGCCATGGCGTTGATGGTGAAATCGCGCCGGTAGAGATCCAGCTTGATCGACGACAGCTCCACCGTGGGCAGAGCCGCCGGGTATTCGTAATACTCGAGACGGGCGGTGGCGACATCGAGCTTGAGTCCGCTTTCCAGGACCAGCGTGGCGGTGCCGAAACGTTCATGGACCCTGACCCGTCCGCGCAGCTCGGCGGCCAGATCGCGGGCAAAAGTAATGCCGTTGCCTTCGACCACGATGTCGAGGTCCATGTTAGTTTTCTTGAGCAGCAGATCCCTGACGAAACCGCCCACCACGAATGCGCTGTAGCCCAGCTGATCGGCCACCTCGCCGACTTTCTGGAGCAGCATGATGATCTCTTTGGAGAGAGTGCTGGTCAGCAGGTGGGTGAGGTTGCGGCTGCGTTCCAGGGACGGGTACTCGGCTTCGTGCAGCAGATTTTTCGGCAGGTTGGCCGGGTCGTTTACCAGTCGGTTAAGAAGATCGGTCCGGGTGATGATGCCTTTGAGCTCCCGCTCGTGGACGATGGGGATCAGCCGCTGCCGGTGCTCGATGATGATCTCCTGGATGTCGGCCAGAGTGGCATTGAGAGACAGCACTTCCACGTCGGTGGCCATGTAGTCCTGCACCGGCTGGTCTCCGAGATCGTGGCTGATGGCCCGTTCGACCATCTGCCTGGAGATGATGCCGAGGATGAAAGGGTCGCCGCTGCCGGATTTCGGCTCAACCCGGGGAACCACCACCATGGCGTTGATATTGTAGCGGCTCATCAGGGACTTGGCATGATGCAGGGTAGCGTTTTCCGGGGCTGTAATGGCCGGGGAGGTCATCATTTCCCGGGCAATTGCCTGGGGTCTGATGTGGCGGTGCAGGCTTCTGATCAGCTGCTCATGCGCCTCGATGGTGCTCATTTCCGTCATCGTTGCCGAGGCCGCCGTCGAGTGCCCGCCGCCGCCGAAGTCCCGGGCGATGGCACCAACGTTGACGTCGGGGATCCTGCTTCTGGCAATCAGATAAGTCCGTCCCCCCATGGTTGCAATGGTGAACAGCACATCGAGGTTTTCCATGGTCAGAAAACGTTTGACGATCAATGAAAAATCGTCGACGTAATAGGGCAGCGACAGGGTGGCGATGACCACCGGGATGTCCTGGATGGTGATGCGGCTGGCGTTCTTGACCAGATCGTTTAAGTGGCCGACCTGCTGGGAGGTGAGGTCATGGCTGATGAATTGCGAGATGACGTCGAGTTTGGCCCCTTTTTCCAGCAGCCAGGCGGCGGCCCGCATATCGTCTGGGGTGGTGGTCATGTGGGTGAGTGAGCCGGTATCCTCATAGATGCCGAGACTGAAAATGGTGGCTTCCTCTTCGGTAATATCTATCTCTTGTTCTTGCAGAATCTCGGCAAAGAGGGTCATGGTCGAGCCGACGTCGCGGATCACCTCGAGATCACCCACCAAATCAGCACCGCTTTTCGGGTGATGATCGTAGAGGTGGATTGACAGGCCGGGATTGTTCAGGCATTCGGCCAGTGGACCAAGTCTGGATGAGGATCTAGTGTCGACCACGACCATTGAGGTCACGTTGGCCAGCACGACCTGCTTGGCTTTGATGAAATCATACTGGTAGAGCAGGGTGTGGGAAATGAATTCTCTCAGGGTTTTTTCCTGGGAACCGGGAAATACCAGCAGGCCGTCGGGATAGAGCTTCTGGGCGGCGATCATGGAGGCCATACCGTCGAAATCGGCATTGATGTGGGTGGTTATGATGCGCATTCGACCACTCTTTTGTGAGAACGCCCTGCTCTGCCACCCGGTGCGAAAAAGCCGGGTTCGGTCAGCTCTTCTGATCCCCCTTGAGACCTGGAAAGCGTATAATTTTGTTGTAATTATAGATAACTATAGCGGCTGCACCACTATATTGCAATGGCTCTCAGCCGCGCGGGTGAAAAGAGCGGTGGATCGATTTGAGGCGATCCTGGTCGATGTGGGTATAGATCTGGGTAGTCGATATGTCGGCGTGTCCGAGCATCATCTGCACCGCTCGCAGGTCGGCGCCGTTGGCCAGCAGGTGGGTGGCAAAACTGTGGCGCAGCATGTGCGGGGAGATGGGCTTGTTGATTCCAGCCGCCCCGGCATTTTCTCTTACTATCTGCCAGAAGCGGGCCCTGGTCATCGGTTTTGCCCGATTGGTGATAAAGAGGTAGGTGGATTTCCTGCCTTTAAGCAACTGCGGGCGGCTGCTCTCGAGGTAACCGGCAACCGCTTCCGCGGCGGCCCTGCCGAACGGTATCAGCCGTTCCTTGTTGCCCTTGCCGAGCACCTTGAGAAAGCCACCATCCATATTGCATCCGGCCAGCGGCAGGCTGACAAGTTCGCTGACTCGTAGGCCGGTGGAGTAGAGCAGCACAAGCATGGTATGGTTTCTTACCAGCAGTGGCGTCGGAGCCGCAGGCTGCAGCAACAGCCTGGTAACTTCTTCGCTGCTCAGTGCTTTGGGCAGGAGACGGCCACTCTTCGGCAGGTCGACCATGGCGAACGGATTGCGGTCGATATGTCCCTGCCGGTTCAAAAAAGAAAAAAAGGCGTTCAGCGCCGAAACCCTGCGGGCATTGGAGCGGTGGGAAATGGACTTGGACCTGCAGACGATCAGGAATCCGTGAATGGTCTCCAAATCGATGGCCGATAAATCGGTGAGCTTCCGGTCTGCAACAAACTGCAGAAAAAAGCGGATATCACTCTCGTAGGCGGCCGCGGTATTGTCTGCTAATCTGCGTTCGGAAAGCAGGTGGATGAGGAAGAGTTCCAGCAGGGCGCTGAACTGTTCAGGGATAGTGGAGGGCTTTATTGGTCTGGCAGGTGTAAGAGGTTGGTATCCTGCCTGCGGGCGACACAGGCAGGATCAAGGTCTCAAAACGGATCAGGCAGACCGTCTCATGCGGTTGAACTTTCTGAGCTTCCGCCGGGCTTCAGCCTGCTTGCGGCGTTTTTTGACGCTGGGCTTTTCGTAGTATTCACGACGCTTAAGCTCTCTTTTGATCCCGTCAATCTGAAGCTTTTTCTTCAACTGCCTGATGGCAAACTCGAGGTCGCCTCGAACTTCAACTTCTATCATGTGAGTCTCCGTTTTAATGTTTCAACGATATGAGATCGGCCAAGCCGGTTATTATAACGACAATCTTTCTATATAAAACGATAAAGTTTTGCTGTCAAATCATTTTTGATCGGAACAGGGCAGGAAGGGGGCTCAGGTGGGGAAGATTTTCCCGGGGTTGAGGATATTGTTCGGGTCGAACAGGGTTTTAATCCGCTTCATCAACTCCAGGGTCGCTTCATTCAATTCATAGCGCATAAAGGCCTTTTTGCTCAGACCGATGCCGTGCTCCCCGGAAAGGGTGCCGCCCAGGGCAATGGTCTGGCTGAACAGCTGCTCCTTGGCCTGTTCGGCCCGCGCCACCTCTTCTGGTATGGAGCGGTCGAGCATGATATTTACATGGATGTTGCCGTCACCGGCGTGGCCGAAGGTGAGAATGATGAGGCCCAGTTCCCTTGATAGATGCTCGATGAATTCAACCAGCTCCGGGATGCGCGAGCGTGGCACTGCCACGTCCTCTCCTATTTTGTTGGGACGTAGTTTGTGCACCGAAGGGGAAATGGCCCGGCGAGCCTGCCAGATCTGCTCCACTTCTTCCTTGTTGGTCGCCTGCCTCAGACTAAACTCGGCCCGGTCGCCGATCAGCGAGCTGAATAGTGCCGCCTGCTCCTCGACCGCGCTTTTTTCTCCGTCGATTTCAACGATCAGCAGCGCTTGAGTGCTGTCCGGCGGCGGCTTGTCAAGAAAGGTGCTGACCGCGCCGATCGCGGTTTTATCCATGTATTCGAGCGTACACGGCTTTATGTTGTTGTTGAGTATTTCCGACACCATTTCGGTGGTGCGCCGCAGTGAGGTCGAGGTGAGCAGAAAGGTCTCTTTATAGGGAGGTATGGGCAGCAGACGAACGATCAGCTTGGTGATAATGCCCAGTGTCCCCTCCGAGCCGACGAACAGGCGGGTGAGATCGTAGCCGGTGACGCTTTTTTCGGTGCGTGCTCCGGTGGTGATGATATCGCCGTTGGCCAGCACCACTTCCAGGCCCATGACGTAGTCCTTGGTAACCCCGTATTTCACCGCCGAAGGACCCCCGGCGCACTCGGCCGCGTTGCCGCCGATGGAGCAATACTTCAAACTGGCCGGATCGACCGGATAAAATAATCCCTTCTTTCTTACGGCATTTTGGAATTCCGCGGTAATAACACCCGGTTCGACAATACCTATCTGGTTGTCCGTGTCGATCTCAACGATCGCATCCAGTTTAGTCATGGGCATGACGATGCCCCCCGCCACCGGGACAACGCCGCCGGTCATACCTGTTCCCGCACCTCTGGGCACCACCGGAACACGATGGGTGGAGGCCAGCTTCATGATCTCGCTTATCTGCCCGGCGCTGTGGGGGAAGACAACCAGCTCGGGAAGGTGGGGCCGGGCCGTGCCGTCGTAGCTGTAGCAGTGCAGATCTTCGACTCTCCGGGTGAGGTTGTCGGGGCCTACGATTTCGCTAATTCTGGTAATAAGGCGAGAAGGTATTGCAGTCATCTTTTTTTCGATTTAGGGTGAGTCAGAGTCACGATTCATTCAACCTCAGGACCATACCCGAGAACCATTCGGGTCGCCAGAGGAAAGGCTGAAGGCCACGGTAATCATCCTCAAATCTCTTGAAAAGGTGCTCCCATGACAAGCGACAAGAAAATGCGCATAGCCCTGCTGGCCGGCGGCAAATCCGGGGAGCGGGAAGTGTCCCTGAGTGGCGCGGCGGTTTTTGAGAAGGCGCTGGATCCTGATAAATTCATCATCAGGCGCTACGACCCGGCCTCTGATCTTGCCGATCTGGCCCGGGACAGCAAAGAAATAGACTTCGCCTTCATTCTCCTGCACGGCCTGTTCGGGGAAGACGGGTCGGTTCAGGGAATGCTCGATCTGCTGGATATTCCCTACCAGGGGTCGGGGATCCTGGGCAGCGCCGTGGCCATGGATAAAAACCTGGCCAAAGTGCTGTACCGCATGGAGGGCATCCCGGTGGCCGACTGGCAGGTGGTGACCAGTACGGACGAGGCCCACTGCGAACAGATGGCCAGAGAGATGGGCCTGCCGCTGGTAATAAAACCGGTCCGCGACGGTTCAAGTCTCGGCCTGACCATTGCCCGCAGCGCTGAAGAGGTCAAGAATGGGGTTGCCCTGGCCCTTGAAAACGACACCCGGGTGATGGTCGAGAAATATATAGAGGGCAGGGAGATCACCGTATCAGTGCTGGGCAATGAGGATCCGGAAGCGATGCCGGTGATCGAGATTGTGCCTGGAGATGAGTATGAGTTTTTCGACTACAACGCCAAGTATCTGCCGGGCGCTTCAAAAGAAATCTGTCCGGCCGAGATCGACGATGAACTTACCAGGATTGCTCAGCAGTACGGGGTCAAGGCCCATAAAATACTCCAGCTGCACGGTTATTCCCGAAGCGACATGATCATCGATCGGGACAATACCATCTACATACTCGAAACAAATACCATCCCGGGAATGACCCAGACCAGCCTGCTGCCCCAGTCGGCGGCAGCTCACGGCCTTGCCTATCCGCAACTCCTGGAGAGGTTGATCGAGCTGGGAATGGCGGCCAAAGGGAGATAGAAGCGGCCTGTATTAATCGACCAGGACACGCTCGGGGTGAGTAAACACGTTCAGGCGGTCCTGGCGGCCATAGCCACCCAGGGTCAGACCGGCGCGGGCGGCAATGGCCACCCCCAGTGAGGACGGGGCGGTTCTGGACAGAACGACGGGGATTCTCATCCGGGCGCATTTGAGCACCATATCCGAAGTCAGGCGGCCGGTGGTGTAGATGGCGCCGCCCGGATCGGCTTTGCCCAGGAGGATAGCGCCCATCACTTTGTCGACGGCGTTGTGTCGACCCACATCTTCATAATGGAGTTTCAGTTCCCCCTCGGACCAGAATCCACAACCATGCACGCAATGCGTGAGGGGACCAAGCGGAGAGACCTGGTAGACCTGGGTGATGAAGGGTTTGAGTTCCTTGAAAGGAAGGGTGTAGGGAAGCGGTTCGGCAATCACCCCCTCGAGCATCTCCCGGGGAATCTTACCTGTTCCGCCGCAGCCGGAGGTAATGATTACATCCTTGGGCTCGGTGTTATCCACATCGGCGTAGACCGATATTCTTCCCTCGGGACAGACCAGAACTTCCTTGACTTCCTCGGGGCGTTCGATGTAGCCCTGACCGAACAGGAAGCCGACGCCGAACTCTTCCAGACCCGTCGGCAATACCATCGAGGCACCAATTTCCACTTCATTGAGCATGATGGTGTAGGGGGTCTCCTGAGCCACACTTTCCTGCGCGCCGGTCTTTCCTTTTGGTGTGACTATGGTAGTGTCGTAAACGAGGGAGGTCGCGTCTGCCATGGTAGTAGATGGGTATGGGGGAACCGCGGATTCACAGGGATGATATCCGCACCATCCCTGATCCGGCGCACGCACAATCTATCAGGTTTAGATATTTCTTCCACTCAATTCTGTCAACCGGACAGAAAGCCGGCAGCCAGGCTGACTTCAGCCTATCGTGTTGCCGGCAGGGATGTTGAATGAACCGACAAAGCCTTTGGGCTGAAGGAATACCGAGATGACGGCGATAATTTCATTCATAGGCTGGCATGAGAGCGGCAAAACCACGCTTGCCGCCGGCGTGGTGGCGCATCTGCACAGAAAGGGGCTGCGGGTCGCAGTGATAAAGCCCAGCGATAAAAGAGGCATCAGCTTCGACACGCCTGACACCGACACCTCTGTGCATCGTCGGGCCGGCGCCGCTGAAGTAATGTTGGTGGCGCCCGACCTGGACATCAGCTTCGACTATGTCTTCAGGCTGAATGAAGCGGCCGAGATTGCCGAATTCATCCAAAAGCGATTTATTGACAACGAAAAGAGAAGGCCGGATAAAACGGCCCTGCTGGTCAACGGCAGGAAGCTTGTCCTGAAAAGATTTATCCAGGATTCTCTGGCCGGAGTGGTGGCAGGCTAGGTCGACAGCCTGAAGCTAAGCGAGGAAGTGGAAGAGATCGAACTGAGAATCAAGCTCTGAGCTGGCGCCCATCGGTCTTTTCCGCCTGGGCCCAAGTGCGCTCTTCATCCTTTGGCTCAGCCCATGGGGTCGTCTTTAGAACCAGCCTTGCCCGCGGCGGCCGCAGCCGCTGCTTGCTCCTCTTCCTCAATGGTCCGCATGGCCGCCGCACCGGCGAGCTGCTTTTTCACTTCCGGATCTTGCTTCTCACCTTCACCCTCACCTAAGTCGGCAACATCGACAATGACCTTGCGGTGGGCGTAGTGGATGCCCTGCTCGCTGAGCGCCTCGGTGATGAGGCGGTAGGCTTCCCGGCGGATGACGAAATGGGTGCCCGGCTGGGCCGTGAACTTGACCCTGATGGTCATCACCGAATTGGCGATCTCCCTGACACCCTGGGACTTGACTGGACGAATGAAGTCCTTGCCATACTCTTCATTCTCCAGCATTTTCTGACCGACCTTTTTGATTACCTTGCGGATTTTGTCGATCGGCGCGTCGTAGGGGAAATCGAGGTTGAACTTGACCACGATGCCGCCCCGCATGAAGTTGGTGATGGCTCCAAGTTCGCTGTGCGGAATGATCTGCAGCATGCCCCGGTGATGTCTGAGCATGACGTTGCGCAGGGTGATGGTCTCGACCGTACCCGACACGGTTCCGGCGTTCAGATATTCGCCGACCCTGAAGGCGTCGTCGAGCAGATAGAAGAATCCGGAAAAGACATCGGCCACCAGTTTCTGGGCTCCAAAGCCGATGGCCAGGCCGATCACACCGGCACCGGCCAGCAGGGGGCCGATATCGACCCCGAGAGAGGAGAGCAGGATCATGGTCACCATGACCAGCAACACCGAACCGACGAACTTCCTGAGCATAGGCAGCAGCGTGTAGGCCCTGCCGCGGGTGGCCGCACCGCCCCATTCATCTTCAGCTTCCTCACCGTCTTCTTCCCCCTCGGGGATTGATTCCTGGATCTTCCGCTCAATCCAGGAATTGATGAATTGCCAGAAAACCAGGGCCACGGTCAGGATAATGATTGAATCGAGCATGAAGGCGGCCAGCTCGGAGAAAAACGGAATCCTGATTTCCCACAGGTTGGCGACCCAGACGACAAAGGCACCGATGACGACGATGCGGGCAAAACTATTGACCTTCAGAAAAAAAGCCCGGCCTTTCTCGCGCTGCTCCAGCGTTTCTTCGCTGGGTTCGACCTGATCGTCATAATCATGCTGGTGGAGGCGTAGCGTGCTCATGGCGTATCCGACCACCCATTGGATCAGCTGGTCGGCCACCATCCAGATGGGTACCACGAAAAAGCTCAGCAAGAAGGCGCCGCCTCCCTTTCCTTGAATCTCAGGGTCAGCCAGGCCGCTCAGCGTAAGGAACCAGAGAATCGCCAGGTAGAGGAGGGCCAGAATGTGCCAAATCTTGGCAAACTGTGTTCTGCCCCAGGACGGGCTTTGGTCATCCATGGCCCCAGCAATGAGATGGTCCTGTACCTGTTTTCGATATTTCAGCACCCCGGCTCCGGTTACGACGAGCAGCAGGGTGGCGATTAGCAGCTGCAGCAATCTGACGGTTTCCAGCTCCGCCCCGAGGCGCCTGGCGACGACAGCCAGCATCAGGGCGGCAATGATATAGCCACTGGCCCAGACCAGGAGACGGTGGCTGGTGAAGGCGCTTCTGTCCCCCATCGGAATCACCCGAAAATCTCCGCTGGCAGGAGAAAACACAAGCTTGGAGATGATCTGGATAACGCGGATACAGGTGACGGCGATAATAACTGCCATGAACACCAGCTCTACCCAGGGTGAGTCAACCCAGAAAAACAGGGTGAAGGCAAAATAAGCGCCGGCAAAAAAGAAAATCAGGCCAATGAAATCGGGCAGCACCTGGGCGATGGAACCACTGAATTTTTCCCAGTTGCCGCGGTTGCCAATCCCCAGGGGAGGCATTTTGATAAAATATTTGGCCAGGAAAATTCTGCGAAACAAGACCTCGACGAGATAGCCTGCGCCGATAAAGAAGAGGATCCAGAAGCTATTGGCCACCGCGCCCCGCGATGTTCCGAACGGTCAGAGCTTGACGAAGACCCGATAGAGATCGGGGCCCATGGTGTCCAGGGCGCCAAACAGGTTTCTGATTTCATCGGTATTGTCGTCGTGCCCCCTGGTCATAATGTTCAGCAGCCGGGCCAGGAAGAAGGCGGGTCCCTTCATTTGCTGGGTGCCTTCTTCTTCAGCCTCGATATCCTTTTTCAGCTCATCGA
Source organism: Desulfobulbaceae bacterium (assembly GCA_024640625.1). Taxonomy (GTDB): domain Bacteria; phylum Desulfobacterota; class Desulfobulbia; order Desulfobulbales; family Desulfocapsaceae; genus JABDQA01. The sequence goes on from JAHEER010000003.1 coordinate 30,936, forward strand.
TAAGCAGCTGGCGGACCTGTTCATCGCTGAGTTCGGCCAGCTTCTTGTCGACTTGGGCTGCCGACTCCTCTTCGGCGGCCGCCGCAGTTGAGCAGACCAGTCCTCCGAAAGAAATCAGAAGTCCTGTGCTTAAAATTGCCAGGAAGAAAAGCCTGGGCAGCGATTGTCTCAGTTCTCTCATGGTTCCCTCCGCACTGGCCAGGGGGCTGACCTGCTCACTCAATACGGCTTTCCAGATACGGTTCAAGCACTTCCGGCACCCCGATAGATCCGTCATCCCTCTGATAGTTCTCGATAATGGCCAGCAGCGTCCGGCCGACTGCCAGTCCGGAGCCGTTGAGGGTATGGACCAGCCGGCTTTTCTGTTCCCCGGTCGGCCGGTATCTTATCGATCCGCGCCGGGCCTGAAAGTCCAGGAAGTTGGAACAGGAAGATATTTCCCGGTAGGCCTGCTGGCCCGGCAGCCAGACCTCGATATCGTAGGTCTTGGTGGCGGAAAAGCCCAGGTCGCCTGAGCAGAGTGTCACCACCCGGTAGTGAAGGCCGAGCAGCTGCAGTATCTTTTCGGCGTCTGCCAGCAGGGACTCGAGCTCGTCAAAGGAGGTCTCGGGGGTGGTGAATTTCACCAGTTCCACCTTGTTGAACTGGTGCTGACGGATGAGCCCGCGGGTGTCCCGGCCGTACGAACCGGCCTCGGAGCGAAAACAGGGGGTGAAGGCTGTGTACTTGATCGGCAGTTCCTGCTGGTCGATGGTTTCTTCCCGGTGAATATTGGTAACCGGCACCTCGGCGGTGGGTATGAGGTAAAGATCCCAGTCTTTGATCTTGAACAGGTCTTCCTCGAATTTGGGAAGCTGCCCGGTGGCCGTCATGGTCGGGGTATTGACCAGAAAAGGCGGCAGGATTTCCTGGTAGCCGTGCTGGGTGGTCTGCACGTCAAGCATGAAATTTATCAGGGCCCGCTCGAGCCTGGCCCCGAAGCCGGACAATAGGGCGAACCTGGCCCCGGAAATCTTGGCCGCCCGTTCAAAATCAAGAAAACCCTCCGCAACGCCAATTTCCCAGTGGGGTTTGGGGGTGAAGGAAAAGTCTGGTTTCTCTCCCCAGCGTTTTATTTCGACGTTGTCCTCGTCGTCGTTTCCCTCGGGCACAGAGTCATCGCAGAGGTTAGGCACGGACATGACGATGTCGTCGAGTTCGTGGTGGACACCAGCCAATTCCTCGTCCAGTTCTTTGATCCTGTGGCCGACCTGTTTCATCTCCTCGATAAGCGGCGCCGCCCCCGCTTCGTCCTTATTTTTTTTGAACACGGCTATTTCCCTGGAGACAATGTTGCGCCTGTTCTTCAACGATTCAACTTCACCCAGAATGGCCAGCCGTCGTTGGTCCACTTCCATGAAGCGGTCGAGCAGGTCGGTATCCATGCCCCGTTTGGCTGTTTTGGTTTTCACCAGTTCAATATTTTCGCGTATGAATCGTAATTCCAGCATGGTTTCCTGTGTGTTGAAATTTGCCTGGTATGTAGCCTGAATCTCACTGTTTATCATGGCTATCGGGGGAACGCAACATCTATCAAATTGCTTTTCGCCGGTGCATCTGATATTTTCTCGGGACCTGCCGTCAGTGGGTGGGTGGTCAAAAGAGGTTGCGAAATACTAAGAAACTCTGATCTGGTAGGCGATGATCGAATCCAGACCGGGCCTGGTCGTTTTCATCAATGAAATGAGGCGCTCCATTAGGGCCCTGTTCATAGCCATCGTGGTGGTCACCGGCGTGGTCTTTTTTCTGACCCCGCAGCTCCTCGAACTGGTGCAGGCTCACCTGGCCGAAAAACTTTACTTTTTTTCCGTTGCCGGCCCCTTCCTGGCCCATGTCAAGCTGGCCCTCTTCGGTGCCCTGTATGGGCTCATGCCCTGGATAGTGACCGTCATCCTGCGGGCGGTGGGTAAACCGTTTCAGGTCACCAGGCGGCAGCTGGTGCTGTTCAGTCTCTTCACCTGCCTGCTCTTTTATTTCGGGACCATATTCTGCTATTTCGTGACCTTGCCGTTCGGCATCAACTTTCTGCTCGGGTTCGGCTCGGAGGAACTCAAACCGGTTATCTCGGTGGGTCGGTTCGTAAATTTCGTCACCGTCTTCATTCTCGCCTTCGGCATCATCTTCCAACTGCCGATCCTGATGGTCTTCGCCGCCAAGATCGGGGTGGTGACCCGCAGCTTCTTCGCCAGACACCGCAAGTACGCACTGCTGCTGATCGCCATCGTGGCCGCACTCCTGACCCCCACACCCGACGTCGTCAACATGCTGCTGATGGGGGGACCGCTTTATATTCTTTACGAGGCGGGAATCGTGATTCTGTGGATTATGCGTATTCCTTGAGAGGGGGATTCAGCCCATTTCTTTGAGCTCAAAGCCGTGTCTTCGCAGCAGTGCCGCGGTAACACCGTTTTTCCTGACCCCGCAGGAAGGACTGCGGGCCTTGAGAAAAACCTCTTTGACCTGCTGCCGGCTGGCAATATCGAGCACCATTTCAGCCCCGCGCACGAACGCTTCGGTCACATCACGGCCGTCGTCGCAGAATACCCGGGCCCGGCCGTCCAGCACATCGTCACCGTCACCGCCGATGATGTCGGCCGGGGGACGCGGCGTGGGCAAGCCGCCGAGCTGCTCAGGGCAGACCGGCACCCAGGTGCAGCCCTCGAGTGCTGTTCTGCAGTCGGGGCGGTCTACTATTCGCTTATCGTATCTGGTTTGCAGGCCGGCCAGACAGGCGCTGACCAGGACCACTTTTTTTTCAGCCATGGGTACAATGTGTCCGGTGGAGCCCAGGTGGGCGTGCTTCTGCCCACATCCCGCTGCACTCTATTCTCCTGTTGCAAAAAGCTGGTGAATTAGAACCTTATGCCGAAGGTGAGCCCCAGAAAGGGTGCCGGATCATAATTTTCGCTGGCGATTCGATTTCCTTTCTCATCTTCCTGGCGTAATTCGCCTCCGAGCTCGACACCGCCGATCAGGCTGACTGAACTTTTCGGACTGAATCGATGGGTAACGCTGGCAAACAGGGGAAAGGAAGAATCTTCCCCAATGCCGTCGGGGTTGCCAGCGCTGCTGTCGAGACGGAAGCGCAGCTTCTCATAGCGGCCACCGATGGCCGCGCTCCATTTATCATTGGCACGGTAATTGAGCGTCAGGCCGGGCCCCAGGGTGGCGGCCTGGCCGCGTCCCGTTTCCAGACTGAGCTTGTCGGTTATCTTCCAGTTGATGATCAGAATGGGGATGACCGTCGCGCTTTCCTCGAGCTGTGAGATGACACCGATACCGGGACCGATGGTGAGCCGCTCCCCAAAACGATAGGCAAAGCCGCCAAGGACGCCTCCCGTCAGGGTATCACTGAAACTGGCCCCGCTCTCACCGGTGGACCTCACTGACGGTATAACGAAGGTGGACCACTCGTTGTTGATACCGTAGCGGATCGGGATACCCAAAGAGAAAGTATGGATGTCCTCCCAGGGTTCATTGGCAAAGGCTCCCGGCTCTTTTCCTTGGGCAAAGGAATAGCCGTCGTAGGTGTACCCCAGAGCCAGCGAAACGCTGTTCTGCCGGTTCCACCGATACCCCGTCCCCGCCTCCAGGTTCAATCTGGTTACCGTGAAGCTGGCGTCGTCTTCGATATCGGCGTCGAACTGGTAGACGGCGCCGCCGCGGGTGAACTGAGACCAGCCCCCCGGACCTTGACCAGGCGGCGGCGAGTCCGGCTTATCCTGGGCAGCTGCCGTGAGCGGCAGTAAGCAGGTAAGCAGGAGGGTGACAGTGGCGAGCAAAGGTGATGTTCTTCTCATGGAATATCCTGTGCGATAATGGTGAATGATCCCAGCCGGCAGTGGAACAATGACATTCTTGTCTCAGTTGGAAATCAGGGAGACTGGGGAACCCAGATAAGTGTATCTGCCGCGAACCCCAGTTCTTCAGCTCTGGCGGTAAATTTTTTCTTCAGTGACTCCTCGACGGATGGTGTGCGTGCCAGAAACCATAAATAATTGGTGTTGGCGCCGCAGACAAAGGCGTACTGATACTCTTCCTCATCGAGCTCGAATACCACGTAGGAGCTGTAAAACGGCCCGAAAAATGAGACTTTCAGATGAGCTTCTGCAGGATCGTTGACGAAGAGTGCTCTGCCCTCGGCCTCCTTCCATCTATTTTTCTCCTTCAGGAAGCCGCGGTTGATGACCTTGATTACGCCGTCCGGCTCCAACAGGTATTCAGCCGAGACCCGTTCGAGTCCTCGTTCGAACGAATGATCCAGCCGAGCAATTTCATACCAGCGTCCCAGGTAGCGGTCGACGTTAAAATCCTGAACCGGCGTCACCCCGGCGGGGACCCCAACGCAGCCCAGCGTCAGCAGGGTCAGCAACATCAGCCCTGGGGTGAGAAGCGTGCTGAAGTTGAGCTTCATCTCTCATCCTGTGGCTTGGTGCGCTCAGGCCTCAGTCTAAATATACTTCGCTTCCACCAAGAAGCGCTAAGGCTTTTCGCACCTTGAAGGTAACCAGGTAGCGGCGTTCCCCATCACCGGGGCGCGGCGGTCTTCGTGATAATTTCCCGACCAGTTCCTGGTTATCATTTTCTTCGATCATGTCGAGATGCAGCCTGATGCCCTCTGATTTTCCTCCCTCCTCCACAAATAGGTAATGGGCATTCACGTTCTGCTTGAGATTGGCCCTGCTGAGCCGCTCCCTCATAATAAAGGCAATCTCATCCCGGCCAATTACATGAGGTTTGGCATAAACGGCGCCATTGACTTCACCTGCACCATTGGCTGTTGAGAGGATACCAACTCCTCTGTGATTTTCAAGATAATCGGACAGTTTCATACATATTCCCTCTATGTGGAAGGAACCCGGGCTCAAATTTTGCACCGGGTCCCCGTTATGGTTTTATGCTGCCAACGCTTGCGGCCGATGCTCTGGCCCAAAACTGAACAAGATCATTTTTCCCCGTCGCTGAGTTGCTCAAATGATGCCCTACCAGGTACTTGCAACCGCATTTAAGGATCTATCTCTTGAGCTGAGATGTCTCAATGGATGTAAAGACATCGACAGGCGAGACGATAAGAAGACTTGAATAGATAGCAATAGGAGGTTGTTGATAGATGTTCAGTAAGTTTTACTGTGAAAATTGTGGAAGAAACCTGTGGCGGCTCAGTTGTCGTATTTGCCTGATTCTTTCACCACGGTACGGGCAAGATTGGAAAAGACCAGATAATGAACTGGCAGCACGCTGTACCAATAAATTCTGCCGAGCACTCCATGGGGGATAAAATGAGCAGTTTGCACCAGTTGCTCGGGTTGTACATCGAATTCAAGCCAGGCTTGGCCCGGTACCTTCATCTGGGCATAGAGAAGCAACCGCTTGCCAGGTCTGATGTCGACGACTTTCCAGAAATCCAGGGCATCGCCGACCCTGAGCTCAACCTGGTCCCGGCGTCCCCGGGACAGACCGTAACCGCCCGACAGTTTATCCAGGGCGCCGCGCAGGCGCCAGAGAAAGTTGTACCTGAACCAGCCGTTGGGGCCGCCCAGTGCGCAGACCGAGCGGTAGACTGAATCCTGGCTTGTCTGGTTGTCGTAAGGGACAATGCGGATGTCCCGCAGCACGGCCCCAATCGGGTCATCAAAGTCTTTGATATCACATGCCTTTTCACTGCTGCTGTCGCACCAGCGGCTGACGATCTGGTTCTGCTCCAGTTCCTGCATGGCGTGGGCCACGCTGTCGGTGTAGGACATTGGTTCGATAGCCGGGAAATACATTCTGGCATGATCGTTTTCCTTGACCGTTTCACTCTTCAGTCCCTCCACCAGCGAGGAGGCAACCCGGTACGGTACAGAGGTGAAAAGGATCAGCCAATAGGAGGAAATTTTAGGAGAGAGCACCGGCACCGGCACCAGAAAACGGCGCAGTCCCATCGCTTCGGCTGCACCGCTAATCATATCCTGGAAAGTGATTTTGCCAGAGCCGATATCGACGACGAGATTCTCTTTGGTGGGCAGCTCGATTGCCTGCTCCAGGTAGGCCAGCACATCCTCGATACCAATCGCTTCGGTCTTGGTGCGCACCCAGCGAGGGGTGAGCATGAAGGGCAGTTTATGGCAGAGATTGCGAATGATTTCAAAACTCGCACTGCCCGAACCGACGATTACCCCGGCCCGGAACCAGATAGTAGAAATCCGGCCGGGCTCAGAACAAAGAATTTCCCCGGTCTCGATCCTGCTCAGCAGATGTTTGCTGGCACTTTCCCGGTTTCCCAGTCCGCCGAGGTAGATGATTCTTCTCACACCGGCGGCGACGCAGGCCCGGCGAAAATTCTCGGCGCTCTCCATATCCAGTTTCCGATAATCCTTGTCGGACCCCATGGAGTGGATGAGGTAAAAGGCGGTATCGACATCCTCCAGAGCGGGAACCAGCGTCTCGGGTTCGAAGGTAGACCCCTCGTGAATCTCGACCGAATCAACAATCGTTGCCTGCACCTTGCGTTGATTTCTGACAAACAGCCGCAGCTTGTAGCGTTGGCTGGCAAGCAGATGATGGGTAAGCCTTCTGCCGATGTAGCCGGTTGCCCCGGTGATGAGGACGATAGGGTGGGATCCTGAGTGAGCCATCCGGCGCATCTCCTACCTGAATTCCGGTTTTGTTGCCACAAGGTGGACAACACTGATCCAGCGTTCTCTGAAACCTCCCTCGCAATAAGCCAAATAGAAATTCCAGAGGCGTCTGAAGCGGTCGTCATAGCCGTTTAGTTCAAGTGAATCGGTGCTTCGCCCAAAAGCGCTTCGCCAGTCGCTGAGGGTTTTGGCGTAGTCGAGACCGAAATCTTCTAGTCCCCTCACCACCATATCAGTTTTCCGGGCAATCAGATCGAACATCACCCGGTTGGCCACCAGGCAGCCGCCAGGAAAGACGTGGCGCTGAATGAAATCCACTCCTTTGCGATACTGCTCATATACCTGATCGCTGATGGTGATGGCCTGAAGCAGCATTTTCCCGGCAGGTTTCAGAAGCCTGCTGCAGGTGGCAAAATATTCCGGCAGATATTCATGGCCGACAGCCTCGATCATTTCGATGCTGACCAGTTTGTCGTAGGTGCCGTCGAGGTCACGGTAGTCCTTTTTCAGCAGAGTGATTTTGTCGCTTAACCCCGCCTTGTCGATCCTTCTTTTTGCTTCCTCATACTGGGCCTCGGAGATGGTCGTGGTGGTCACTGCGCAGCCGTAATTGGCTGCCGCATGGATGGCAAAACCGCCCCAACCCGAGCCGATCTCCACGACGCTGTCCTCCGGCGTGAGGGCCAATTTTCTGCAGATGACATCCAGTTTGTGGCCGGCGGCCTGTTCAAGGTCGCTTGACTCGTCCGGGTAGATTGCCGCTGAATACATCATCCTGCTGTCGAGGAAGGTTTCGTACAGGTCATTGCCCAGATCGTAATGGGAGATGATATTGCGCTTGGCTCCCGATTTGTTGTTCCGGTTGCGGCGATGCAGCACCAGACGATACGGCTGAAACAGCCAGCCGAATCGTTTTTCCAGCCTGTTGAGCAGGCCCATGTTGCGGGCTATGATGCGCACCACGGCCACCAGATCATTGGTGTCCCATAGACGGTCAATATAGGCCTCGCCGGCGCCAATGGAGCCGCCCAGGACCAGTTTGGAATAAAACTGCTGGTCAAGCACCGTGATACGGGCTGATAACTCACCGTCGCTGCCGAAGGTCATCACCTCTTCACCATCGGAGACAATCAACTGACCGTTTTTGAGGTGCTCCATAAATCTCAGAAATAACGCTTTTGCCCAGCGCTCCGTCATTGAGCCACTGCGCTCCTGAGCTTTTTCAGCAGTCGTGGTCAACGTGTTCATACTTCCTCCTTTACATAGGGCTGATAGGGTATTCCTTTGCTAAAGAGTTTTAACGCCTGCCAATAGATTCCTGCGATGATGAACGCCGTCATGGCCGGTTTGCGCATCAGCAAGCGGCGGGCGGACTGGGCGGTAAACGGCTGGCGCTGCAGACGCAGGCCGGCCTCGAATACGTGACCGCGCTGGTCATGGACGCCCAGCTTGATGGTTAGCAACTCCCCAGGGGGCTCTATCTGCCAGCGGTAAGTCTGGCCTCGGCTGGGGTTGAAGGGCGAAACCTTGAAGACTTTCTCATTGACCGCTTCCGTCCGCGTGCCGTTGAGCAAATGGGCGTAATGGTGACGTTCGTTCCATGGAGTATTGGACACTTCGGCCAACAAATGAGAAGGCTCGTCATCCTTGGTGAAGCCAAAATAAAAGTTAACCGGGCTAAAATAGAGTCCCAGGGTTCTGAGATTGAGCAGACCGAATACTTTACCGGTCACCCGGATGGTTGTCAATCTACCCATTTCTTCTTTGACGCAGTCTGCCAGGGGGCTATTGGGCCTGCCCAGGTAATCGGAGCGCCTGAAGCGGCTCACAGCCCAGTTGTCGGTGGAGAACCAACGCCCCAGGCCGGGCTGGCTGTCGATCTCATCGAGGTCGAGATACCACATGAAAAACGGGTACTTAAAGCGATGTGTTTTGGGCAGGAAGCGCTCGTGTACGACAACCCCGGAGTAAAGTGCAGAGCCCATCAATCGCCCTCCAGCATGGCACAAACTCTCAGGGCGCTGCGCACACCATCCTCATGGAATCCATTGTGCCAGTAAGCCCCGCAATAATGAACCCGGTCGACACCTGAGATGCGTTGCCACTGCTTTTGAGCGTCAACCATCGACACCGAGTAGACGGGATGGCTGTAGCGGAATTCTGCGATGATATGGCGGGGCTCGATATCCTGGTTCAGGGTCACCAGGTAGGTGTGTCTCTTCTGCAGTCGCTGCAGGATATTCATATTGTAGGTCAGGGTGCTCTGGGCCGCACCCCGGTCCGTGATGCGATAATTCCAGCTGGCCCAGGCCCCTTTGCGCCGCGGCAAATGGGAGGAGTCGGCATGCAGGACCACCCGGTTGTCGGAGAAGCGAAACCGGGAGAGGATTCGGCCCTCGTTTTCGTCGGGCCGCTGCAGAACCGCCAAGGCCTGGTCGCCGTGACAGGCGAACACCACTTCAGCGAAGCGGCTGAATTCGTCTCCGGTTCGCACGATGACCCCGTCTTCGCTGCGCTCAACCCTGGTGACAGCGCTGTTCAGGCGTATACGTTCCCGAAATCCCGCGGTCAGCGGTTCGATGTAGGAGCTGGAGCCGCCTTTGATGGTATACCACTGAGGCCTGTTGGTGAGGTCCAGGAGACCGTGATTGTCGAAAAAACGTCTGAAGAAGTGCAGAGGGAAATCGAGGCAATCCTCGGTGCCCATCGACCAGATGGCCGCTATCATCGGCAGCAGGTAATTATCTTTGAACAGTGAACCGTAAGTTGAGCGCTGCAAATATTCCCCGATGGTCGACTCAGCTTCTGCATCGGAAATGGTTCTCACTTCTTTGTTAAATCGGGTTATATCGGCCAGCATCTTGAAGAAAGACGGCCGTAGAAGGTTTCTGCGCTGGGCGAAAAGGCCGTTTACCGAGCTGCCGTTGTACTCCAGATCGAGGTGGTCATTGCGCACCGAAAAACTCATCTCGGTGGGCTGATAGTCGACGCCGATCTCATCCATGAGGCTGATGAAATTGGGGTAGGTCCGGTCGTTGAAGACGATAAATCCGGTATCGATAGCAGCCTGCTCGCTGTGGTAGTCGGTCTGGACCGTATGGGTATGACCGCCAATGTAATCAGCTGCCTCGAACAGGGTGATATCGATTCCCTTCTTGTTGAGGTAGTAACCGCAGGTCAAACCGGCAATACCGGTGCCGATAATGGCGATCCGCTTATTCTCCATGTTTCACCAATCGTTGCGAGATCCTGACCCACAGTGCTTCTGGGATCATGGAGAGAGTCTTGAGTATAAAGGTGAAGCGCTTGGGGAAATGGATTTCCAGCTGGCGTTTATCAATTCCCCGGCGGATTCGTTTCGAGGCGTCTTCGACACTCAGGCGAAAGGGCATGGAAAATTCATTGCGATCGGTCAGCGGTGTCTTCACAAACCCGGGGCACACCAGACTTACATCGATGTTTTCCTGAAAAATATCGATACGCAACGTTCTGATCATGTATTCTATGGCAGCCTTGGAAGCACCGTAGGCCTCGGCTCGGGAGAGAGGAAGGTAGGCCGCCGATGAACCCACCGCCACCAGATGGGGGCGCACCCCCTGGCGCAGCAGCGGCAAGACGCCCTCGATGCAAACCGCCATCGACTCAACGTTGGTGCGCATAACGCGGCTTACCAATGCACTGTCGAAGTCTGGCAGGTCGATGTATTCACACGAGCCGGCGTTGAGTATGGCCAGGTCGATGGGAGTCATCGCCGTAAACCAGTCAAGGGTCGCTGCCCGGTCCGCGAGGTCGAGCCTGACCGCCTGCATACCGGCACTGCTGAGTTCATCCAGCGCGGTCTGATTGCGGCCCAAGGCCCACACCTCGTGATTGTCGTGATGGTAATCGAGAGCAAGCTGTCGGCCGATCCCGGAGGTTGCCCCGGTAATCAGAATTCTCATGATCCCAGCCTCCTGTTGATGGACCTGACGACACCTCCAAGCACCGGAAGATGCTGGTAGAGCATGGAGCCCAGATCAAAATAATCGCGGTGGTGAAAAACTTTATCCGACTCGGAAAATTGCAGAAAAGACGATCCCGGCACCTCTATGACACGGCCGCCGTTTAAGCGCGGATGGGAAAAGTGCATAATCCATTGTACGTACCCGCGCTGCTCAAGGCACATTGGCTCGTGAAAATCAAAATCGACTGAGGTTACATTGGCGTAAAGTTTCTCGAAATAGTTGTGCAGGTCGTCGAGCCCGTTTATTTCATGGGCGGGATCCACGAAGCGGATATCGTCGGTATAGATTTCCGCGAGACGGTGCAGATTTTCACTCGACAGCGACTTGAAGATTTCCAGGAAATCTTTCATCGAGATTCTCCATCCCGGCTCGGACCAGCCGATGAGTCAACCAGCTGTTTCTGTAGTGCGGAACTAAGGGGCTTGTGTGGAGAAAGCCAGATACCGAAGTACGCCTCGCTGAACTCTTCCGACTGGATGGCAACCAGTTGTTCCGCGTTCAGGTTGAGGGTGGTCAAACCGGTATCTGCATCGTAACATAAAGTGTACGAATCCCCTTTGTCAACAGGTCTGTAAGCGCTGTGCAGAGCATCCACATGCGTCTTGAGGCGCTCAAGACGTTCCGGCGGATGTTGCCGTTCGAGCACCATGTTGGCTCCCTTGACGAAATCGTTTGGTTTGAGCCCCACGTCGTACTTTAAGAGCAGACACTTTGACACTTCGGGGCTTAGAATACGGCCCTGGTCTTTCGCTTCGGGAGCGTAGAGATGGGCGTCGTATACCTTTATGAAGCCCATATAGTGGACATCACCCTTGGCGATGAGGGTCATAGAGTCCACCGAGCCGGCGGCTGCGGCTGGCAGTAATAACAATGAAACAAGAAGCAGAAGAGTGGGGGATATAGTTATATTCATGATTAATCCTTTGCAAAAGCAATCGTAATGTCACCCAGGTGAATGCCGAATTTGCTCATCGAGGCTCTGTTTAGAAGGACCTGGTCAGGCTGCAGAAACATCCAGTCGTCAAAATGGATTTTCCAGGTTGAGCCGTCGGCTTCAACGTTGAGGTGGTAGCGCCAGTTGAGCGCGTTGCCGGAGGATATTCCCTGGGCCATACCGACCACATCGTCGGCCGTACCCACATAGGTGTCGGCAGCGGTTTTCTTGATGGTCCAGACTCTCGTACTTTCCTCTCCATCACTCCAGATGAATTGTTCTTCAAGCACAAGGGTGTTCTCGTCGGTAAAAGTGCCGTCGATCGCAACCACAAACTGCCGCAGCAGTTTCCCGCTGCGGTTCTGGACCATACCCCAGCCTGATGTCTTACCTTCGAAGTAGGAAAAAATATCAAATGCAGGCTTGTTGTCCGCATATTGTGCAATGTCGACTTTGGAGCAGCCCGCCAGCAAAATAGCCAAAATAATTCCTAGAAAATATCTCATCATGTTCCTCTTTTCTCGAAAGCAGAAATAGGAGTTTCACTCTGTTATGAAAATTATAAGCTGCATTGCCCCATCAACAATGGGGGCAAAAAGATTGTGTTATAATAGCAAATACTATCGAAATAGCGCCGTCTGTGATATTGTCTGTTGTGCGATTTTAGAAAACAATAACCATGCCTTACACCTATGCCAGGAGGACGCGGGTGGGACCGGGTACCCTGTGCTGCTCCACAGGGGGCCTGGTCACCGGGCTTCCAGGTAGAGTAAGCCGGCTGCGCTGCTCAGGCGTGATTGCGGAGTTTGAGCTCCACCGGGTGTGGGTTCAGATAGTGCTGCTGCATGAGGTAAGGTTCCTGGTATTTCCTGATGTAATGGTTGATCAGGGTTACCGGCACGATAAGCGGAACAATGTTGTCTCTGAACTGGTCGATGACGGTCAGCATCTCTTGTTTCTCGTCTGCGCTTATCACCTTCTTGAAATAGCCCATCATGTGCATAAGGACGTTGACGTGCTTTTTGACGGTCGGTTTGAGCCGCATGGCTGCCATCAGCAGCTCCTGGTAGCGTTCGATAAAGACGTCGAGGTCAAGGCTGCCTGCCTGGGCCATCAGCCGACCCATTTCCCTGGTGAGTTTCTCGCTGTGGGAGAACAGAAGAAGCTTGTGGGTGGTATGAAAAGCGACCAGTTTGGCAGCGGTCGGGGAGTCGGCCACCTCCCGCCAGCGCTGATAGACAAAGATCTGTTCGATAAAATTTTCGCGCAGCAGCGGGTCGTGAAGGCGTCCTTCCTCTTCGGTGGGGAGCATTGGAAAATGCTCTTGAAAGGCGCGGGCGAACAAGCCGACCCCAACCGCTTGGGGAACGTTGTTGCGGTCATACACCTTGACCCGCATCATACCGGACGAGGGTGATCGGTTTTTGAAAATGAAACCGATAAGATTTTCCTTTTCCAGTTCAACGACCCTTTTCCTGGCCCAGGAAAGCATTCGTTCGGTGTGATCAACACCGGTTTTGTTGGTGACCAGTCTCGGTGCCTCAATATCCCCGACCAGCCGCATTGCCTCCCTGGGTATGGGCAGGCCGCATTCGACTTCGGGACACACCGGAACGAAGGTGAGGTACCTGCCCAGTGTTTCGGTGATGTAGCGGTCATGTTTATGGCCGCCGTCAAACCTGACTTTGTTGCCGAGCAGGCACGAACTAATTCCGATGGTTATCCTTTTCTCAAAGTCCGACATGGGCGTTACCTCCTGTAAGAGAACTATAGTATACCTTCTCTAGTTTTTGTCGATTAAAAAGCAATCCACCCGGTAAGCAATGAGGTGTCGACGGCAGACGTAGAGCCCCCATCGCCTTGCTCATATGCGTGACCATTTCCCCTGGCTGCACAAAGAATATAGCAGCAAGGCGGACCTGTTATTATAATAGCAAGTATGACTGAACGGCCCTTATGGCGGCCGGCTATATGAGGATCTTGCCAATTAAATGACCATGACCATCAGGAGTGAGATAGTCAAACGCACCATGACCGCCTGCGCGGCCGTGAGTGGGTGCGCCCTGGCACTCATGATTTCATCGGCGGTCTCAGCAGCGGATCCGCAAAGTGTGCAGACTGGCTTGACCACCACCATCCTGTCTCTTGAAAAGACCCGGAAGGCGGTGATTGAGCAGCACCTGTCAGTTGCCGGCAGGGGCGAGCCTGCCTATTCCCGGGAAGAGGGCCTGCTTTTCGTTGCCTACCTCGAAGGCCGTATCACGCATTATTGCCGAGCGCTCTACCTCAGTGGCGGCCCGCAAAGTCTGGAGGGCCTTCCGTGCGGGTCGCCAGCTCAACTGCTGGCCGGAGATCCGCGGTTCGCATCGGTTCCCGACTTGTCCGGGCAGACCAGCGGAGAAAAGGTGGCCCGCCTGGAGGAGGAATTCACCGCCGCCCTGGGAGAGTTCGATGAAATGCTGCTTCAGGAGCAGGAAAAGGTGGCCGCTCACATCCCTCGGCAGCGTGAAGACGGCAGTGGAGGTCAGGGGGGACAGCCAGGACAGGACGGTGAACCTGAGACAACAACCGGGGGTGCCGGTGGAGGGCAGGAGCAGGCCGCTGGTGGCGCTGACATCGAGTCCGGCTCCCGGCAGAGCGGGGGAGGTCCGGAGCAGGGTGCGACCAATGAGGGCGCCGGGCAGGGCAAAGCCGAAAGCCCGCAACGACCGGTCTCCCAGGGACCCAGGGAATTGTCAGAGGATGACGACGTGGTCGCCCGCCAGCTGCGCGAGGCGGCAGAGCAGGAGACCGACCCGGAAGTAAAAGAGAAGCTCTGGGAAGAATACCGGAAATACAAAGAAGGAACTAAATGAGACACCATATCTACAGAGTCAGGCAACGGGAAAGATTCCTCCTAGCCATGCTGGGCTATGCACTTGTCATATTTGCCGCAGCCCTGATGAACGGCTGCGCATCCGTCCCGGGGAAGCAGGTTGCCGACCAGGTGGCTCCGCTGACCCCGGAACGCGAGCTCAGCGATGCGGAACTGCTCAACGTATCCATCCAGGTTTTCGATCCCGGGCAGTTGCCCGAAGATCCCGATAAACGAAAGGGGCTGTCGCCGGAAATAAGGGAGGCTGAGTCCCGTTTCGCCCCGATCCATCTCAAGCATACCCTCCAGAGAGCAGGGTATTGGGGGGTGGTCAGGGTTGTTCCCGACCAGGATGTGGGGTCAGAGGTATTGGTGCAGGGAGCGATACTCCATTCAGACGGCGAAAATGCGTCTCTTGAAATAACCGTAACCGACGCCAGAAACGTGGTTTGGTTTAAACGGGCCTACGCGGAAACGGCCAAAGCTGAAGAGCATATTGGTGTGGAGATGGAAAAAGAGGATGTGTTCCAGGATCTCTTTAATACCATCGCCAACGATCTTGCCGTTCACAGAAACAGCCTCAGCGCCGGGGAAATAGAGGAAATAAGACAGATCGCCGCACTGAATTACGCCTTCTCGATGGCTCCCGATGCCTTTGGCCCCTATATCGCTACCGATGAAGATGGGCGGGTGTCACTGCAGAGATTGCCGGCCGAGGACGATCCGATGCTGGAGCGGGTGGAAGCAGTCAAGGTCCGGGACGATCTGCTGGTCGACACCATCAACGACTACTACGATATCTATTACCAGGATCTTTGGGAACCGTATTCCAACTGGCGCAGGTACCGGCACGAAGAGGTGACCATCTTGCGAAAACTTGAACGCCAGGCCCTGACTCGTCAGATTCTCGGTGTAACGGCGATTGTCGGGGCCATTGCCTTAGGGGCGGCCGGGGACTATGAAACCGCGGTTCGAACCAGGCCGCTCCAGGACGTGCTGATCGCCGGCGGGGCCTATTCGGTTTACAGTGGTCACCAGGTGCGTCAGGAAAGCAAGATCAACCAGGAGGTTATTGAAGAACTGGGCTCATCATTTTCCTCGGAGGCCGAACCGCTGACCATAGAAGTGGAAGGCCAGACGGTGCGGCTCACCGGTTCTGCCGAGCAGCAATACGCCACCTGGCGCAGCATGCTAAAACAGATATATGCGCAGGAAACGGGATTGATAGGTGAATCCGAGACCCTGCCGGAACTTGCGCCAGCGCCGTCAGAAGAGCTGAATGGACAGCAGTAAACGGCCGCCTGGTCGAGAATATCTCAAAGAGCAGCTGGTCCCGCCGGGCGGCGGTCCGGCGCCGCTGCAGGCCGGCCGGCGAAAGGCTCTGCTGATCTTGGTGGCCCTTTTTGCCTTACTACTGGGTGGGGCAGTCGGGGTATTGGTATTTCAGCCCGCCGACAAGACATCGCCGGTGTCGACCGCGCCGTCCCCGGAGCCGGCACCGGTGGCACCGGCCCCTGCAGCGGTTGAGAAACAGGTAAATCAGACGCAGCAGTCCGAGACTGTCGAACCGCAGACTTTGCAGCAGGTAGAGTCCGCTCCAGAGGAGGCGGCGGCCGGCGCGGCGGCACAAGCCAGAGAGCGGGTCTGGGCCCTCAAGATTGAAGCTGAAGCGCAGGGCGTCAGCAGCTGGGCCCCTGAAGAGTACGATCAAATCATGGCCCAGCTCGAAGAGGCTGATGTTGTGCTGAACGAGGGGGCGGTGCAGGATGCTGCAGAGAGGTATGAACGGCTTTTAAACGATCTGCAAACCCTGCTCGGCACCAAAGAGCAGCGCTATCGGCAAGCCCTGGCAGCAGGGCAGCTCGGTTTGACGGACGAGCAGCCTGAGGTGGCCAGGGATCATTTCAATCGGGCGCTGGTCATCGAGCCAGCCAGCAGAGAGGCGCAGCAGGGCGTCGAACTGTCTGAAAAACTGTCCGGCACACTCACGGCGTATCACCACGCCCTGGAGCTTGAAGCGATGGGCCAGCTGGAGGAGGCGTTAGTGAAGCTGGAGACGATAATTAATGCCGGCTCAGCCTATGAGCCGGCGCGGGCAGCACGCGACAGGATACAGGACCGGCTGAACCAGGCGGTATTCGAGGGTGAAATGAGCAGTCTTTTCTCGGCCCTGGAGGTCGAGGATTTTGCCTCCGCCCAGCGCTCATTGCAGACCCTTGGCGGTTTGGGCATTCACCAGCAGGAGGTCGAACAGGCGGCGGTCCTGCTGGCGGAAAAACAAAGGCGCAGCGAAATCAATCGATTAAAAAGCCAAGCCGAGGAGTACCGGGCAGGGGAACAGTGGCCGCAGGCTCTCGAAACCTATGGGGAGATCTTACGCCTTGATGCCGACCTTCTGTTTGCCACCGCCGGTCAGCAGCAGTCAGCCAGGCGGGCGGAGCTTGACGCTTCTTTGCGCGATGCCGTTGAGCATTCCCAAAGGCTGCAGGATGCACCACAGCGCTCAGCCGCAGCCGGCCTGCTCAGCTTTGCCAAACAGATCGAACCGCAGGGGCCCAGGCTGCGGGCCCAGATAGAAGCACTTGAAACCCAGCTCGAGAAGTTCAGCACTCCGGTAACCGTCACACTTGAATCGGACAACCAGACCCATATCACCATCTATCACGTGGGTCGGATCGCCCCCTTCTTCACCAGGAAGATAGATCTGCACCCGGGCACCTACACCGTGGTCGGCAGCAGGGCCGGCTATCGGGATGTGAGGAAGAAGATAACCGTCGCCCCCGAGAACAGCGATAACCGCTATGAGATCAGGTGTGAGGAAGCGATTTGAGTCGATTTATCACGATCACACAAGTGGATGGCGCGGAAGACCAATTTTCCGACAGGGATCTGCCGCTTACCATCGGCTCAGGTCCTGACAACCATATCCGCATGAAGGGCAGCGCTGAGCCTGCCGCCTATATCGATGACGCCCAGGGGCATCTGTTCATTCAACCGGCGGAACATCTTGCCGTGCCGCTGCTTCACAATGACCGCCAGTTGACCGAATCGGCCTGGCTCAAGTCTGGCGATACGCTGCGCTGCGGACCGTTCCTGGCCCGCTTCGAACGCAGTGGCGACCGCATCGTTTTCAGGGTTGCCGAGGAACGGGCCGCCGACTCACCGGTTTTGTCGCCCCCGCCCCACCCTCCGCCGGGACATATCGGCCAGAACAACGGCGGCGATGAGCTTCCGGTGGATATCGCACCTCCGACCAAAACTTCGAGGAGAAAAAAAATAGGTGTCGCCGCCATCGCCTTTTTCTTTCTGGTCTTGAGTTGCGCAGTGGGCTATGTACTGCTGGCCCGTCCCCTTGAAGTCATCGTCTCGCCCGAGCCAGATTCGCTGAAGGTCTCAGGACGGTTTCCGGCTGTCAAGATCGGCGGCCGCTATCTGCTGCTGCCGGCTCTCTATTCAGTAGCCGTTGAAAAAAAGGGCTACCACGATTTTCGCACCGAAGTGCAGGTTGGCCAGGGCGGACAAAGTTCTCTTCAGGTGACTCTGGAGAAATTGCCGGGCCTGCTCAATCTTCGTGTCAGCCCGCCTGACGGGGTGCAGGTCTATTCTGCAGACCGTTTGCTGGGTACTACGCCGCCGGCTACGGTACCAATTGCCCCTGGTCCCCATACCCTCATCCTGAGCAAACCACGTTATCGCCCCTATCAGACCGAAATCGTTATCGAAGGCAAAGAGATTGTTCAGGATCTTGCAGTGTCACTCGAACCCGACTGGGCCGATGTCACCATCGGCTCTCACCCCAAGGGAGCAGAAGTGGTCGTCGACGGAACGGGCGCCGGTACCACTCCGCTGACTGTGCCTCTGCTCAGCGGCACCCACGACATCGAACTGCGCCTGGATTTGCATAGTCCTCACAGCCAGGCGATTACCGTCGAGGCTGGCGTCGAGGCGGATTATTTCATCGATTTGACGCCGCTGCCGGCACTGCTGTCGCTGACCAGCCTACCCGCTGGTGCCGCGGTCAGTATCGGCAACCAGTACAGGGGGACCACTCCGCTCTCTTTGACCCTGCCGTCAGGCATCGATCAGGATATCAGTCTGTCACGGCCGGGGTACCTCACCCTTAATCACCCTATTTCCCTTGCGCCAGGGGAGGAGCGGGATCTGCAGCTCACCCTGGAAGAGGAGCTGGGAGTAGTGTTTCTGACCACCACTCCAGCCCAGGCGACGGTCACTATCAACGGCACTTCCCGCGGTGCTCTGCAGGGCGCCCTGAAGCTGCCGGCCCGGGCCCAGACCTTCGTGGTCAGTGCGCCTGGCTACCAAACCGTATCTCGGACGCTTACCCCGAACCCCGCCTTCAGCCAGCAGCTGGTGATCGAGCTGCCGGCCGATGCAGCAGCCGGGCAAGCCGTGGCGCTTCCTCCGGAGAGCGGGGTGTCATTGACCACTGCGGCCGGACAGCGACTGCGGCTTATCCAGCCGTCGTCCTTTATGATGGGTGCTCCACGCAGGGAGCCGGGCCGCCGGGCCAACGAGCGTGAACGGCAGGTTATCATGAAACGGCCTTTTCTGATCAGTGAGACCCTGGTTACCAACGGCGAATTTAAAAAATTCAACGGAGGCCACCGGTCCGGAACCTACAAGGGCTATTCGCTCGATGGTGACAACCAGCCGGTGGTAAACGTGACCTGGGATCAGGCCGTTGCCTATCTCAACTGGCTCAGCGAACAGGACAACCTGGAACCGTTTTACCAGAAACAGGACAACGGCTATCGCGCAGCTGCGCCGCCGACCAACGGCTACCGCTTGCCCAGCGAGGCAGAATGGGCCTACACCGCCAGGCAGGCAGGGGTTCAGGAGATACAGCGCTATCCCTGGCCGGGAGGTTTTCCGCCCCGCGCGGTGCTTGCCAATCTCGGCGACGAGTCCGCCCGGACGCTGCTGCCGCGGGTCGTACCGGGCTATAACGATACGTTCCCGGTCACCTCTCCAGTCGGCCATTTCCCGGCCAACCCGTCGGGTCTCTTTGATATAGGCGGCAATGCGTCTGAATGGTGCCATGACTATTACAGCGCTTATACCGGAAGATTGGCAGAAGACATTGACCCGCTCGGGCCCGGCATCGGCACGCACCGGGTGATCAGAGGATCGAGCTGGAAAGATGCGACGCTTGCCGAAACCAGGCTGAGTTATCGGGCCTATCGCAAGGAAGCACGCAACAGTGTCGGTTTCCGTATTGCCAGGTACCCATGAAAAGAAAAAGATTGTCATTCTACTCAATCGCCGCGTTGCCGGCGAGAAATCTCCCCCGGACGTTCTTCAGTGTCCGCGGAAAAATGTTTGAGCGCGTCCCCATTGTGCCCACCTGCCCACATATTGCCTGGTACCCGCTCTTGATTCTCATCATCTTGTTCATGTTTTGCGGGCCTCTGCAGGCGGAAAAGGAATCGGAGCCGGCGGTTAAGGAGCCTGCGGGCGGCGAAGCTACCCGTGAACCTGCCCCGCCACAGAGCCCCGCCGAGACCGTCGTCTGGCCTCCACCGTTCAAGCCCAGTGAAGAGATTGGCGCCGATTCCCAAATTTCCTTTCCCACAGATATCTAGGAGCGGTATGAACAGAGAACTGTTTCCCATCCAACTCGTCTATCAAGTGTTCACGCTGCTGATCGCCTTCATCATCGTGCATGCAGCCTATGTGACCGTTGTCCGGCCGAAGGCTGCGGAATTTATAACCTTTGAGCAGGAGCAGATTGCCCAGGACCCGAACTATGTGCAACAGCGTAATTTTTTCGTAGTTATCAAGGATTACGAGCAGGAAGCCTGTTTCATACTGATGCTCTGGGCGCTCGCCATCCTCGGCTACAAATCCATTTCGGCATATCGCCAGAAGCAAATCCTTGCCAATGATATCCTGGAGCTGCCGGCAACCCTTCCGGTGGGTCCGGAAGATACCAGAAGTCTGCTCGACCATCTCGCCGGGCTGCAGCCGCCGACCCGGGACTATTTACTACCGCGGGCTCTGCGCCTGGGGATTCAGCGTTTCGGCGTAACTGGCAACATCCAGGACTCGGCCACGGCCGTACGCGACTTGTGCGAATCTGAAATGGAACGGCAGGAGGCCGAACTCTCCATCATCAGATATATCGCCTGGGCCATTCCTTCGGTGGGGTTTATCGGTACAGTCAGAGGCATCGGCTCTGCCCTCGGTTTAGCCAATCGTGCGGTCGAGGGCGATATTACCGGAGTGACCCAGAGCCTCGGAGTGGCATTCAACTCAACTTTCATTGCCCTGGTCATCTCCATCGTTCTGATGTTCTTCATTCATCAACTTCAGCTTTTTCAGGAACGGCTGGTGCTCGACAGCGAAGCCTACTGCAACGATAACCTCATCGCCCGTCTGCGCACCAGACCGCTGCCCTGAGGTAGAAGATGGCTTCTTTTACCCGGCGTCGGATATCGACTTTCAACCTCTCCTTCCTGGATATCATGTTCTGCGGTTTTGGCGCGGTGGTCCTGCTGGTACTGATACTCAACAGCCACACGCAGAGCCGCCGCAGCGAGCATGTTGCCGACAGGTCGGCTGAATTGCGGCAGGCGGAAATGGAGCAGCGGCTGATGGGCGCCCATATCGAGCGGCAGCAGACCGAAATAGGCCGACTCGAACGTTCACTTGCAGCCCTGGAACAGACCCGCACAGCGTTTTTGAACGAGCTGGAAGAGATTGACAACAAAACAATCCCGCTGAGCCGGAACCAATCTGCCCAGGAGCGCATCGCGGCCTTGCAGGAAGAACTACTGCGCCTGGAGCAGGAACTGCAGGCCGTTGCCAGCCAGAAAGCTGCTGAGCGTGAGGCGGGCAGACAGGTCCGGGCTTTTGTCGGGACGGGAAACCGGCAGTACCTGACCGGATTGCGCCTCGACGGACAGAGGGTATTGATCCTGGTCGACTCGTCCGCTTCGATGCTGGACCGCAGAATCGTCGATGTGGTGCGCCGCAAGGTGCGTGACGAAAAGAGCCGCCGGACTGCACCCAAATGGCTCAAAGCGGTGGCAACGGTGGAGTGGCTGGTGGCCAATCTGCCCCAGACCAGTTCTATTCAGATCCACCATTTCAGCACTTCAGTGGTCCCGCTGGCCGCAGGCGAAACACCGGGCTGGCTGCCGGTTACCCGGTTCGACCAGGTTGATAGCCTGATCGAGACCCTGAAAATGGTGGCGCCGCTGGGCGGCACCAACCTCGAGGCACCCTTTCTGAAGGCCCGCTCTCTGACTCCACCACCGGACAATATAGTGCTCATCACCGACGGCCTTCCCACCCTGGGAAAGCGGGGAGCGAGGTCGACTACGATTACTGGGCAGGCCAGGGTAAAACTTTACCGGGAAGCGATTAAAAGCCTGCCCGCCAAGGTTCCCGTCAACACCATTCTTTTTCCCATCGAAGGCGATCCCATGGCGGCGTCGCTGTTCTGGGAGCTGGCGGTGACCTCGGGGGGATCCTTTTTAACTCCGACCAGGGACTGGCCATGAAAAGACGAAGACGGTCCATAGAGGTGTTCAACCTGTCCTTTCTCGATGTAATATCCTGCGGATTCGGCGCCATCGTGCTGCTGCTGGTAATCATGAAAATATCGGAGCCCGCGCTGATCGAAGAATCAACCAAAGATATTTCCCTCAGCATCAATCGGATCCGGTCCGAGGTCGTCTCTCTCAGGGATCACTCAGCCAGACTCTACCAAACCAGTGAAGAGCTGCGCACTACTGAGCACACCCTGCTCGAGCAGATTGGCGAGCTTAACCTTCAGCTTGCCGGAGCGCGGGAACAGCAGAAAAACCTGCTGGTCCGCTATTCTTCCCAGGAGGCAATCATTGAGCAATTGTATCGGGCCCAGCAGGAGCTTACCGAGGAGATGCTTCGGCTGCAACGGCAGAAATCTGCCACTCCCATAAATGCTCCCATCGGCGGCATCCCGGTGGACAGCGAATTTATCATCTTCGTGATCGACACTTCCGGGTCCATGCAGCAGTTTGCCTGGCCGGCGGTGCGCAAAAAAATGCAGGAGATTCTTTCCATCTATCCACGGGTCCAGGGAATTCAGGTGATGAACGATATGGGAGACTATATGTTTTCCCAATACGCGGGCCGCTGGATACAGGATACGCCGGCGCGCAGAAAAGCCATACTGGAGAGGCTCAGAAGCTGGACGCCTTTCTCTAATTCGAGTCCGGTGGAGGGCATTACCGCGGCCATCAGGAGGTTTTACGCAGCGGACAAAAAAATAAGCATCTACGTGTTCGGTGACGATTTTTCCCGCGGTTCCATCCAGGAGGTGGTCGACACCGTCGATTCAATAAATCGATCGCTCGGAGACGGCCCCCGCCGGGTGCGCATCCACGCTGTCGGTTTCCCGGTCTTGTTCGGCCATGCCGGAGCCGATATGAACGTGGCCCGGTTTGCTGCCCTGATGCGTCGCCTGGCCGAGGACAATGACGGCAGTTTTGTCGGCCTGCCTGAGCTGTAGGGCGCTACCGGGCACGCAGTTCCAGGTTTGTAAAGCCCCATGCCCACTGGTGGTGCCCGGCGATTCAGGCTGCCCTATGATGGTTAAGAAGTTTGGCGTCCGGAGGAAAAAGTCTTTCACTTCGGACCTACCTGCGATAGATTTTCAGCCGGTGGTCCAACGACTCTTCCCCATTCATCTTAATTGAGGTGATTATGCACTTGTTTTCTGCTCGTTTCCTGCTTCTGCTCTATCTGGGCGGCTTGGCTTTACTGTTTTCCGGCTGTGCGTCCCTGCCGCCGCGTCCGGAACTGGCTCACGAGCCGGCCCTGGCTCCCGCTTCGTCGGGACCCGTGGCAATGCTCGGTGATCGATTTATGAGGGCCAATGGCGCCGAGGCCTCCGGCTTTCATCTGTTGATTGATGCCCGTGAGGCCCTGGATGCGCGTCTGGCCTTGATCGACTCGGCAACCAGCGCCATCGATTTACAGTATTACATCTGGGCAGGCGATGCCGTCGGGGTGCTGCTCTTTGATCGCCTACTCAAGGCGGCAGACCGCGGTGTCAAGGTGCGGATAATCGTCGACGATATCTGGCTTGGCTCCACCACCAAAAATCTGGCCGCCCTGAATGCTCATCCCGATCTGGAGATCAGGATTTTCAATCCGAACCCGGGGCGGGATTCAACCATCGGCGGGCTGCTGAATATGCTGGCCAGTTTTCAGGCTCTGAATCAACGCATGCACAACAAATTGATGATCGTTGACAACCAGGCGATAATCGTCGGCGGCAGGAATCAGGGCAACGAGTATTTCGGCCTCGGCAAAGAGTTCAACTTCCTCGATGTGGATGTCATTGCTCTGGGCGGCGTGGTGGAGGAGAGCTCCGATGCCTATGATCAGTACTGGAATGACAATTCGGTCTATCCGCTGACCCGCTGGATAGACAAGTTGCCGGATAATACGCTTGATGAAGTGCGTTCAGGAGTCGCTGAACTGGTTGAAAAATTTCGTCCGCAACTGACGGCCTATTCCGTGCAGCCCCGCGACTGGCAGCACTGGCTTGATATGCTCGAGGAAAACCTGCTCGTCGGTGAAGCTCACTTTCTCCAGGACGACCCTGTCCAGATCGAAGGCAAGAGTTATCGGTTGATCGATATGATCTCCTATTTCTCTGATCCCACCAGGGAAGAACTTCTGTTGACAAGTCCCTATCTGATTCCGGTGGGCAGCAGCCTCGAGGATTTGCAGAAGTTGATAAACAAAGGGGTAAGAGCGAAGATAATCACCAACTCCCTGGCTTCGACCAACCACACCCTGGTCAACAGCCATTACAAAAAGTACCGCAAGCCGATCCTGGCCACCGGTGTCAATCTGTTCGAGTTCCGCCATCAGCCTGCGGGGACGATCAGGAACTGGGCCGATGTCGAGCCGGTGAGGGCCCCGTTTATTTCTCTGCATGCCAAGACCATCGTCTCCGACCGGCGTCTCTGCTTTATCGGTTCTCTCAATTTCGATCCCCGGGCCATTGTCATCAATTCAGAGAATGGGTTGCTCATAGACTCGGTAGAACTGGCCGATGAACTTGCTGATTTTATCGATTACCTGACTGCGCCGGAAAATGCCTATGAAGTGACGATTCAAAATAATCGTCTACAGTGGAAGTCATCGGACCGCACCATCGACGCCCAGCCCGCCCGTGGAGCCATGCAGGGTTTCGCTGATCTTTTTTGGGGGCTGCTGCCCATTGAAAGTCAACTTTAAGCCTTGATCTAACATTGTATTTTGCCCAACCTCTGCATTACGCAAGGAAATTATATTCCCGGACATCTAGATTGCTATGTTGCTATTTTCTGCCGTGACGTTTGATATGGATAATGTGACATGAGTGAACAGAAAGGACTGAAGGTGTCAACCGCCGGCATCCTGGTCATCGGCCCGGTCGGTATCGTCATTGCCGAATTGAGCCGCTCCCGGGCGATCATGCTGGACGGGGTGTTCAAACTGGTCTACTTTATTGCCGGTCTGTTCACCCTGATTTTCACCATTGACCGGCGCTGGGGCGCCTCGGTCGAATCCCTCGCATAGTTTTGACTTACAATGAGTCTCCTGCTGCCCGGGCTAATAGAGTGTTGAAAAAGATCGTCCAGGTTGTAGAGTAGATCAGCTTCTGGGCAATTGGACAGTTTTGCACTTCTGTACGTGGCACCATTGAAATCACTCAATCTTAGATTTTTCAGCTTAGCACGAGACCTCGGCATTGGTGCCAGAATGCCTGGCATGGTCGCGATTGCTGCTTCCTGGGGCTTTTCGGTACTGCTCTACGGGCTCCTTCGGTGGTTCGGGCTGACGGTAGTTGCTGCCCACCTGGCAGCGCTGGCGCTGGTGGCCCCGTTCGTCCTGGTTGTAATGAGGCAACGGATATTGAAGGTGGATAAGGAGCAGAAGATATCCCTGTTAGTGATCCTCAGGTTTGCGCTGGTCTTCGTTTTTGCTGCGTCGCTGCAGGGGGTGCTTCTGAGCCATCTCCAGCAACTATCATTTTTGACCTCTTTCATTGCCTTCACCCCTGCGGCTCTGTTCGGGGTGCTGATCCTCTATTTTATCAGCGCGGTCTGGGTGTTCCCACTGCCCGGCGGCAACGCTTCCAGCAAAGAAATTGTGCTCAGCGTCTGCATTGCTGCCATGGTTGCGCTTCGCTTGATGTATTTGGGCTTGCCTGAACTCATGGAGCAGGAAGCCTACTATTGGAATTATGCGCAGCACCTGGACCTCAGCTATCTGGATCACCCGCCGATGGTGGCCCTGTTGATCTGGTTGGGCACCAATCTGTGCGGGATTAACGAGTTTGGTGTCAGAATCGGCGCCTTTCTCTGCTGGTTCGTCACTGCCTTTTTCTGTTATCGCCTGACGATTAAGGTTTTCGATCGACAGGCGGCTCTGGGTACCGTGCTGCTGCTGACGGTCCTGCCGCTCTATTTTGGTGTCGGTTTTCTGATGACGCCGGATGCCCCGCTGCATGCGGCCTGGGCGGCCCTGCTTTTTTACGGCTATCGGGTTCTCGTGGAGGGCGACACGGCCTCCTGGGCCGGTTTTGGGATCAGCCTTGGCCTGGGCCTGTTGTCCAAATATACCATCGTCCTGCTTGGTCCTGCCTTTTTCCTCTACATGCTGATCGACCGCAGAGCCCGGGGCTGGTTCCTGAAGCCGGGCCCCTATGCAGCATTGGCGCTGGCAGGGGCGCTCTTTTCGCCGGTAATTCTCTGGAACATGCAGCACCAGTGGGCTTCCTTTCTTTTCCAGAGCGCCAAGCGGATCTCCAGTGATCCGGTCATTTCCACCCCTCACCTGCTCGGTCATATCACCCTTATTCTTACCCCTGCCGGGCTGCTCGGGGTGGTGCTCTTTTTCCTTTTTGGCCGCAGGCTTTTCCAATCTGCTGAAACCGTGAACATCCCCGCTATCCGTAACAAAGCGAGGCGCACTTTCCTGCTGCTCTTTCTGGCTTCGTTTCTGCCCTTTATCCTCTTTTTTACCATCAGTTTCAGTCGTGAGGTCAAGCTCAACTGGACCAGCCCGTTGTGGCTGGCGGCACTCCCTTTTTTAGGCTGCACCGTCACTTCGGTATATGGAAGATTCTGCTCAATCTGCCTGATGGTGATTCATGAATTGTGGCGCTTTACCATACCGGTTCTCATTATGGCGTTGGCGATCGGGCTGCACTATGTGACCCTGGGTCTGCCCGGCGCCGCTCATCCGCCGGGGCCCTTTCTCATCGGCTGGGATAAGCTCGCCGTAGAAGTCGAAACCCTGGCCGACGAAATCGAAAAGGATTCGGGCGCCCGCCCCATCGTGGTGGGTATGGATCACTACCAGATCACCAGCGGTCTGGCCTTCTACCGAACCAAAAATGCCCGGGACCAGAGCTCGCCGAGCAGATCCGTGACCATCGGCCAGAGTGTCGGCTGGCACCTGTTCGGGCACAACTCACGGATGTATCGGTTGTGGTTTGATCCCCGTGACTGGCAGCCTGTTGGTGTGATCGCGGTGGCCTCGAAGAAATCGAGACTGGAAAAAGGGTCGTTTGGAACCGAGGTGGTCTTCGACTCCGAGATTATGGAGCTGCCTGCCGTCAAAGATGGTCAGGAAGTGCGGCGTTTCTACTACCGACTGGTTTCGGCGGCCACTTTCAAATGACCGGAATACCTTGCAGTGAAAGCTGTGGACAGACCCTCGGCAGAAATGGTTATATGTCGCTTTGAGGAAAATCTGATCTTTACCTGACCCTGTGCTGAGAAAAAAACCCAAAAAAAAGCTGACGCCGCTGCAGGAAAACAGGCTGCTGAAAATCGTCATTGGGCTCATCGTTGTGGCCGTCGCCTGGCTGCTTTTCGCTCCTGGGACCGGCGTCTACAGCCTGATTAAGCAGAGAAGCCGGACCGCTGCGCTCGAGCAACAGACCGAAGAGCTGATTAACACCAACGAAGAACTTCGGGCCGAGATCGAACGGCTCAAACATGACCAGGCCTACCTGGAGAAGGTGGCCCGAGAAAAATATGGTCTTCTGAAGAAAAACGAACGGGTCTTCGATTTCTCCAGGAGTAAAGAAAACGACTAAGAGTGATCCTGGTGCCTGATTAAACCCACCCGGGGTTCGCTTCAGGTCGCTCAGGAGAATCCGGAGCCGCCGCAGCCGGCAGCTGGAGGCGGGCTCAGGGGCGCCGCTGAACCTCCCACCTTGATGCTTGAAGCGGACATCACTTTTTTTACTTCACCGCTCTGGCAGGATTCACAGGTTACTGATGTGGTATCGGTGGAAGAAACGATGGCCTCGAATTCGTTGCCACAGGAATTGCATATAAACTCATAGATCGGCATAGCTGTTACCTGGTTAACTGATGATCATCGCGGCGGCGGGGTGACCGGCACCGTATTAAATTGTATCCTTTAATACTTTAATGCCGGAATCACGAAAATAAAGGCCGCTGCTCGCCTAAAATGAATTTATTCGACCAGAGACTTGAAAATTTTACAATTTCTGCAGATTCCGATTTTCTCTTTATAGGATGATTCACTGGTGCACTCACACAGGGTGCCGCACAGGAACCAGCAGAGGTGGCCGCTCTGAAATTCCCAGGCCGGACAATCCTCTTTTTCCTGGCATTCCTTCTGCTCCCAGCAGGGGATCAGCTCGTCGGGGTTGCGACCGCGCTGCTTGATCAGCAGAAAGAATAGCTGACGTTCGATGTGGGCCGGAATTGAACGCCACCCCTGCTCATAGCTGTGAATGGTTTTCAGCGACATACCCAGCAGCGCTGCCAGCTGCTTCTGAGTTTTGCCAAGTTGCTTCCTGATTTTACTGAATTCCTCTTTTTCCATGACCTGTGTCCGCTGACCTGGTTGCAGTGAGTCCGCAAATGCTGCGGCCTTTCAATTAGTGTATATGTTCATATCAATATACCACAAATGGGGAGAATGTGCTTTGCTTTTCTCCTCTTACTACTACAAAACTACAATGTGGCTATGTTCATCTTTGTAAATAAGCAAAATTACAGCATCTTATCCTCTCTTCGAAAACTATTGCGGGGACCGTACAAAGCGCTAATATAGGTCAAACGAGATACAATTTTGCCCATCAGAGTCTGTCGAAACAGTCCGCATGACCACCGCTGAACTCCTCAAATCCATCAGATCCCTGGTCGCCTACCACAAGTCGTGCGGAGTGCAGCACTACCGGCGCAGCGATGCCTTGGATGCGGGGCTGCGGCTGCTGGAAACCGTGGGCGCAGAGGAGCAGAGCCGGGCAACAAAGGCGGTGGATTCTCTATCCGTCGATATGACTCCGGCGGCCCCGGCATGCGGTGCGGGGACGGTTACCATCGATGAACTGGCAGCAGAAATTGAAACGTGCCGCCTCTGTGAACTCTGGCAAACCAGAAATGTCAGCACGCCCGGTAAAGGGGGGCCGCATCCCGATCTGCTGGTGGTAGGCGAGTGGCTCGAGTACAACCCGGAGGAGACCAGCGAAGCGCTGTTCGGAGAGCAGCAGGACCTGATGCTTTCCAGGATGATCGCAGCCATACGGTTGCGGTCCTCAGAAGTGTTTATCACCAATCTGATTAAATGCAGCGTGGCCCAGTCGGGTCGGCCTGATGCCAATCAGATTGCGACCTGCCTCGGCTACCTGAAGCAGCAGATAGGTCTGCTGGCGCCGCGGGTCATTGTCACCATGGGCACGACAACCTCGCAAGCGCTCCTGGACAGCAGTCGGCCGCTGATTGCTCTGCGCGGCAGATTTCATCAGTTTCAAGTCGGCGACGGAGCGCAGATTCCGCTAATGCCAACCTTCCATCCCACCTACCTGCTGAAAAACCCGGAGATGAAACAGCCGACCTGGAATGATCTGCAGGCGGTGAAGAAAAAGCTCGACGAAGCTCCCGGAAGACACTGATCAGCCCAGGGCAATCAATCCTCTTTTACCCAGTTCGCGAAGAAACAGGGTGATGGACTGCTCAGCCTCCTGATTCGATATCCGATGCAGGCGGGCAAATTCCTCGATCAGTTGGGCGGTTGTTCTGCTGCCGTCGATCATTTGCCAGACCTGGCTGCCGAGGGCATCCAACTCGAGCTTTCTGGTCGGCGTCTCGGCGGGGGTATTGCCAAAGCGTTCGAATATCGATTTCAGAATGGGTTTCAGTACCAGCATATACTCAACCCGCACCACTCCCGAGTCAAGGATTTCCCAGTTGACGACATTATTTCTTACCGGGGTGCAGGCCAGGGCCTGGTCACGCGTCAGGGCCGTCGGCGGCTTCTTCTTTCGGAATAATCCCATAACCTTCTTCCAGCATAGTCTCCACCCCTGTTTCTATGGGGGTTCTGCTTCTGATACTATACCCTAAAATACGGTCATGCTGAGGAAAATGAATAAAGGAGGAAGTCTGGTAAGGCTTCTTCCTTCGGATTCGGCCCCACAGGTACTCAGAAAGCGTGGGAACGTGGCGGAAGTGAAGTGTGGACGGTTGGGCTGCCGTCTGTTTTTCGGGCGGGGCGGAACTGAAGGACTGAAAAAGGGCGGACAGTGAATTCTGCTGGAGGTGCTGGGAGGCTGGTGCCAGCCGACACAGGCGCAGTTCGGCGGCGCTGCTGGTAAAATTAAGAGAGGTCAGCCCGAAACGAAAAGATGAACTCTGGAGCTCGAAACCAGCCGGAATCGAGAAGTAGAAATCTTGAATCCGCCAGCCTGCCAGTTCGGCGGGATCCGGGTGACAGTTCAGCGATCCTAATACCAGCGGAAAGGCCTCAAAAGTGACAATCGACTTGTGGTAGATTCTTATCAGCAGGGTTGTTGCGCAGCTCTTGCAGGTGAGCAGCAGTACCGTGTCCTCGGGGGAGTTATCGAGCCGAAAGGCGTCAACTTTGAATTTGTCGTTTAAGCCTGCCGGCAGCACGCCGTTCTGTCCCTGGCGCCTGGTAAAAATTCGGCCCGGCTCGAGCTGCTTGGCGATTTTCTCACCGGCGCCACCCCTGCTCTTTTGGGCGGGCGGCTGCCAACGCAGTTCAATAATTGGCCTGAGTTCCTGTTCAAGGATCAGATGCCGCTTGTCCTTGACGATGACTTCCCACTGTTCAGGGATGTCCAGGTGCAGGTGATTCCAGCGGATGGGTGTTGTGCGAGTCACGTGATGAGCGGTATCAGCGCGGGAGCATATAGTCCCAGTCAGGGGCCATCCGCTGCTTGATGCGCTCTTTTTCTTCGTCTGTTTTGCTCTCTTCGCAGAATTTTATGAAACAGAAGCGTTCCTCTTCTTCCATTTCCGGGTAGGAAAGCTTCACCATGTTGCCGACGTTCTCATTTTCGTTCATCAGATTGTGCTGCAGGATAAGGTTGACCCGCCGGTTGTTGTCGTCGTACAGGCGCCACTTCCAGACATAAAGGACACCAAACGAGTCGCCTTTCCACTCGTCGGGTTTGCCGTAGTTGGTCTTAAATTTTTCCAGCAGTGTCTGGTAAAATTCCCTGCTCGAATCCTCATATTTCATCCGCATCTTGATGATCTGTCCGGGATAGGCGCAGGTGCCGTAAGAGATGATTCCTTTTCGAAACCCGTGCCAGTCATTGACCACTACCTCTTTGAGATAGTTGGAATACTCGATTCCCTCATAGTCGGTGATGAAGGCTCCGAGTTTGAACCCGCCGATCTCGGTGGGGGCGCCTGCCGGCCGGACGGGGGAGGCGGCCAGAAGGACTCCGGCGATGAAAACGAAAAGGCAGAGGAATTTCATATCTCAGATGAGTGACGCTTTAGCATCGGCGTCGTTGAGGACTATTCTGTCGAGCATAAAGGTGGTTTGACTGATGAGGCGCTCGACACGCAGCTGGATGATCCGCTCGATTAACACATCCTTGTGATCGGGGTACTTTTCCAGGATTTTCTGAAAAGCTTTACGTTCGATGGTGAGGGCTTGCACCTCGGTGACAGCCCGGGCAGAGAAGAACCAGTCAAACTGAGCAAGCAGGGCTAACTCGCCAAAAAAGTCGCCTTTGTGCAATCTCTGGAGCAGGACATCGGTGCCTTTGTGGGAGATGCTAATTTCAACGGCACCGTCATTAAGGATAAACGCCCTGTCAGCCTGGTCACCCTGTTCGATCAGCCTGTCGCCCTGACCATACGCGCGGCGAACTGACAGATAGGCAAAAAGTTTTACCACGTCGAGATGCAGTCCAGAGAACAGCGACGATTGCCTGAGAAGCTCGAAATCACTGGTAAGCCTGCAGATATTATTGTTTTCACTCTCTGCTGCTGTTGACGAGTTCATACAGGACCCCTTGGCGTTCGATAAGATCGTCATAGGTTCCTGATTCGACTATCTTACCTTCTTTCATTACTAATATATGGTCATATTCTGAAATCATGTCAAGACGGTGCACCACCGCGATAACCGTCGTATTCCCTCGTAATTTATTACTTATATAGTGCTGTATCCTGGTCTGGGAGCTGTTGTCCAGGCTGGCCGTCGCCTCGTCGAGAATGAGAATTGGGCTGTTCTTCAGCAGCGCCCTTGCCAGGGCCAATTTCTGTTTCTGACCACCGGAGAGGTTGTCCCCCTTGCTGCCGACATGGAAGTCGAGGCCGATTTCCATAATGTCATCCATGAGTCCGTATTGCCGTAGTGCTTGCTCCGCCACTACACTGAGATGTTCCCGAACCAGGTCCCGGTTAATGACGGTGCCGAAGATAATGTTGTCCTGCAGAGTGCGGGAGTAGAGGTAATGATTGATGCAGAAAGGGGTGAAGGAGGTTTTGGCAGGAACCGCTTCCGATTCAACCGCGAGTGCGGTGATCTCGGATTGCGGCAAGCCGCTGCTGCAGCGCTCGATGTCGATGCCCGCCACATCCTGGAGAAAACGCAGGCGGGCCGACATGATGGCCGTTTCCAGACGCTTCGGCAAAGTAGTTATTTTATGCAGGCCCGGGATGAATTTGAGGCTGAGCAGCAACAGCCGGTTGCGTTCATTTTGCTTGAGACCGGCCAGTGAGTCTCCCGGCTTAATTCTGTCGGTAATTCTGGCGTAATTCTTAAGTTGATCGGGTCTCATGGGGCTGCCCTTGAAGAGGAAATCGTCACCGCTGAAACTGCCGAGCAGACTGACGGTCGCTGCTGCGATGGTGAGCCCGAACTCAAGCAGCGGATCCTCCAGTCTCTGATCTTTGAGAAAAGTTCTGAATTCCTGGTTAGTGAGAAGTTTTTTCGTGGTATGGGCGATCCCGTAATTGCCGAACATAATGTTGACAGCCAGTGGGGAGTACCTCAGGAAGCTGTTTACGTCGTAGAATTCGACCGCCTGGGCGACCTCTTTGCTCAGCTGCTGCTGGACGATGCGCCGCATCTTCAAAAAACTGGGGATCATCGGCTCAGCTCTTTGAGGCGGGATGGTGGACCGCAGCCCCCAGCGTATCACATCGGGGGCGAGTCCAACTGCGGTCACTGTTTCAAATATTTCCCGCTGTTCGGGGAGTTCGTTTTTGAGGCCGGCCAGGTGCAGCGCTGTGCTGGCATAGAGCAGATTGTCCCGCACCGTGCCGGTAAAGATGAACGGATGCTGGGCCATGGTGCTGATGCCGGCAACCACCTCAGCTTGGGTAAGCATCTCGATGGGCTGGCCGTCAATGCTCAAGCTGCCGCTGCTCTGCTGATAGAGTCGGCTGAGAATAAGGCTCAGAGTCGATTTTCCGGAACCGGAGAAACCGACCAGGGCAAGGTGCTGCCCGGCTTCCAGACGAAAGTTGATATCATCCAGGAGTTGTATGCTTTCCTTGACTCGATAGCCGATTGCTTCAGCTTCGATTGCTCCCTTCATGGGCGGGCTGTCGGCTGCCGGGGCCTCGAGCAGGAATTGGGGCTGGTAATCGAACAGTTCCATGATCTGCCTGTAGCGGACCTGGGCATCCTGGTACGACTGGTAATAGATAATCACCTCCTTCCAGGGATCGTATACTTTTTCATAGGCGGACAGAAACGCCACCAGCGCACCGATGGTGAACTCCCCGTTGATGGCCAGATAGCCGCCCACCAGAAAGAGAATAAATGGTCCGAAGGACTGGAAAAGGTTGTTGCTGAATTTGATGCCGAACTTGAGAATATCGAGTCTGACAGCAAGGGTATAGAGCCGGTAAATCAAGCGATCGAGCTTCAACTGTTCGAGCAGAAACGAACCGTTGCCCTGCACTTCATGGATCCCTTCGGCCGCTTCGTTGACCACGCTGGCCATACGTCTGACGACCATGACGCGTTTTTGATTGTAGCGGTTATGCACGCGCTGGAGGAGCGGGATAACGGTGAGCTCGAAAGGATAGATTATCATGCTGAGCAGTCCCAGCAGCGGGTTGAGATAGATCATGAAACCGAGGAAAACGGCAAAGGTAAGCACCGAGGTTATGGGAACGGCCAGAGCACCACCGAGAAAGGCGGCGATGGCGTTGAGTTCGGCCGTCATTGCCGAGGTGATGGTCCCGGTCTGAGTGCGGTGGAAAAACGGCAGGGGCAGCTTCAGCATATGCTGGTAGAGTTCCCGCCGCATGCCGATCAGGATCTTCTGACTGATCACCGACTCCAGCACGTTGGCCAAATACTTCATGATGCCGGCCGTCACCACGGCACCCATGTACAAGGCGCAGTAGAGGTAGAGTTTGTCAACCATTTTCAGGTTGATGGCGATATTGATAATCTTGCGCTGCATTTCCAGCGGGTAGACGCGGAAGAACAGACCCACAACTATCACCAGCAGAAGGACCACCTGTAGTGCCCGGTACCGTTTTTTGATCCAGTAGAAAAGTGGTCGTTTAGTGAGTTGCATGGATAGTCAGGAAGTGAGAAGGCTTTGACCGCAGAAGCGGTGAGCGCCGCTTAACAGACAGCCGGCTTGGCGGCTGAGTTCAGTACGCCATATAGTTGAGCGACTTCATGATCAGGGCGAAGCCCATGGCGAACATGCCGGTCAGCCCCATACCGCAGGAAAATCCGGCCAGCAGCACCGGTGCATACTGCCGCCACATGGCTCCATACTTCTTCAAAAAAAAGTAGCGGCCCAGCAGGGCGCCCACCACCTCGAGAATGAGGCCGTGCGGGGTCGACTGGCCGAGCCCCCTGACCACGCCGTAGATCAGCAGGATCGGCAGACCGAACAGGCTGAGAATAAAGTAGGCGAGCAGCCCGAAACCCAGCCCCGAGACTACAGTCACCCCGCTCAGGGCCTGATAGAAGGCCGAGTTCCCCTCCAGGGTGGAAGTTTGCATGAGCAGTGTGTTAAGGGCCTGCAGATGCCAGAGTTCCTGGGCATAGGGATAGCTCGCCGATGGTATGGGCGCCAGCCGCCAGATGAATTGGGAAAAGAAAAGAGAGGCAATCATCACCACCGGGAAGACGATGATCTCGGCCTTGATGATTCCCCGGATCGAGGTTCCCGTCAACTCGATCTGGCGAAACTGCACGGTGGCTTCACCGTAATTGTGAATCGGTATGGGCGCGTACCAGATTTCGATGCCCTGATAGCCAAAGAACCGGGCGCCGGCAATGAAGCTGGCCTCCCGCACCAGCGGCAGGCTGACGAACTGCCCGGCGATACCCTCCATGCGTGCGGTGATATAGGAAATAATAGGAGTGTAGATAAAACCGTAGGCGAGGAAGAAAATCCACGGGAAATTGGGCACCAGCCAGACGCAGAGACCGACATAGGCCAGCGTCGAAAAGAAGTAGATGGCGATCGAGATCCAGAAGTTGAAATCGCCCCTGCCCTCGGGTGGATTGAAAAGATCGTTCAAGGTTCCTCGCTCGGCGGAAGCGCTTTTAAACGACCTGAATACCGACCAGATGCCGATCACCCCGATGGCCAGGCCAAGGCCGATGCCGAAGCTCATGTAAAAATCGAAATTGTTGGCGAACACCGTCTCCACGGTAGCCATGCCCGGGTGCCAGCGATGCAGGATGCCCTGGGCATAAAGAATCGGATTCATGACCACGGTGATGATCAGTCCGATGAGACCGCCGATGACCGCCCAGAAGGGCAGCACCATACCGACGAACACCAGGCCCAGATCGAGCTGCAGCCCGGTGGCGACAGCCGGGAGTACCCCTTCGGTATAGCTGGTCATTTCGATCCAGGGGATGGGGATAAGACGGATTGATTCGGTAAAGATCAGTCCCGAGGCAACCGGCAGCAGCACATAGACGGCGCCGAACAGCAGGCCGATAACTCCTCCTATGGCAAAGACCCTCCATTTCCAGCCCGCTTTTTTCTCTTCGGTCGATTCAGCCAGGGCCATGGTGCCCAGGGCAGCCACGGGGGCCATGGGGAAGGGCAGCTTCTCCACATCCGAGGTGATCCGGTAAAGTGCGTAACCCAGACCAAAGTGATCGATACGCTGGATTATCTGGGAGCCGATGAGCAGCAGAATGGGGATCATCCAATCGCGATGCAGGAAGGTACGCTCGATTATCGACATTGACTCCGGAGCGGGGGCGACCCAGGAGGGGATATGTTCGGTCAGGCCGAGCATGCGGGCGGCATCGGACTGGACCAGGTACTGATTCCAGAGCAGACCGGAAAACGGTGAAGCCAGGGCGGCGCCGGCCATGTAGTAGAGCAGAAATATCTCCTGCTGCTTCAATTCGGAGTGGGCCCTCTTGGCTATCTCGGCAAATAGGATGATGGTCACCCAGCGGGCTGCGGGGCCGATGCCCTGGCCGATGACAAGCTGCAGGTACATTGAGCCCGGCATCATCAGAAAGCCGATAAACACCGCCCCGATGATGGTCTTCCAGTCGAAGCCCTCTTCGAAATGATCGGGTGCCGGCAGCAGATCCCGATATTCTTTCAGTTCCTTGTCGTCGTACATAGTCTCAGTCCGGCAGCACCATATAACTGGAGAAGGTGAACTGCGCGACCACCGCCCAGATGCCTCCCATCAGCAGATCGCCGATAACCAGCCCGATAAAGAAAAACTGCATTTTCCTGAATAGATTCACACCGCCGTATTTCATGCACAGGGCATTGCAGAGCCAGCCGATAAAAAAACTGACCCAGAGAATGCGCATGGCCGAAGAGTAGGCAGTGAGGTAGCCGATGGGGTGGATTGGCCACCAGTAGAATCTCTGGTAGCAGAAAACCAGAACGAACATAACCAGGGCCCCGATGATGGCGAAGCTATAAACCGAATCCCCGGTGTTAACCGGATTAACGATAAGCCGGAAGGCATTTTCGTAGACATTGAGTGTGGTCCGGGTGGCCCATTCCAATTCCAGTTCGCGGATGCCGTAGCGGTAACAAAGGGCCATCATGGCCACCACCGAGCTGGTCACGGACAGGGCCAGGGTCAGCAGAAGTCCGGTAAACAGCAGCGAAGTCGGCCTTTTGCCCAAATGAATTTTTTTGGCATGCAGCAGTGAGGGCATCAGTGATTCACGCAGGTCGACGAAAATGACCTTCTGGCTCACCGCGGCCAGCACTCCGCTGGCCCCGGCAAACATCTTGGTACCGAAAAAAGCAATCAAACCGTCGATCGGAGCGGCGGTCAGGGTAAAGTAGGCGAGCCCCCCCTGACAGATGATCCTGGTCGCCACCAGCGAAATCATGAAAAAGGCGCTGATGACCAGCAGGGCGGTGTGGGGCGCCATGCCTTGCCAGAAAAACCAGATGGTCAACGCCGCGAAACCAAGCAGTATGCCCCAGAACGAGACCCGCACGTCAAACCACTCGATCTGCTTCAAGTCAATGGAGCGCATGAAAAGCGCCTGTCGGGAGACCTCGAGCAGATGGTATCTGGCGAGCCAGACGAGAAACAGAAAGAAGACGCCGTAGGCACCAAGCATCTGCATCTCCTCGGGGCGGGTTACCGTTGGCCCGAAGGTGATGCCCAGTTCGGAAGCGGGGACTGCATAGCCCGCCATGTCAAGGATTCCATAGAGCAGACTGCCAATCATGAAAAAAAACCAGAAAGAGAAGGAGATCTGCCGCGAGGTGAGAAATGCAAAACCGATAAAGGCTGGGTAAATATATATTTTCAGCTTGTAAAACCCGGACAGCAGGCCTTCTTTGGGAAAATATTTACCGGCCAGGATTAAGGTCTGGATGGTGGGCACCGATGGATAGTGGAGACTGATCCCGTTGAGCAGGTGCAGCAGGACGGGAATCAATATGCCGATCAGCAGAAAGCGGTTGCGCAGCACTTGAGCGCTGCCGGGACGATCGACGGCATAACTGACGAACTGGGAAACCTTGAGCAGCGGAAAGTTGAGCTTTTCATTGACAATCCATTGTCTGGCGAACAGATTGATGATGAATATCATCACCAGATAGCACAATAATATAAAGATTCCCCAGCGCAGAAACACACTGGACCAGGACTGCCAGGGAATTTCCATGACCACCTCCAGCCAGCCCATGCTCCGCCCGGCGGGGAGCCCGTTGTAGAGTAATTCGACGGCTTCCTGGTTGCGGGGAATAAGAGCTGCCGGCAGCAGCGGTTCAAAGGTCTCCTGCCATTGGTTGCCGACGGTGGCGAAATGGAAAGGTGCGGTGAGGTTGATAAGAAAGGTTCGGGCCAGGCCGGTGTAGGCGATGCCGGAGCCGATGACCATCTGGATCCAGATAACCAGTAGTTCAGACCCGCTAAGCAGGGGGCGACGCCCAATGATTCTGCCCAGCAGCAAGACAAATATGGCCAGGACAAAATAGACGAAAAAGGGCGCCAGGGGAAAATGTCCGCCTCCCAGAGGGGTGGAGCGGTGATAGACATTGTTGACCGGTGTGAGCAGACAGATCGAAGTCGCGAAGACCAGGCCGACAATAATTGAGCGCAACCTGATCTGTGGAGTGAGGAGATCTGTCTCGAAACGCTCGCTCATGGTCTTTATCAGGCGGGCGCCAGGTTTTCAGAAACGGTCTGGAAGTCGTCACTCAGCTGCTGATGGGTAAGATGATCCATCGAGCGCCAGATGAGCAGCTGTTTACGCAGCTGGTGGATGAACATCTTGTTGATCCTCCGCCACTGACTTTCCTCCCCGGATTCCCGGTGAATGGTCATTTTAACCTCCAGGAAGGCGGGGTTGTCCCGGGCCGGATAAAACTGCAGATCGACGAGCTGCATGATGCCGAAATCAAAGGGGGCGAGCCAGACCCTGGCCTGCAGGTGCACGCAATGATACTCATCCCGGTTCTGGCTCTTGGAAATCATCTGCTGAATCTCTTCAACGTTGTCGCACGAGTAGACGAGATCGACCTGCCCGGTGGAAAACCTGCCGTGGGAAATGTCCTGGTGACCGATGAAATAGTTGTATAAAAATCCTCCGATCGACTTGTATTCCGCATGCTTCATGAAAAACGGCAGGTACACCTGCAGCGAGGTGCCGTCCGTGTCAGGCAGCTCGAACGAGCGGTTGACATCGGGAATGGCGATGCGGGCGGCGACGCGGGACGGGTAGATGACTGAAATGAGCACCACGCCGATAACCAGGATCATGGCGGCCACCCCGGCGGTGGACGAGTAGTTAACCGTGATCCCCTCCCAGAACGAGGTGCCGGAGAGGAAGGCGGCCGACACCTGGGCCAGCAGATAGCCGAGCACCACGGAGATAACGGCCAGGGCCATAGCTTCGGCAACGAAGAGGAAGCCCACATGGGAAGGGGCCAACCCCACCGAGGTGTAGATGCCGATCTCGTTCTTCCTCTCGTACACCGAACTGATC
This sequence comes from Desulfobulbaceae bacterium, assembly GCA_024640625.1. Classification (GTDB taxonomy): domain Bacteria; phylum Desulfobacterota; class Desulfobulbia; order Desulfobulbales; family Desulfocapsaceae; genus JABDQA01. The sequence goes on from JAHEER010000003.1 coordinate 70,128, forward strand.
ATCGTATTCAGCACGATGAGGATCGAGATAAGCAGCGGGATAATGATATTGGGAACCCCGCTGTAGGCGATGGTATCGCTGAGGTTGTAGAGCCAGACGCCATCCTCGTCCCCGGTGAAGATGGCCAGACCGAAGCGGTCAACCAACTGGGCGGCAACCGCATCGATATCGGTGACGGAGTCGGGTCGTACCGCCACGTTTTTTAGAGAGCCGCCCATGGCCAGGAGTGTATCGGCCGGCACGAAGGCGGTGACCGAGGCGGGAATATGGGTATAACGTCCCTGGACACTGCGGATGTCGTCGCCCGATTCAATCGCCTCCTGCTCAATGTCGGACAACTCCGTGCTCTGTTCCCTGAAAAAGGTCACCGGTGTCAGCGGCTCGCCGTTAAGGTCCAGGGTTTGATCAAGAACTGCTCCCGGGAAGGTGCCGATGAGCCTGAACTGTGTCCCCCACAGATCGACGCTGGCCCCGGGACTCACGCCGAGTTCCTGCGCGGTCGAGTCGGAGATGATGATGGCGTTGTGGTCGCCTTCGTTGAACCAGCGGCCGGCCGAGAGCAGACGATCGAGTCCGGTTACCTTGGCCTCATTGGGACTGAGGCCGACCACCCCTTCCAGGAAGGTGCGCTGGCCGCCGTTTCGCAGCGGTACCTGGACGGTGCGGGACGGGTCTGAGGAATCGAGCCAGATGCGCGGTGCCGGATCACTTATGCCCTGCATGGAGTTTTCCAGGATCTCAGTGGCCTGGGCGGGCAGGGAGCGCCAGTTCAGACGCTGCAGCAGCAGCCCCTGGTAGGGAGCATCATCTTTGAAAAATAGTCGGTTTTCCTGGACATTTGATTTCACCGTGGTGAAGCTCATGATGGTGAAAGTCAGGATTACCAGGGTTGAACTGGTCAAAATGGTACGGATTCTGCGTCGCCGCAAATTCGAAACGCCCAGGAAAAAGGCGGCCATAAACGCTTTCCAGCGGCTGATTTCCGCCGCACTCATATGGCTTGCATGGCGCTGCAGGAGGATCATTTCCTCCTCGAAACGGAAAAATATGATAAGGGTGACCATGAATGACAAGCCGATAATGAAAAAGGCCAGGATGACCACCATGGGGCTGTAAGCCAGCTCGAACGCCGGGTGAACGTTGTAGATCACCAGGATCAGCGCAACCAGGATGAGGGTGAAGGCAACGATTCGTTTGTAGATATTGGCGTAGCTGAAGAGGAAACGTTCCATGCAGAAGGCAAACGGCACGAAAAGAGCAATATAAAAGAGAACTCCGAAAAGAACGTCTTTCTGGGTCTTTTCAACCTGGGTGTAGACCCGGGCGGCAAGCGCCAGTGATTCTGAAGCGGTCTCCCGGAAGGAAGTGTAATTCAGCTCCTCGAGATGACGGGCGCTTTCGGCCAGTGCGGTGAGGCCGCGCTCCTTCAGGGAGTTAATTCTATCATCGTATATACCGTGTGATTCAAGATTGAGGATGCGGGGGGTGAGCAATGACCAGAAATCCTTGGCCGCATGATACATGGTGTTGATGATCTGCGGGTAGTCATCGACCGGGTAGCCAATACCCAGTGGTTTATCCAGGGAACCGTTGGTAAGGATCAACTTGGGGGTCAGGACGTTGTCCGACAGGGTCAGTTTCAGGTAGGACCCGGGGGCCAGGTAAATCGAGGAGATGATCGATTGACGAGTGTCGATCCGGCTGTACCAGTAGCGTTGCGGAGTCGCATCACGCCTGCCGTCAAACAGGTAGAGCTTGGTCATGTGGTCAAGGGTGCGCGGTTCGAGCAGATCGAAGATGGTGGTTTGCTTGCTGGTAAACATGATAAGCCGGGTTTTCATGGCGTTGCGCACAATTTTAACCCGGTAATTGTCCTTGGTGGTCTCCTTCTTATCTATGGCCCAGATTACTTGACCGCTTTTCTCGTCAAAGCGATAGCCCTCGATGATGAGCTTGTCGAATACATTTTTCTTGTCGGAGATGCCCTTGTAGAGAAAGGTGCCGTCACGGTTTACCCAGCCGTAAAGCTTGGCGATGCCCTGGTAGGAGAGCAGCACCGTATCGGTGGTTGGGTAGTTGGCAAACAGCTCGCCATGCAGCAGCAGGTTGCTGGTTCCGGACACCGAAGAATAGCCGTCCCGGGGGAAGATGCCGCTGTGCAGCGCCTCTGCCTCTGAGACGCCGGCGAGCATATCGGTGAGCAGATTGAGTTGGTCGTTGATATAGACCTGGTCAACTCCTTCCGGGGTATCCCAGGGAGTACCCCAGGATGTCCTTCCATCCCCAATGGTCGCCAGGGTGACCCCGATGAATCCGGCCAGCGAACTCACTTCACCGCCCAGGAACGGGCGATCGAGAAAATATGAATCCCAGGTACGCAACCTGTTTGGTCTGAGCGAGTCGATATAGCGGGCGGTTCCATAAGATGCGGCGGCGGCGTTCTCAAAGACATCGCCAATTACGCTGAACATCCCGGTCCGGTTGATGCGCGGTCGGAGCAGATAGAGCCAGCCCCGGTTAAAACCGCCGACCCCAACCCCATTGCTGGAAAGGTGCAGCGAAATGATGGCGCCGATCTGGTTGAAGTCGCGGGTCAGGTTACGAAAATCAAGCGCCGACTCCAGCGCTGTGAGCTGGATTTGGCTGTCCTCGATATCGGCCCGCAGGGTTTTATCGACCTGGGGGAGGAGGTCTTCGAGAATCTGCTGCTCCTCGGGGGGCAGGTCGTGATAGGAAGTTGCCCATCCCAGTCTCCTCATGGCGAAGCGCCGGTCGGCGAGCAGGTCGATCTGCTCTTTGACGTGTGCGTTTTCACGGGTCATCCGGAGGTTCATCAACTGCTTCGACATTACATCAATGGCGAAGCGCAAATCGTTGTGGATGGCCTCGGCCAGAATGGTGTCGCGCTCTGCATCTTCACCCAGCGGGAAGGACAGCTCGCTGAGCATCTCCAAGGTCTTTTCCCGGCTGGAAATCTGTTTCTTCAAATCACGCCTTTTGTCGCGCATCAGCTTGGAGCGTTCCTTCATGGACCAGATCAGCTCCCGCATGCCGTGCAGGGACTGGGCGTGGCCGCTGGTGGCCACGAACAGAAAGGAGCGCGCGGGCGGCTGCCGGGAGAAGTGCTCGGCCAGTTTGAGCATGGTGGCGATCGATACCGACTCGTCGGCGCCGGGTGCTCTGCCTGCGACATGGGCGGTCGAGTCGTAAAAGGCTTCAATGATGACCAGTTCCTGGGCACGCTCCTCGTCCTGGCCCTCGATCAGGCAGTAGATGTTTTTTTCCAGCACGTTTCTCCAGGCTATTTCGGCACTGAGAGAAACCGTGTCGCTGATCAGTCCGTTGGGCGCCTCCGGGTAATCGCCAAAGAGTTCCCGGGCCTGTGCGTCCGTCATCCAGAAAGAGGGAAATTGAATGGGCGAGAGTTCTTCCTTCTCCTGGAAGAATATATTGGCTCGAGTTGCCTGGCGGTCGACGAATATGACTGCCCGGACACCGAGCGAGGCAGCCGTCAGCCAATTTCTTCCGGAATTAAAGTCCATCAGCAAAATGGCGTCCTTGACCAGTTTTTGGTCGAGATCCTCGAGATTGCCGTGGCCGACCCAGTAGAGCGGACCATCCAGGGAGCCGTCGATAGCCTGGGGGGTTACCGCATTGTTCATCAGAGGCTGCAGGGCAGCCGTTTTCCCGTTAACGGTTATCGAGCTGTGGCGGACTTCTCGAACCGGTATGGGGAAATGATAGATCTCCGGCGACAATCCCAGGCCGCTCATATACTCTAGAATGAATGACGCCGCCCTGGCGCTGCCCTCGCTACCGCTGCTGCGATCCTGGTAGCTGCTCAATTCGCCAATGAGCTCCTGCAGGGCCATTCCCCGGGAAAGGACCGCTGATGGTACCAGCAAGAACAGGCAGAGTACCAGCAGCGCAGCGGCCTGACGGGGGAGATGGGCTGAGGGTGAAATGGGTGACATGATCGGCTATGGTTCTATTCGAGTCCGCCCGTGGTGATCTCCAGTTCTGAGCGTTCCTGGATCTTTTCCACTTTACCGTCCCGGATCCAGATTACCTGGTCGGAAACGTTGAGCATTTTATAGTCGTGGGTAGCGGATATGACCGTTACCTTGCGCTCGCTGCTCAACTCCTTGAGCAGATCGATAATATCTTCACCGGTTTTCAGGTCGAGATTTCCGGTGGGTTCGTCGGCCAAAATGATGGCCGGACTGTTGGCCAGGGCCCGGGCCACTGCAACGCGCTGCTGCTGCCCACCTGACAATTCTGTCGGTTTGTGGCTATGCCTGCCCTCAAGACCAACCTGTTTCAGCAGGGTCATGCCATGCGTTACTGCATCGTCGTTGCTCATTCCGGCAAAAGTCATGGGCAGGGTGACGTTTTCCAGGGCCGTCATGACCGGAATCAGGTTGAAGGTCTGAAAGATATAGCCGATTTTGCGACAGCGCAGCCAGGCCAGTTCATAGGCGTCCAGCTGGGCGATATCGACTTCGTCAATGAACACTTTACCGGAGGTCGGTTTATCCAATCCCCCGATCATATTGAACAGGGTGGATTTACCCGAACCGGAGGGCCCCATGATACTGAGATATTTACCCTCTTCTATTTCCAGGTCGATACCTTTGAGCACCTCGACGACTATTTTGCCGAGATCAAAATTCTTGGTCACCCCGCTGACCCTGACGATCGTTTTTTCAGTCATGAAAACTTTCCTGCATTGTAATTGTTACATCACCGGATCAGTGTTCCAGCCGCATGGCTTCTACCGGCTGCATCCGGGCCGCCAGAATGGCCGGGTAGATGACGCCGATGAGACTGAGGCTGGTGCCGACGATGACTGATAAAAGCATCGAGCTGACCAGGGCAAGCCAGGGGAATGAGGAAAATATTGAAATCCCCAGGGTGAAGGCCGATGAAATGGTGGCGCTGAGTACTCCAAGAAGTGCGCCTGCCAGCGAGCCCGCCAGTCCCTGCATCAGGGCCTCCAGGACAAACAAGCGGACAATGAACCGGTCCAGGGCACCGAGACATTTCATGGTGCCGATCTCGCGGAAGCGCTCGGTAACCGACATAAGCTGGGCATTGATGATTCCCACGATGCAGACCAGCAGCGACAGGGTGACGATCCAGCGTTGCTTGGCCGAGGAGGCGATAACATCGGTTCCAAAACTGACATCGTAGCCGGCTTTCACCAGAACCTGATAGCTGTTGATATCGCCGGAATTCAACAAAGCCTGGGCAAAATCGTTGCAGGCCTGCATGTAGCATAGAAAAGCGACAGCCAGCACCAGGCTGGTGGTGGTTACCAGTGATCTGAAAAATCGTACCCGAATTGACTGAAAAGCAATTTCTAACGATTTTCTGAACGGCAGGGCTATAAGACGTTTCATCTTCGCATCTGCAATAGAAAATGAAGCCTGGTCAACGAAATCTTCCGAAGCGAGATAGTGACCTACATACTATCTCCACTGATCAAAAAATGTCAATGATGTTCAACAGAACTAGGAACTCCCGGTGAGCCGTGAAAGCATGTTCGAGCCGGGCAACTCATTGAAAGTGCATACTTTGAGTGTACCGCATTGTGACACCAGCGACAGGAGCAGATCGAGCAGGTCGAAGGAGCTTTGACTCATGAGTTGATGATGAATCATAATGGCAACATAATGTTCCCCAACGGCCCGGCCCAGCTCGTCACACAGTGCTTCAAGGGCGGTGCCGCCGTCGGCTTCTTTTCTGGTGTGCAGATCGACGTTGATGTAGAAGTCGTCTATAATCGCTTTTCGGCCCTGCTCCCCCTTGCTCCTGGAGACACCTCTGAAACCCAGTGTGGAGAGGAGTGCCAGCGTTTCTTGCGAACAGCGGTTCCAGGGCGGGGTGAAGAACGGGGAAAAATCCCTGCCCATGATATCTCGCAGACGATTGCTGCCCCGCTCTAGATCGTCTCGGAGTGAGCGTATCGATCTGGCTGAGCCGAATTCACATTTTTTACCGGTCGCTTGGTGGTTGGTATGGCTCCAGCCGTGCTGATGCCAGCACCACTGCGTCGAGCTGGTGTCCACATGGGTGTTTATGGCCGTCCACCGGGTCCGGGTGAGCCAGGTGGGCACCACGGCCAGGCAGAGGGGGATTTGGTGGTGCTGAAAGAGGTCGAGCAGGCGTAAAAAATTGGTCGACAAAACCCCGATATCGTCGGCCCTGAAGAGCACCGGCAGCGGCTCTGGGGACTCTAAGCGGTCAAGTGCGGTGACCAGCGTCCGGCGGATCCGCTGGCGCCAGTCGCCGGGGAAGTCGCGATAGAGTATGCAGGGCCGCGATTGCGTCATCGGTCAGAGTTTTTCAACTAGCAAGGCTGTCTGGCGGGCCCCGTCCAGATCCAGCCAGGTTCTGTAGCGGCCCGCCTGCAACTGGGCCGCCATCAGTGCTGCCAGCCGCTCTGGTTCCAGGTCCTTTTCTTCCAGCATCCTGATTGAGTGGTCGGCGATGAGTTGCTCTACCCTGAGCCGTTGTTCCCTGTTTTGCTCAAAAGGCAGCATCAGGGCGGGCACCCCGGCCGCCAGCGTATTCATTGAGGTGTTGTAGCCGGCCATGGACACCGACAGGTCGGCGGCCGCAAGCCAGTCGACGAAATGATCAGCAAAGCGCTCGATAACTAAGTTCTGTCTGCGTGATGAGCGCAGTTTCGCCACCACATCGGGAGGGCAATAGGGGCCGGCGAACAGGCGAAAGTGAAGGCTGGGAGAAGTTATACGACGATCTGCCGACGCTGCGACCGCCTCGAGCAGATGCGAGCCGACACTGCCGCTGCCGATGCTGGCCACAACCAGCTTATCCGTATCTTTCAGCCCCAGTCCTGTCCTGATCGTGGAGCGGGCATCGGGCCGCGGCCCGGGGGTGACAAAACCGGTATAGAGGATCGGCACCTTGAGCTTTTCGACGGGACCAAAGGTCGCGTCCAGTTTAACCACCCGGGGATCGGCGTGGACGAGCAGACCGTCGAAACAGGAGTTGAGGGTATCGACGACCCTGTCTTCCCACATCGAGCGGTCGGTTTTTTTCTCCACCAGGATATCGCGCAGGCTGCAAAGTACCGCGCAGGACTTCTGCCGGGCCGCTTCGAGCAGCGGGGTCAGTTCGAACCTGAAGGCTTTACGGCCGAACGGGTAGAGCTCGAGGATCAGACAGTCCGGCAGGGCGGCGTGGAAAAATGAGAGGAGTGTCTCGATCCTTGCAGCCTTGATCTTTTCGAGCCCGAGATCGGGATCGCAGGGCTCCAGGCGGGAAAATTGAGCGTCCATCTGCAGGCCGGGAAGCGTGAGGAAGTCGAAGGGCTGGTTACCGACTTCAATATCGGGGCCGCCGACAATCATGGTGACCTGGTGCGCGCCGCTGCAGGCCCGGCAAATCTCCAGGCTGCGGTGAAAATGGCCGACTCCGAGCACATGCTGACAGTAGTAGAGAATTCTCACGGCGTCGGGCTGGGCTGGATGTTGTAGGCAAAACCGGTCATCGTGTCATTGCAGCAGGAAATCGTCTGCAGCCGGTCCTTGTCGATCAGCTTCGGTTCCCCGGGGAGAAAGTCTCGTTTTTCAAGGGCATAGATCAACGATTTTATGACTCCCTGATGGGTAATCACCAGGATCTGCTCGCCTTGATACTCACGCCCGATGGAACTCAGGAGGGCCTGCGCCCGGCGGCAGACCTCGATTCGGCTCTCTCCTTCCGGGGGCCGGAAGGACCAGCCTTTTTCCACCTGCGCCCGCAGCTCATCACCGCTGCCGGTTTGTATCTCGGTCCAGCTCAATCCTTCCCAGATGCCCCAGTCCTGCTCGCGCAGGTCCTGCTCCTCACGAATCTCGACCCGCAGTGCTTCGTTGATGAGGGTGGCGGTGGTTCTGGCCCGAGGTGCGGGACTGGTAATGATGCGGGTCCATCTCCAGCGCGGGCCGGAGAGAAACCGGGCCCATTCCCGCACCGCCTCGATACCGTCGGCAGTGAGCGGGGAATCGAGTCGTCCCTGTACCCGCCGCTGCCTGTTCCAGACGGTCTGACCGTGCCTGAGCAGGCCGAAAAGCGTCGACTTCGAGATACCCATGTTGGCTGCCGTAAAACTGAATTTCAGGGCAGGGTCACCCTCTGCCCCAGCCTCGGGTCGGCATCGATGAACAACCTGGCCAGATCGACGATCAATCTGCTGTTGTCGAATTGTGCTCCGACGAACTCGATGCCTCTTGTAATAACCTTTTGACGAAGTTCCCTATCTGTCAACAGCTGGACGACCGCCTCCGACAACGCCTCGCTGTCCTCTGGGTCCACCGTCAACCCGGTCGCGCCGTCGATGACGATCTCCGGGATCGACGATACCCTGGTCGCTACCGCCGGCACACCCATGGCCAGCGCTTCAACCAATACGTTGGGGATGCCGTCCCGGTCGCCGTCGGCGGCTATCTTGCTGCCAAGGATGAAAAGATCGCTGTGGCGGAAGTGGTCGAGAACTTCCTCGTGCGGCTTGGTGCCGAGCCAATGACAGCGGGAACCCAGGCCCAGTTCCTGGATGAGCCCAAGCACCGAGTCGCGGTCGTCGCCGTCGCCGATTAAGGTGTGCTCGAAATCGATGGCCTTGTCGACCAGTCTTTTGAGGGCCCGGTAGACGGTGGGCAACCCTTTCTTCTCGATTATTCTGGCAACGGTCAAAAGCCGGTAAGGTGGGGTTGTTGCCACCCGGGTCTCTTCGCTTCTGAACAGGTCCAGGTCGATGCCGTGATAAATGCAGTGAACACTGGCGCCGTTGTTGCTTTTCAGTTTTTCCAGATAGTCTTTATTCTGCCTGGTGCAGGTTGCCACAAACACCGCCTGCGCCAGTTTTTCTCGTAATTGATCGGGGTGGGAAGTGTAGATATCCTTGGCGTGGGCGGTGAAACTGAAACTGAGCCCGGAGAGCAGACTGCTGAACATGGTCACCGAGGTCGGCGAGTGAGCGAAGTGACCGTGCAGATGACAAATGGCGGGGTTTTGGGCCAGGAATTTCTGGGTGAGATAGCCCGCCTGGAACAGATGTTTGAAAGTTGCCTGCCGCCGGGTCCGGCGAAAACGCCGTGCCGCAGTCGCCAGGGCGTGCCGATAGCGCTTGGGGCGCTTGACGGCGCAGAGAATGTTGGGACCAATCAGTTTGGGCAGGTCGGTGAGCAACTCGGTGGGCAGATAATCGACCCGGGCCTTGATCTGGGTGACCGACTCGTGGCAGAAGTCTTCTCGGCCGCGGCGCATCGGAAAGAGATGCATGGAAAAACCGAGTCTTTCCAGCAGAAGAATCTCATTGGAAACAAAGGTTTCAGAAATTCTGGGGTAGCCCTTGAGGATATAGGCAAGGGTCGGTGGGGTGCCGTTCATGGCTGAACAGCTGAGGTTTTGGCGGCTGCGGCAAGGACTGCGTCTCCCTCCTGGTCCCGGAAATAATTAAGGCGTTCGAGCATTGTGTCGATACCCGTTAATCTGAAGTTGGACATTGCCTGGGCGAAGTGATCTTTGTTTTCCAGGATGGAAAAGATCTTGTCGCGCAGCCGCTGCGGGGTGATATCATGCCAGCCGAGGTAGTCTATCAGTGCTTCGCCTTTGAGGCATTGGGCCCTGATCAGTTGCTCTTGGCGTGGTGTTTCCCGGGGAATGATAAGCGCAGGGGTCTGCTGGGTGAGAATCTCGCAGATCGTATTGTAGCCCCCCATGGAGATCACCAGGTCGGCTGCCTGCATCAACTCTTCAAGCCGGCTGTGAAACGGCAGGGTTTTAATACCGTACACCTTGCCTCGCTTCTTTATCTCTTCACGTTTCCTCTTGGGCATGAAGGGACCGGTGATGATCAGGCTCTTGAAAGGCAGGGTGGTCGGGAAATAGTCGTGCATGTCAATGAACTGGTCGAGTACGTCAAAACCGTCGCCGCCGCCGCCCGTGGTTACCAGAACAAAGGTGTCGTGGGGCAGGATGCGATAGCGGCGACGCACTTTTTTTCTGACATTGGCACGTTTTTTAATGCGCGGAATGTAGCCGGTGAATACAACCCGATCCTTGATCGCTTCAGGAAATTGATAGAGGGATACCGGATCATACACCTCCTGGTTCCCATAGACCCAGATCTCGTCGTAGAGACTGGAGAGGGAGGAATAGATGTCCCTATCCCGCCAGTCTTTGACGATGACCTCGGGATCGTCGAGAATATCCCGCAGGCCGAGCACGGTACGGGTACGCGGCTTACCTTCCTTGAGCCAGGTAAGCGTCGGCAGTACCTCGCGCTTGAGTCCGAGCGGTTCCTTGTCGACGATGAAAAGATCAGGTTTAAACGTCTGCGCGGTGGCCAGGATGATGTTGGTCCTGATGGAGAGGGCCTGCTGATCTTCGATCTTGATTGACAGTGAGCGGTATTCGTCGTTGGTTTTTTTTATCATCCCCGGAATTCTGACAAAATCGACCTGGCTGGGCAGGGCAAAGCGACCGGCGATGGGTGATCCGGTCAAAATCAGGATATTGGTGTTGGTGCCCCTGAGATGGTTGGCGATCGCCATGGTCCGGCGGATATGACCAAGGCCGTAGGTATCGTGGGAGTACATCAATATATTGAAAGGAGGGGCCACCGGACGCTCACCCAGTTAGGATCAGGATTATCTTGTTTTTTCGACGGGTTAATACGCAACTTGTATTCCACTGAAGAGACAAAGTCAAGAGCGGTAGAAAGAAAAAAAGCCGTGCGGCAGGGAGACCGCACGGCTTTATCCATCTCTAATTTGCAGAGGCCTTAAAAACTAAGGGTGAGTTGGTTGCTGATCATCAGGATTGATTCGACCTCGGAATAGGTGTCTACTTCCTGGAAGAGATCGCCGGTATCCATGTAGCCGAAGTGTACTTCATAGGCCAGGGAGTTGAAGAAGTTGTAGACCACCCCGATATTGGCCTCCCAGCTCGACTGCAGCGCGCTTTCCGATTTAGAATCCCAGGCTACGCTGGTAACGCCGATGGCGCCGTGAAAAGCCAGATTGGGTGTGGGCAGATATTCGGCGGCAACTGCCCAGCCATGCGGTGCGGTTCCGGTTGCCTGCGAACTGAAGGATGAAGCGAAGGGATCATCTCCAAAGACATCGGTGGTGGAACTGGTTATCATCAGCGGCTTGAAGCGCGATGTCTCGAACAGCAGCCCGCTGTCGGACTCGGACACGGCATCGCTGTCAAAAGTATAACCGGTTATCTTGTATTCGGTGTTATCGAGTCCGTCAGCCTGGGAGGTGGCCACGCCGACTGTCAGCAGAAGCGCTGTCAGGAGGGCGAGCAGTAGATGGATTCGATGAGGTTTCATGACGTCTGATAAATCAGTATATATTTCAAATAGTTACACAAAAATTGGGCCGTGGGCCTTTGAGTACAAAAATTTAAACTCACTTACATAGTGTGCTGTTCCCCGTTAAAAGTCAAGCGAATATTATTATTTTTCTCGCTTAAACATCTCCATCAACGGCCCCTTGTTGCGGGAGTACGCCAGATGTTTTATTAATAGCAGACCTTTTTACCGCAAATTACCGTCAATGGACCCCGACGATGTTCAAGATTAGGTGAATCTATGTATCTGCTACTCAGAATCGCGCTCTGTCTGCTGTTCATACTGCAGGCCCCTCATGTCTTTTCCTCCGACGGGGAAGAGATTCCGACAATCACCGTACTGCCTTTTGAGGTGAGCGAAGAGGGAGACTATGCCTATTTAAACAAGGCAATCGATCAGATGCTGCTGGCCCGGCTGTCCCGCTTTAAGGATATAAGGATTGTCACGGTCCCCCTGGGCGACGAGGAAATACGGGCGCTGCAGCAGGAGGTGCAGGCAGGTAAGTTGAGCGAAGCACGCCAGAAGCTTGGCGGCAGCTGGCTGCTCGAGCCCAGCATGTATTCACTCAAGGACGGCATGCAGATAAATCTCAGTCTGACACCCCTGCAGGGAGGCAGGCCCACATCGTTTGCCGAGAAAATCGACAGCCAGGACCAGATCATGTCAGCGGTAAATTCGCTCACCGCCGACATTTATGCAACGGTTGCCGAACTGGAGAGCGAAGAAAATCTCTCCCCGCTCACCGAGAAAGAAGATGACGCGTTGAGCGGCTTTGCCACGCCCCATCCCGAACGGGATTATAAAAAAGGTATCTACGGCGGCTCCGGCATCATTGCCGGGGACCAGGGGGGAGCCGGCTTCGAGTCGCGCGGCATTCGCAAGAGCGGCATCCTGCCCATGCAGGTGGAGTCGCTGGTGGTCGGCGATCTCGACAATGACGGCAAAAACGAACTGATCGTCAGCTCGCAGAGCAAGATCCGCGTTTTTACCTACGACGATCTGAATTTCAGGATGGTCGCCAAATATGATTTTTCACCGGTCATGAAAATTCATGCGCTCAACATCGGCGATCATGACCGCAGCGGCACCCAGAAACTGTATATCTCCGCCAATGAAGGCAGGTATGCCTCCTCGGCGATCCTGAGCTGGAACGGTACCGAGACCATGCAGCCTCTTAGTCAGAAACTGCGCTGGTATATCCGCCCGGTGACTCTGCCCGGCAGGGGAGAAGTTCTCATCGGTCAGCAGACCAGCCTGCGCGCCATCGACAATTACTTGAGCCCAGGCGTATTCGAGCTTATCAGAGACCCTGATAGCGGCAGATTGACGAAAGGGGCCAAGCTCCTGCTGCCCGAAGATACCAATCTGTTCGATTTCATCAAGGCCGACCTGAACGGTGACGGCAGCATGGAAACCGTGGTGATCGACAAGAAGATGAAAATGCAGGTCTACGACGCGGCGCTCAATCTTATCTGGGTCAGCAGTGCCAGTTACGGCGGCAGTAAGAGATACTTTGGTCCCCACTGGCAAAAAAATAAAGCTACGAATCGATTATCGGGAATGAATTTGTCAGATCAGGACAACAGACAGCTTGTTTTCATTCCGGGCCGACTGGACACCAAGGATATTACCGGTGACGGCCTGCCCGAAGTGGTGGTCGGCACCAACGAGATCAACGTGGCCACCAAATATCTCAGCAACACCCGCAGCTTCGACGGCGGTTCGGTGGCCTGTCTGGGCTGGTCTGGCCAGGGGCTGATCGAGCTCTGGCAGACCAGCCACATCGGCGGCTATGTGGCCGACTATTTTTTCGATGAGGATGCTGAACAGGCCGATGACAAGGGCAAAGTGATTAATCGCCTCTATGTTGCCCAGATACCCGTCACGCCCATCTGGAATCAATTTCTGTCTGGTAATGAGAGTAAGCTCCTGGCCTACGAGATGGTGGTAAAAAAAGTCGAGGAGAAACCAGACCGCTCCTGATTATAAATTCAAAACATGCATAAGATTGTATAGTTAGAGAGCAGAAACGACGGTATAATTTTTTAAACTTTTAGTAAAAAAAACTTGACATGGGGCTGCGACGGGTATATAAGATCGGTAGTACGATGGCAATTGTGCCGTGCATTCGGCTGATAAGTCTGAGGATCCACGGCATACATTGAACCTGCAGGCCCCGATAACCGGGGTTTAAAAAACCTAGGAGAGAAAATATGAAAAAAGTAATTGCTGCAGCAGCCGGCCTGATGCTGGTCGGTACCATGGTAGGATCGGCCTCAGCCGCCGTATCCTTTAGCGGCGACGCGCGTGTGCGTTTCCTTTATCAACAGGACTATGACCTGGGTGCCACCACCACCGATGAAGAAACCGGTGTGACCACTCGAGTAAACGAGCAAGATAACAAGGTAACCCAGCGTGTTCGTCTTCAGGCTCGTGCTGAGGCCCCGGGCGGCGCGTATGCTGTCGGCCGTTTAGGTATCGGTAACGGTACCTGGGACGGCGGCGGCAGCGGTACCGCCGACGTAGACGTCAGAGACAAGGCCTATATCGGCGTACCGATGGGCCCGACAGTGCTCGAGGCCGGTCGTCTGCCGACTCAAGGTCTGGAATCAACGGCCTTCTTCGAGCATGATATCACCAGGGATGGTCTTACCTATAAGATCATGCCAGGTGACATGGCTACCATTTCACTTGGCTACTACATCAGCTACGAAGCAGCCGTCAATGGCGACCTGGTAGATGATAATGACGAGAGCCAGTTCGCCCTCTGGGTCGACGCCAAGTTTGCCGGCGACTGGGGAACCAGGCTTGGTGTCATGTACAATGACGATCAGGTGCTGAACGACGGCCGCGACGATGACGGTGCCTACGGCGGTATCGAATTCATGGGTCCCGGCGGCCCGGTTGCCATTTCTGGCGCCCTGGCGTTTGACGACAGGGGTGAAGGCGACACCGGCTGGGGTGGTTTCCTCAGTGGTGGCATGCAGTTTGGCGCCACCTCCGTGGCACTGGAAGGTGGTTACACCGTGGATGGTTTTGTAACTGACGGCGACTACGGCTTTATCATGCTTGGCGGTGGCCAGTCAATGAGCCCCGGCAGCCTGATTCTTGGTACGCAGGGCGACACCTGGTGGATCGGTGTACCGGTATCTTTTGCCGTATCCGAGATGCTGACCCTTCAGGGTAACCTGGTGTATGCTGACTTCGATGAGAACGGCGACGGCTTTGAGATTTCCGGCTCCGCCATTTACGCGATCTCAGACGGTGCCAGTGTGGATCTTGATGTCGGTTACTTTTCCTGGAGCGCTCCTGACAGTGTAACCAACGAACAGGATCCCTTCGGTGCCGGTCTCACCTTTAACGTAAGCTTCTAATCGTAGATCTGTTACTTAGAACTGCGTGACAACAAAAGGCCGACCCCCTCGGGGGCCGGCCTTTTTCTTTGCTCGTCGCAGGTGAAATTGCAGGTTACAGGTTTGACTGTTCGATCAATGTATTGAGGTCTGCTTGTATTGTCGGTGCCAGTTTTTCAAGTATGCGGTGAGCGAATGTCTCATACTGCTGATAACCTTCTGTGGTAGCTACCGTCCCCCCCGAGGAAATTACAAAGACATTAACCTTCTGGCTACTTGTGTCTGTCGTCAGCGTTTGTAATAATTGAACGTTCTCTATGGGAAAGAAGTGGGGTCCTGCCACATCCAAGTAGAAATAAAATTCTCCATCGATAATGGTATGATCCGTTCCCACGAGAGAATAGTCAGGTTCCTGGGCAAACCAGTGTTCCAGAGAATTCTTGATTTTCTCAACCACCGCCTGCTGGTTCTCAGTTAACTCTACAAAACCTGTCAGTTCCGCACGCTGCCGTCCGTCGCGATTTAACAGCTCATATTTTGCAAATCTGACTATCAACTCCAATTCGGGCTCCTCCAGCTGTTGGCGCAGCACTGATTCAACCTCTTGAATCGATTCGACAGACGGGTAGACTAGACCGCTGACAGTCGCAAGCAGAATATCTCTGTCATCTTTCTTCAGTAGACCTGTTTGCAGCAGCGTGATCCCGGGACGTTCCGCAATGAAGTTTCGTATAATCGTATCGGCCTTTTTTGATTTTACGACCCGTGGATGCAAATCCTTATTGATAAACTCTCTATTCAAATTCATTGCGTTCACCTCGTTGAAGGCATCAAGAGCTCCAACGGTACGGGCAACATTGCTCTGCACTACCAGCTCTACAGGCTGTTTCAGGCGGTCAATCAAATTCTGCTGGATGCGGCTCACCTGCGTAGGTGATATGACGCTGGCTGAATCCACATAGGCGAGGACATGGACCTTTTCATCTCCCGCTTGATAGACCATCTTGACAAAATTTTTGTGAGGCAAATTCGCGAGACTATCTATCAATACTTTGGTGATGGTGCTTTTTAAGTGTCGATCAACGCTGATCTTATAAAGGGTATTGCTGAGGACAATAGCGACTATGAAAAATCCCACCACTGGCAGACCAAATCTTTTGACTACTACCTCCTTGCCGAGATCGTGATATTTTCCCGTCATACCAAAAAACCAGAATACAACAGACGCTACCAGCAGGATGGACAGGAAGTTGCTGAAGAACAGCAGAAAGGAGCCGACCCCACCGGCGTAGGCTCCCACGGCAAAACAGAGACCGGTATTGGCCAGCGGGGGAACGATGGCGGTGGCAATGGCAACCCCGGGAAGGGCAGGGCTTATTTTCTCATCCACCAGTGCATACGCTCCGGCAAAGCCGGAGAAAATGGCTACCATCAGATCGAACAGCTGGGGTTGGGTGCGGCTGATCATTTCCGGGGTTGGCTCCAGGGAGGGGTAGACTAAGCCCAGTATGAAACCCATCGCGATGGCCGCAGCGACGCCAGCTACCTCCGCCTGACTGGCCTTGCCCAGCAGGTGTGCATCCCCTCTGATGAGCGCCAACGCCATGCCAAAAATCGGCGTCATCAGTGGAGCCACCAGCATGGCGCCGATGATCACGGCGGTACTGTTCATGGTCAGGCCGAACCCGGCAATCATGGTCGATACAATCACCAGGATATAAAACCTCAATCCTGGCTCAGAGGCTTCGGAGATTTCCTGAACAACGAATCGTGCTCTTGCGGGAGTGATCCTTGTCACTTGTGGGAGTTTCATACCAACCTCAATCTGAAAAATAAAGATCACGGATGTAAGAGAATCTGCCGGGCGAAATGGCATAATCAGCACAGCGAATTGCCGGCCCCATGGCAAGGGTCGCTGCAATCATGACCTCCCCGGAAGACAGCAGCGCGTTTCCATAGGCGTTTGAGAACAGTCAACACTCTGCACAGCAAAAGAAAGCAAGCGCTGAGGCAGATACTCGCAGGGCTGCAGGATCTACTCCAATCCAGATAAACAATACGATAATCTTTTTTTCAGACCAATCGTAATATTCTTAGTCAATTCTGCTTTTAAAACCGACGCCTGAATTATCAATGCTGATAGGTATCTCATCCTCCCGACCGCAGCGCACACGGCACTGGCCACCTCGCGGAAGGAGAACTATATCGAAAATGCCATCTACACCACTACCATCGGTGCGCCGTTTTTCAATATTGAACGGCCGGACAATGTTCCAGAGACGGTTCAGGACCGGGCCGCCTATCCCTCGCCGATCTGGTACACGCCTCAATAGAGATGGGAAAAGGGTCAAGCCTGGATAGAAGAGAACTAGCTTCCTGGTGGAAGCTGATCTTAATCCAGTGGAATCCTGATTTTCTGGCCCACGTAGATCTTGTCGGGATCCTTGATCACTTCACGGTTGGCCTCGAAAATCCTCGGGTACGCCGAAGCCTTGCCGTAGTATTTCTGGGCAATTGCCGACAAGGTGTCGCCCGAAACAATCTCGTAGTACTCGACCTTGTCCGTCGCTGCGGGAGCGACCACGTTGTCGGCGCGCACCTCTTTCACCCCCGCCACATTGCCGGCCATTAGCATGGCCTTCTCCATTGCCTCGGCACTTTCCGCTTCACCGGCCAGGGTTACCACCCCATCCTTGACATCTACCTGCAAGTTGCTGACACCGGGGTTGTCCTCCTCGATGTAGGCAGTGATCTTATCCGGGGCCTCCTCCTCACGATTGAACAATTTCTTACCGATATCTTTGGCAAAACTCAACAGTCCCATAGCAGTATCCTCCGTTTCAATTTTATCAGTAGTGTCATCTCACACCTCGACTCCCAGGGTTTTCTCGATGTGGGCAGTTACCCGGGGATTTAAACCCAACTCGGCGGCGAGCTGTTTCAGGTAGGATCGTTCGGCCTGGGTATCCACTTCGATAGCCAGGAGCGAGGCGGCGTAGACCTGGGCCGCCAGATCGATATCGCCGTCGACAGCTGCCGCCACACTTTTGAGATCTCCTTTTTTTTGTGCCTCGGTCTGGAAGAACTCTTTTTCTTCTGTAGTCAGGCCGCCTTCCTGCAGCTTGCCGATGATCTTCTCGATTTCTGCCTGGTCGATCTGGCCATCCGCTTTGGCGGCGTTGATCATCGCCTTGACGATCACTTCAGCATCGTTCTCCAGTGCCTGCACGTCCTCCTCATTGTCGGGCTCGCGCAATGCCCGGGGTGGTTGAGTCCTGGGCTGGCCCGCCTTCTGCAGGGAAGAGAACGCCAGTGAAGCAAGCATGGCCAGACTGCCGCCGCCTATTGCGCCGCGGGTGGCTTTGCCGCCTCCACCGAGCAGGGCTCCCGCCAGGGCCCCGAGACCGCCCAGGGCCACCTTGTTGTTGGCGAGCTGTCCAACCACATCGCCGAGCATCCCGCTGGAATTTGGTGCTGCTGACGACTGCCCGGTCTGTGTGCCGCCCATCATCTGGCCAAGGCCACCGAGCAGGTCTTCCAGGCCTCCGCGACCACCGAGCGCGTGTCTCATCCGTGTTCCGCCGGACTGCGCCATCCCTTGCTGCACCATCGTTCCCAGCATATCCATAAACCCAGCCATAATTGACCTCCTGTGTAGTTATTAGAAATTCGATCAGAACAAAATGGACCTATCAGGGGGTGTTCCGCTCAGAAGCCCCCGCCAGTCCTGAAACCGCCGCCGGACCTTCCGGCAGGGACGCGGAAACCGCCTCTGCCGCCCCCGAAACCGCCACCCGAAGGTTTCGGAAAGCGCATCGGGCTGCCCCAGGCTGAACCCCGGCCAAAACCGCCTGAGCCGAAATCCGGGTTGGCACGGTGACGCTGCTGGCGGCGTTGCTGTTCGAGAACCCGCCAGAATGCGTCTCTGGTCATCATACCGTTGAAAAGGTTGCCGAGGGTGGCCAGGATCAGGGCAGAATCGGAGAACCCCGTACCAGCACTGTCATAGCGTCTGCGCTTGAAGTCCGCCCGGAGATTCTCCAGCTCGCCAAGTCGTTTCTGCTGTCCTGCCAGCATCTTTTTGAACTCTTCTATGCCGGTCTCCAGTTCATCCTCTTTCTCTTCCAGCTCCAGCAGACGGTTGACGACCAGGTCGTCTTCGGGAAATGGGGTTGCCAGGGCCCAGCGTCTCAACTCCTGCAGGCTGTCGCGGTTCAACTCACCCGCCAGGTAATCGATAGCCTCCCGGTAATCCTGGTCGTTGCCGGTGGCATAGGTCGCTAATTCCTGTTCAAGCGCCCGTTGTTCGGCGACGATCTGCTCGATCTGAGCATCGATCTCGTCCAAGTCCGACTCCTGCCGTTTGAATTCATCGTCGAGCTTGATGATGCCGTCCGCCTCGCGGGCTGCATTGTCAAGTGCCTCGAGACTCCGATGTGCTTCTTTCGCCTGCTCATCAATGCGCTCAGCATGCTCCTGCAACCTGAGCGGAATCTCCTGCAACTTGCTGAAGTTGATTCGCGCTTCGGAGTAGCGAATCAAGGCTGCGACCTTGCCGTCAAGCCAACGGGTGAGGCCCCAGCCCCGATAGGCTGTCGTTCCGTACCCCCGGTTCCAGAGATACATAAAGAGGGAATCGTTGCGGTACGAGCTGCCCTTGGTCTCCAGCTCCTCTTCCCAGCGGCTGGCTTTACTCTGGGCGTGCTGCAGGGTTCGTTCGAGGTCCTGCACTGCCTGCAGCTGTCTCTGGTATTCCGGCTCCTGCTGCAGCCGTTCTTGGGTTTTTTTTTCGGCCTCGTCAATGGCGCGGGCCGCGTCGTCGACGAGTGCAGCCTGCTCATCTCGTCGCCTGTCCAGGTCGAGACGCCGCTGCTCCAGCGCTTTTACATCATTCTGGAGGCGGCTGAGGCTCTCCTTTCGCCTGGCCAACAACTCTTTAACTGTACGGTCGGTTTCAAATGCGGACGGGACGGTGATGTCGCCGGTCAAAACCTCCAGCCGCAGCCGGCCCAACTCGCGGAATTGCTCGATCTCTTCCTGCTGCAGTTTAAGTTTCTGGGTGGCGTATCCGGCAATCCGTTCTTCGTTCTCGGCTATCTGGCCTCTCAGTTGCTGCAGGGTTGTATCAATGGAGGCCAGTGTCTGTCGTCCGCTCATCATGGTATGCACTCCATCAGATAATTTACCAGGAAGTGATGAATCCACCGGAGGTCGGTATCAGATACTCCGGCGTCAGGTATCCCTTTTTCTTGCGGCCAAACACGTTGTTTTGAATGATACCGTCATCCTGCTTGTCGGCTGCGATTCTTTGAAAGGTCGTTTCGTCAACACGCACGCCCCAGGTGGACACAGTCTCCATCGTGCCGGTCTCCTCGTTGGCAATCGATACCTGCTGGACAGTACCGGAGTCATCGATCGCCTCGACGATTATGTAATAGTTTCGAGCCGAGGTGTTGATGTCCGGGATACGCCAGACCCCCGAACGTTCCCCAGGGCGCGAGACGATTTGCATGGTGTATTCCTGGTCGAGTGTCCGCTCGAGCTCCTCCATGGCGGTCAAGGCCTGCTGCATATCCTCGGTATCGCCTGACTTACGTGAGACTTCGGCCTGGGCAAAGAGCGTTTCCACTGCCTTCGTCCCGGCCTCCGATTCAGCCTTGTCGAGGAGAAGCTCATACCTGCTCTGTATCTTCTCAGGCAGGGCTTTCTGTGGTTTGACTACCATGAGCTGATAGGCAATGGTGGCGACCAAAAAGAGTACTGCAAGACCGCCTACCCATGGCAGCCAACGGCCTCGGCTGGCATAGACATGGGCCACACGCAGACTGAATCCGGAGGGCGGTGGACGGTAGCTGAATCGATCCTCCTGCAGCGCTTTGACTCCTTCCTCGATGACATGGTCAGGGACATCGATACCCTGGGCTTGGTAGATTCGCTTGAGTTTCTCTTTGAATTCCCGGTCCCGGGCGTCGGAGTCGAGTTCTCGCGCCACCACTTTCTCTTGATGACGCAGGGTATCGACCACGTCCATGGCCAACATCACCTCGTCCAGCGGTTGCCGGCTCTCTACTGGTGCGCGTTCCCCGCTCATTTCATCTCAGCAGCCAGCGCTTCGCCGCTTTCAGCCAGCCGGGCCATCCGTCGTTTTCCATCCTCGACTGCTTCTCGGATCTCGTTCGCATTGTTGGTGCTCTGGATCCGCATCTCTTCTATGATCTCGCGCGACTTCACCTGAAAGTTGACCACAGAATCGACCAATTTCTTCACGGCGTCCGCCCTGATGGTCGGGCCATAGCCGGCCCTCACCGCAGCTTCCTGTATTTCCCCCCCGACCTCGGCGAGCACTTCGAGGGATTGGCTCACGCCCTCCTTCATGGCCTCCACGGTTTGGGTACTCTCGTGCAGCCCGAACATGCCCGTAAACGACGCAGTCAGGGCGGTCAGTACGGTTTCATTGGTGGAGAAGAAGGTAACAGCCTGGGAGTAAACCCGTTCTTTGACGTTGGTGGTCTGCAGCAGACGGGTCATCACCACCTCTGAAGTGTTGTAGCTGATCGTCAGGTTATCGGAGAGATCCTTGGCCAGCTGATATTTTTTTTCAGTGGTTTGCAGGGCCCGAACCGCCTCATCGCGGGCCATTTCCAGCCGGGCCCGTTCTGCCATATCATCGCCTTGAAAACCCTCGACCGCGTGCATCGCTTCCTGCACTTCAGCCTGCGCTTCTTTGAGTAATCCTTCCGCCTTCTCGAGCAGCTCAAGGGCTTGAATCTCTGATTCTTTCAGGGCTCCGCGAAAATCCTGATAGGCATCGAGGATCGCCTGTTCGCGCTGGATCTGGTCCTGGGTGGCATCAGTTACATCAAGGTAGGTGTCCTTGATTGTGGCGAAGCGATCGGCGATATCGCCCCGGGTTGCCTTCATCCACATATTTGAAATTCGCTCGAACGTTGAGATTTTACCGTCATCAAGCTGGTCGACCATGTTTTTTGCATCATCACGGATTGAATTGAAGGCGTTGGTGATGTCTTCATAGCGGTCGCTGATGTCCATGGCCTGGACCTGTTCCCGTACCACGTCATTGAAGAACGAGGCCTGGCTCAGGGTGCGGCTGATGGCGATAACGCGTTCTTCGTCGATGCCGGTCAGCTGGTTGAGCAAGGCGACCATCGGATCTGTGCGGCCGGACCCGGGGTCGGGAAGCAGGCCAAGATCTCTTACTTTATCCATGGCTTTATCCAGATACTGCATGGGACTTGTCGACATAGTAACCTCCGTATGGCGTCATGTAGTGCCGACGCGGTTGTGGTTCCTCGTGCGCCTGTCAGAAAAACGAGGCAGGGACAGTAATTGCAATGAATCTTTGTGATCTGTGCGAGTTAAATTGTCTATTCGATAAAGAGGCCGGCTGAGCGTCCTGCCGCAATCCAGCCGGGTTGAAATAGCACATATCGTGTTGGCTACCTCTATACCTCTAAGTAGTACCGCATGAACGAAAAATCAATGCGCTGAACTGCATTTTTGTCCGTTTCAGTCGGTTCCGGTTGGTTGATCTTCTAAAATCTTCTTCTCTGGGACCCCGCCCGGTTTTTCGGAGGATGGGGGATGATCACGTTATTGCCGGGAAATTCAAAGATTCCCCAGTCCTTCTTGGAGTACCAGTCACCGACCACCTGCCCCTGGTCGTCGAGGATATAGGCCCCCATGAACCTGCCCAGATATCTCCTGGAAAAACCCTCATCGGAGCTTTGCCGGTCGCCCCATTTGACCCAGTATTCTAGCTGCTCTTTGTCTAAATCCACCTGGTGCCAGAATTTGGACTGGACCGTGAGCTTCTTGTCGATACCCATGATGGCATTGGGGTTCAACTCGGGGCCGGAATAGAAGTAGTTGTAGGTGGGGTCGATGGTCAGGGAACGGTATTTCCTGGTAATATCGCCGCTTTCTCGAATAGTCCCCGCATTCTGAATGGCCGTGGCGGTACAATTGCTCAACAGGACTGCCAGGGCCAGTAGAATAAGTAGATGCCACATTCTTGCCATCAGTGCCTCCGTCAATGATATTTATTTCTATGCTATGCATCCGCCGCAGCGGCGTCAACAGCTTCGCCTCCAATGAACAGTATCCGGTACCTTTCATGTAGTGTGGAAAATACACCCTGTGGAGTGAACAACTCCATGGCTGTTATACATAGCGGCATAAGCCCAATCCATCCCCTCCTGCAGCGTTGCCCGCTGAGGTAGTTGCTCACCGCGCTACCGGGCTGCTCCGCCGGCTCCTCGCTCGCGCCTTGCCTGGCTGGGTGCCTTGAACTCGTGTCGTTATGCATAGTTTTTGCGGTACCGTTCGTTTCAATGTGTCTTCTTCTCCGCCACATGCTATAAAATTGAGAAGATCAGGATGTTTAAATCACTGCTGGCAGAAAGGGCACACCATACATGGAGCACCATCAGATGAACGAGGAGCACCCCCTAAGAAAATACCAGACACTCCTGCTGGTGGGGGCCGGGGTCTTTCTGTCTACCATGGATTCGAGCATGGTCAATGTCGCCCTGCCGTTTATCATGAAGAGCTTTGGCGCGCCGCTGCGCACCATTCAATGGGTGGTCCTGATCTATTTGCTGTCGATCACGGTTACCCTGCTTTTCTGGGGAATCGTCGCCGACCGTTTTGGCAGGTTTAACACCTATCTCTTCGGGATTTTACTATTTCTTTCAGCGTCGGTTGGGTGTGCCCTGGCGCCGACCCTGCCGACCCTGATCGTTCTCAGGTTTATCGAGGGGCTCGGGGCGGCGATGCTGATGGCGGCCGGTCCCGCCATTATCCGCGATGTGTTTCCCCAGCATGAAATCGGCAGGGGACTGGGGCTGGTGGGCATTGCCACCTCGGCCGGCCTGATGAGTGGGCCGGTGGTCGGCGGTATCCTTATCAGTGTGTTTTCCTGGCGGGCGATGTTTTTGGCCTGTATCCCGGTCGGCGTCCTGATGATAGCAGGCAGTGTCTGGGTGATACGAAACGGCCGCAGTGCTTCCGTCTCTATGTCCGAGCCGGCCTTTGACTGGAGAGGCGCCTTGCTCTGGGCAGTGCTGATCGCCTCGCTGGTTCTTTACGCGCATTTTCTGCCGAGGCTGCCCAGCATTTGGAAAATGGCTGGCGGAGGCGGGCTGGCGCTGCTTGGCTTTCTTTTTTACTTATCTGAAACCACAAGAAAATCTAATATCCTGCCCCTGCATCTCTTTCCCAAAAGTTATTACCATATCGGCCTGATTACCGCCTCTCTGTCCTTTGCGGTGCTCTTCGGGGTGCTCATTCTGATGCCTTTCTACCTGACTCATATCAAGGGGCTGGCGGCCAATCTGGTCGGTTTAGTGATGATGGCGGTACCGCTGACTCTGTTTGTGGTCTCACCGACCGCGGGAATGCTCTACGATCGCATCGGCAGCCGTTTCCTGACCACCCTTGGTCTCTCTATCTGCACCCTGGCGCTGCTGCTGCTCTCAGCCATTGATCAGATCACCGGGCTGCTGCCGATTTTCATCGCCCTGGCAATGCTCGGCATGGGGCAGTCGATGTTTCTGGCGCCAAACACGGCTTCGCTGCTGTCGCGTATCCCGGAGGTGGATGCGGGCGTCACCTCCGGTCTGCTGGCCACCTCGAGAAATCTCGGCATGCTGGCCGGCGCGGCCTTCGGGACGATGATCTTTGGGGCCTGGTTCGGGTATTTTTCCGCCGGTGAAGAGTTGAGCAGCTTCCGCCCAGACCTCAGCGGCCCATTTATCTCGTCGCTGCGCTGGACGCTGCTCTGCACCGCGGCGCTTTCGGCGCTCAATGTGCTCATCAGCTGGCAGCGCGAGAGGTGATGGGAACTAACTAAAAGCAGCCTGTCGGCCCCTGGGAAAAGTGACCCGGGCGGTCATGCCCTGGTCTTCGTTGGCGGTGAGGGAAAAGCTGGCATTGTGCTGTTTGAGGATCTGTTCCACCAGGGTCAGGCCCATACCGGTACCATAGGTTTTGGTGGTGTAAAAAGGATCCTTTGCCCGGGAAACATCGCCGTTGGCCATCCCGGCACCGGTGTCGCGAATCAGAATGGTCACCCGGTCTTTCTCGATGTCTGCACCTATGCGAAGCTCTCCCCCGGCATCCATCGACTCGATGCTGTTTCTGATCAGGTGCAGAAAGGCCTGGTGGACCTTGTCGCCGTCGATGTCGAGCAGCGGCTCCTCATCAGGCAGCTCGACCCGATAGTCAATATCCTGTTTCTTCATGGTGGAATAGAACACCATGACCGCCCGCCGGACGATATCGAACAGGGACTGCTCCCTCGTTTGCAGATTGGTGTCGCTGACGAAATTGAACAGGTCGTTGAGGGTCGATTCCACCTTGGCCGATTCTTTGGTCAGCACCTTCAGAAATCTTCTGTTCTTCTGTTCCGAGACACGTTTGCCAAGAAGCCGGGCGGTGCCGCCGATCGAGGTGATCGGATTGCGCAGGGCATGTACCAGCTGGGCCGACATCTGTCCCAGGACGGCGAAACGCTCCGACTCGAGCAGCTGATCCCGGCTTTTCTCGAGTTCTTCGGTGATCAGTTCGAGCTCCTCGATCTTCTCCTGCATATCGTGGTACAGGCGTGAATGTTCGATGGCCAGGCTGGCCTGGGCGGCAAACATCTCGAGCGCCCTGACATCGCTCTCCTCAATCGGCTTGCCGGTGATGAAATTGTCGGCGATGATCACTCCCAGCGACCGGTCCGGGGAAAAGAGAGGAACGATGACGAAGCTGTCCTGGTTGAGGGTGGCAATCAAATCCGTCGGGATGGGAACATCAGCCCTGCCGCGCTGGACCAGGATAGAACGCCTGGTCTGACAGGAGTGGATCAGCGGGTGATCACTCTGAGAGGCGCTGATTTTGAGGGTCTGGACAATTTCATTAACCACCCCGTTGGTCTGCTTCAAATCCTCGGAACTTCTCTGGAAGAGGGCCTGAAGATCGAGGTTTTCGGTTTTGATCTCCTTCCAGATGTTGAGTGCATCCGCTCCGTCGTCGGGGCCGATAGCCAGCTCCCCCCTGAGGG
This sequence comes from Desulfobulbaceae bacterium, assembly GCA_024640625.1. Lineage (GTDB taxonomy): Bacteria > Desulfobacterota > Desulfobulbia > Desulfobulbales > Desulfocapsaceae > JABDQA01. Next base: position 95,920 of record JAHEER010000003.1, read on the forward strand.
TTGAGCCGTCCTCGCTGAACAGAGCCAGAAAAGCACGGTTGAAGGCCAGACCTCCCTCGGAGGTGATGCCGATCAGAATAGTCTTGAGCACAGCCTCAAGTTCCACCTCACTCAGGTAACCGCTGTTCATTATCAGCATCAGGTGATGCAGGAAAAGGGTCCGGAGATTGGCGAGCTGCAGTTCGCGGCGCAGGGCCCGGCTGTCCGCCAGCAGTTTTCGCTTGTCTAACACTTCAACTGCAGCCTGCTGGAGCATATCACCATGCAGGGGGCCCGGCAGATATCGGTCAATTTCCCAGCCCAGCCGGTCGGGGGGCGGCTCGGGTTCGGCGCTGAGATTAACCACGATGATGCCCAGATCCCGGTATTCGTGGCGCAGCCTGTTAAGGATGGAGGTTTTGCTCTGTTCAATAAGCGCCAGGTCGAGCACCGCCAGGGCCGTCTGCCGGCTGTTGAGATGGAAAAATAATTCCTCAGCGGAAGTGGCGGCGGCGCAGACCATTTCAAGGTTGGTGGTGAAGAGGCCCTGGAGTTTTGCAGAAGATGGTACGGAGGTGCTGGCGACGACGATCTGCTCACCGTCGTCGAGGAGTTTATCTCCAGTATTTTCATGCATATAACTCACAACAGGGAAAGACTCTATCATAAAACTGTCCGGCTGTTGCCGGTCTGGCCGCAAAAGTGGCTCAGAGCGGAAATGATCTTGAGCCCATGAAATTAACCTAGTGCCCTAATATCAGTGACTTTTCTATTAGTTTACTGGTTTGGTTGAAAAATAAAAATAAAAATCGTATAACCTGTAAGACTTGAACATACATACAGGTCACCCGATGCGTCACCTTATATCGTCCCGGCCAGCAGGGATGAAGGATGTTTTGTGAATAATTTCTTTGCCACCGGCGGCCCCCTCTCACACCACATATCTCACTACGAGTCCCGACCAGACCAGTTGTTGATGGCCCGCAAGATTGCCTCCTTTCTGGCAGCCCCTGAGGGCGGCCTGGCAGGCACGCCGGAGTACAGCGATGTGCTGGTGGTCGAGGCCGAGACTGGCATCGGCAAAAGTCTCGCCTATTTGGTGCCGGCTATCGCTTCGGGAATGCGGGTGGTGGTTTCCACCGCCACCATAAATCTGCAGGATCAGTTGATAGAAAAAGAGATCCCTCTGCTGGAAAAGGTGCTCGGACGGGAGGTGGCCGCCGTCTGCGTAAAAGGGCGTCAGAATTATCTCTGCCTGCACCGTTGGTATCAGCATCGCTATTCTCCCCAGATTTCTCTGGTGGGGGACGAGGAGTGCGATAAAATTGAGGGCTGGCTGGCAGAGACCGAATTCGGTGATCGTGCTGAACTGGACTGGCTGGCCGACAGAGCGCCACTGTGGCCGAAAATATCGGCTCACAGCCATCAATGTCTCGGCAGTGACTGTCCGGAATGGTCCAACTGCCTGGTAAATAAACTGAGAAAAAGAGCGGCCTCGGCCCGGATTCTGGTGGTCAACCATCATCTCTATTTTTCCGACCTGGCTTTGCGCCAGAGAGGGTTTGGGGAGATACTCCCGCGCCACGAGGCGGTGATTTTCGACGAAGCCCATCACCTGGAGGGCGTGGCCACCACTTTTTTTGGTACCAGTTTCAGTCAATATCAGGTGTATGATCTGATCAGCGATATCAGCCAGCAGGCCGAAGTCGATCTCGAGGTCGAGGAAGGCGACCGCATCATCGGTACGGCTTCGGGCATGAGGCAGCGGGTGGACAGTTTTGTGGCCCATTTTCCCCCGCAACGCGGCCGTTTCAGCCTGCTGGAGTTTGTCCGGGCCAACGATAACTGGGCGGCGGAGATTCAGCTGGTGGTCGACGGCCTCAAGCGGCTGGCAGACGATCTGGAAGCGATCAGCCGCCGTCATGAGAACTGGCAGGTGTTGACGGACCGGGCCGGGGAAATCCATCAAAACCTGTGTTTTGTCGGTCTGCTGGATCCTGACATGCGCTCGAGCTCCCATGTCTACTGGTATGAAAAACGGGAGCGGGCGGTGAGCCTGTCGGCCACCCCGGTCAACGTCTCCGAGGATTTACAGGCGAGCCTCTACTCGACGGTACCCAAGATCATCCTGACCTCGGCGACTCTGTCAACGGCGGGCAGCTTCGACTATATTCGGCGACGGCTCGGGCTTGGAGACGACATTGAGGCCCTGCAGTTGAAATCACCTTTCGACTATGCGTCGAGAACGTGTTTCTATGTTCCCGGAAGCGGGTTTCCCGAACCCTCCACGCCGGGTTATGACGATGCCCTGTGCGAGCAGGTGGAAGGTCTGGTGAAGATCACCCGGGGGCGGGCTCTGGTGCTGTTCACCAGCTTCCGGGGCATGGATCTGGTGGCTGAGTACCTGACTGCAAAACTCAACTACCCGGTGCTGGTGCAGGGTACCGCATCCCGGACCAGGCTGCTGGAGCGCTTTCGGGCCCAGACCGATTCGGTACTGCTGGCGGTAGCCAGCTTCTGGGAAGGGGTAGACATCGTGGGCGAGTCGCTCAGCGGGGTGATTATCGATAAACTGCCCTTTGAGGTGCCCACCGATCCCGTCGTCCAGGCCCGGATGCAGGCGATCAGGGAGGATGGCGGCAATCCCTTTTTCGATTTTCAGATTCCGCGGGCGGTCCTGAGTCTGCGCCAGGGCGTCGGTCGGTTGATGCGCTCGGCCAGCGACGGGGGACTGATTTCGGTGCTTGATGCCCGATTGTTTTCCAAGCGCTACGGCAGCGTCTTTTTGAAAAGTCTGCCGCCTTCTCCGGTGGTCAGGGAGATGGTTGAGATTAAGAACTTTTTTGGTATGTTGGAAGAAAATCAGAATTGAGGTGGTGCAAGTCGAAGGATGGAACTGAAGAAGCTGATCGCTGAACAGGCAGCCAAGATAGACGAGGTGATGCGGCAGGACATAGATGAGTTGGCCGTGGAACTCGATCCCCTGCTGATAGAAATCCTCCAGTACGGACTGTTCAGCGGCGGTAAACGGATTCGACCCTTTCTGACCACCTCGGCCTGCCGTCTTTGCGGCTGCTCCGACGAGGGCATCTACCATCTGGCCACCGCGTTTGAATACTTGCATGCGGCGACCCTGATCCATGATGATGTGATCGATAAGGCCTCCGAGCGGCGCGGCGCAGCCTCGGTTGTCGAACACTTCGGTCTGGCCGAGGCCATTCTCGCTGGAGATTTTCTGCACGCCCATGCAATGCGGTTGGTCAGCCGGTATGGCGGCCCCCAGGCCTTGACTGTGTTCTGTCGGGCAACCACTGCCATGGTGGACGGCGAATACCGTCAATTGCGCAACACTGGAAACTTTACGCAGTCAGAGAGCGATTATTTTACCGTGATCAAGGGCAAAACGGCGCTTCTGATCGGGGCGGCCTGCGAAATCGGCGGCCTGTACGGGGGGGGAGATGAAGAACTCTGCTCCGGGCTGCAGGCCTTCGGTATCAACCTCGGCTGTGCCTTCCAGATCATCGACGATCTGCTCGATTACCAGGGTGATGCAGACAAAACCGGCAAAGCCACCGGCAATGACCTGGCCGAGGGCAAGATGACCCTGCCGGTGATCTATGCTCTGGAGCGGGCCGCCGACCAGGATCGTCAGGCCCTGCTGTCGATCTTCGCTGACCCGCAGGAAAGAGGTCGCAGCCTGGTTCGGATTGCGGAGCTGGTCGAGCACTATCAGGGGTTTTCGGCGGCCAGGGAGAAAGCGGAAGAATTGATCGATCAGGCGGTGGCTGCCCTGCCGCTGCTCGACGACCCGGGTGCCCGGCAGGAGCGTGCAGTCCTCAAAGAGCTGTGCACCTATGTCTTGAACCGCGACAAGTGATCGAAAAGATAATCACCCGATGACCAGCACGCGGACCAGGAAGCCGGCCCCCAAAAAACGGCGGACGCCCAGAAAGAAAAAAAGCAGCAGCCGCTTCTCCATCGGTTTGAGTATCTCCAGGATCATCTTGTTTCTTGTCCTGATCCTTTTTTTCTTAATCTCGATCGGCACCGCCGGCTATGTGATTTTTTTCCGGGTCGTGGTGGCCGCCGAGCTCGCCCGCGGCCAGGACGTCCCCAGCATCGTTGATGATAAAGGCAGGAAGAGCGAAGTGGACGCTGGTCCACTGGTACAGAGGCACACAGGAGTGAGTTCATGAAAATCGGCTTAATCGGCGCAGGCCGGCACGGATCCAGGTATGCGAATCATATAGTCAAAGATTTCGAAGATGTCGAACTCAGTGCCTTATCGCGCCGTTCCGCGCAGGGAAGGGAGCAGGCCGCAGGCTGGCAGGCTGCCTACTACCAGGATTTTAAAGAGCTGATCGAAGCAGAGCAGGTGGAAGCGGTGATCGCCGCCGTACCGCCGGTGGTCAACCTGGAAATCGCCAGACTCTGTGCCCGAAAGAACAAGCCGCTGCTAATTGAGAAACCCTTGGCGACCAATTCCGACGACGGTGAAAAGATCGTTGCCCTGATGCGGGAGGCAGCGGTACCGCTGACCGTCGGACAGACGTTGCGCTACAATCCGGTGATCAGGAAACTGCGTGCAGAATTGCCCAACCAGGGGCGGCTGTTCACCGTCTATGCCAATCAGCGTCTTGAGCCCTCAGATCTGCAGTGGCTGGAGAACCCGGTTGAAGCAGGCGGGGGCATCACTTTCCACATCGCCGTCCACGTCTTCGATGCCCTTCACTATATCACCGGTCTGAAGGTAGTCCGGGTATCGGCCATGTGTAGAACCTGCAGAACAAAAAACCTGGAGGACATGGCGCTGATTCACGTGGAAATGGAGAACGGGGTGGCCGGCATTGTCGACGTCAGCAAACTCAGCTCCTCGCGCAGCGGCCGCTACGAGTTCATCTGCGATAACGCCCAGCTGCACGGTGACCAGATACACGGTTATGTCGACTCCATTGCCGCAGCCCGGGAGATCAGAATCGGTTCCTACCGGCCGGCGCCCACCCTTCCTCTGCTGCTGGCTGACTGGTTTGCCTTTCTGCGGGGTGAAGGGGACAATCCGGTGACCGGCGAGGATGGGCTCTATGCCATCAGGGTAAGCGAGGCCAGCCGGGAGTCGTCGGAGGACAGCCGCTGGGTGAATGTGTGACAGGTCCAATCCGCTCAACCATGCGGTGTTACTCGCTGCTCCGCCGGCTCCTCGCTCGCGCCTAGCCTGGCTGGGCGCCTTGAACTGTCACTTTAGTGGCAGTAAAGAAATTGGGAAGAAGGGGGGCATAATATAGAGTGTCCCCTTAAAAAAATGCTTGGTACAGGGCATAGACCCAGACCGCGGCCGCCGCGATCAGGCTGAGCAGCACCGCTGCGCTGCCCATGTCCTTGGCTCTGCCGGCAAGTTCGTCATATTCCGGCGAAACCTTGTCGACCACCGCCTCCACGGCCGAGTTCAGCAGTTCGACGATGAGTACCAGGCTGTTGACCGTAAAAAGCAGCAGTTTGACGAACCCGCTCAGCGGGATCAACACAATCACCACCAGCAGAACGATAAACACCACGGCTTCCTGCCTGAACGCCTCTTCGTTGCGATAGCAGGCCGCAAGCCCCTGCAGCGAGTAGCCCAGGGCGCTGACCAGCCGGGCCAGTCCCTTTTTTGATTTAGGCTTCTCCATTCCCTAATGTTTAAACGATCGCTGACCGGTAAACTTCATGGCCACCTTGGGCTCGGCTTCGTTACAGGCCTCGATGGTCTCGAAATCGCGCATCGACCCGCCGGCCTGCAGGATCGCCCCGACCCCCTGTTTGATGCCCACGTCGGCGCCGTCCCTGAAGGGAAAGAAGGCGTCTGAAATCATCACCGAACCGGGCAGGCCGGCCCGTTCACTGCGCACCTGAGCGTCGATTTCCTCTTTCTCCGCCGGCGCTCTCTCACCCCTGGCGACGGCCATCTCGAGATCGGCGTAGGAGAGGTTGCACTGGTCGAAGCTGAGCAAATCGGCATACTTGATATAGGCCTTGTGCACCGCGATTTCAGCCACCCCGACCCGGTCCTGTTCCCCGGTGCCGATGCCCACGGTGCACCCGTCTTTCACATAGAGAACCGAATTGGAGGTGACGCCGTGCTCTACTGCCCAACCGAAAATCATATCGTCGAGCTCCTGTTTGGTTGGCTCCCGGTCGCAGCGGTATTCACGGCCCTTCCAGGCGGCTGTGGCGGGCTTCAGATCGGCCGCCGAGCGGATCGAGTTGACTGCCGACTGCTGGGCGATGAGGCCGCCGTCGATCAAACTCTTGAAATCGATGAACCGGTAGCGTTCGAAGTCGGCCAGTCTATCTATCCTGGCGATTTTGATCACCCGAAGATTGGCCCGACGACTGATGATCTCCAGGCTGCCCTCCTCGAATTCGGGGGCGCACACCACCTCGAGGTAGTTTTCCGCCAGGAGTGTGGCGGTCTCTATGTCGCAGGACCGGTTCAGCACCACGGCCCCGCCGAAGGCGGCGATCCGATCGGCCCGGTTGGCCCGGTCGAAGGCGTTGGCGAGGCTGCTGCCGTAGGCGGCGCCGCAGGGGTTGTTGTGCTTGAGAATGACGGCCGCCGGCCGGTCCATCAGGTATTTAAGGATATTGAGGCCGTTGTCGATGTCGGTCAGATTTATTTTTCCTGGATGCTTGCCCACCTGCAGCATGTCGGCGGCGGTAACGGCCGACACCAGACCGTTGCCGGGCTCGATGAAGGCGCAGTCGCCGAGGCTGAGGTTGCCGTTGACCAACTCGTAGAGCGCAGCCTCCTGGTCGGGGTTCTCGCCATAGCGAATGCCGCGTTCGTCGAAGGAACCGTCATCCTGGGCTATCTTCCAGGTGCGCTTGCGATAGACAAGCTGCTGATCACCGAAACTGATCGTCATTTCCATGGGAAAGTGGTCACCGAGGATAGTCGAATACATTTTTTTGATATCGCTCATGGCTGTTCCTCATTCTTGTGTTGTGCGTTGGCGCTGCCGTCCAGCAGGCTCAGCGGGGCAATCCGTACCCCGTCGTCCACCCGGTGATTGAGCACGACGCTGTTGGCACCGACCTTGACGCCGTTGCCGATCTGCGCATTGTCGATATAGACCCCCGGGTCGATCACGCAGTTGTCGCCGATCGTGCTCTGCCCGAGGATGGTGACCGCTGCCCCGAGACAGCAGCCGGTCCCTATGGTGACGCCGGGACCGATCGAGGTGGTCAGGGGATCGAGCATGGCCACCCCCCGGGCCAGCAGTTCGTGATTCCGGCGTCCGCTGAGTTCCCGCTGAGCCTGGGCCAGTTCCACCCTGGAGTTGACCCCCAGCACATGGGCGGGATGGGGATGTTCAAACTTGTTGATTACCAGACCGTCGGCGACACCGATGCCAACGATATCGGTCAGATACATCTCCCCCTGCGCGTTGTCGGTGGTCACCCTGGCCAGGGCATCAAAAAGAAAGCCAGCATCGGCACTATAGATGCCCGCATTGATCTCCTGGATTGCCCGCTGCTGCTCATCGGCGTCCTTCTCCTCGACGATGGCCTGCACCGCGCCGGAGCGGTCGCTGATGACCCTGCCGTAGTTGGTCGGGTCAGCCAGTGTCGTGGTCATGATGGTAAGTCTGGCAGCGCTGGCTCGGTGGGCAGCGATCATCTGCTGCAGGTGTTCCCCCTGGAGCAGAGGGGCGTCGCCGTTGACGATCATAATGGTGCCAGGAAAATCGGCCAGCAGGGGACGGGCGCTGAGCACCGCATGGCCGGTACCTTGCTGCTCTTTCTGCTCGCAGCAGATGACCTCCCAGCCTTCAACAATGGAGGCAACCGCTTCTTTCTGGTGGCCGACGATGACGATCGTCTTTTCCGCTTCCAGAGGTGCGACACTGTCGAGCACATGATGCAGCATCGGCCGGTAGAAGACCTCGTGCAGGACTTTGGCCCTGGCCGACTTCATTCTTGTTCCCTTGCCGGCGGCAAGAATAATCACACAGAGGGGTGCACTGGTTTCCATGAGTGGCTGTGAGGATCGGGTTGATGGTGATTCTGCAGATGATGGTGGAACCTATCCTGTCGTCGGGTTTCTGTCAATCAGATTGACCAGGGTAAGCGGCAGTGGAGTATCTGCTGCCAGGCGGTGCAGCACAGGGAAGTTCGGAGCGATGTTATTCCTTGACCGAGCCGGCCAGCAGCCCGCGAATGAAATAGCGGCCCAGGACGATATAGATCAGCAGCACCGGCAATGCCGCCAGGATCGATCCGGCCATGGGCAGATTCCAGCTCACGGCCTGGCCGCCGGCAAGTTGGGCGAGTCCAACGGTGATCGGGTTGGCGGTGTGCCGGGTGAGACAGATACCCCAGAGGAATTCGTTCCAGATCTGGGTGAACTGCCAGAGGCTGGTGACCACAAAGCCTGGTATCGATAAAGGAAAGATGATCCTCCTGTAAATCTGGAAGAAACCGGCGCCGTCCAGGTTGGCCGATTCCATCAGCGAATCGGGAATCTGGGCGTAGAAATTTCTGAAGATAAGCGAGGTGATCGGCAGTCCGTAAACGACGTGGGCCAATATCAGCCCGGGCAGGCCGCCGTAGAGATTCATCGCCCGCAGGGTCTGGAAAAGGGGGATAAGGATGACCTGGTAGGGAATGAACATGCCGAACAGAAAAAGGGTGAAGACAATCTCGCTGCCCGGAAACTTCCACTTGGAAAAGACATAGCCATTCAGCGAACCCAGCACGGTGGACAGCAGGGTGGCGCTGATGGTCAGAATAAAGGAGTTGACGATGTTCGGTTGGAGCAGGGCAAAGGCCTCAGCAAAACTGGCGTAATTGACCTCGGGCGGCAGCTGCCAGGATTGGGGCAGGCTGATATCACCCGGATACTTGAGCGAGGTGATCAGGGTCAGATAGACCGGCATCAAATAGGCCAGCGCCAGCACCACCAGGGAACCGTAAAGGGCGATCGTCGCCGGGGACAGTCTGGTTTTCATCAGCGCGTCCTCCGCTGCCGGTAGCTGCTGATCAGGTAGGGAATGATGAAGGTGGCGGCGATCAGAAATAAAATTATGGCGATGGCGGCACCCTTGGCGAAGTCGTTGGCCCTGAAGGTGGTCAGGTACATGTTCAATGCCGGGTGACCGGTCTCGGCATTGTCCGGTCCGGTCATGGCGAAAATCAGGTCGAACATTTTCAGGGAGATGTGCGACAGGATGATTACCGCGCTGATGGTGATCGGCTTGAGCATCGGCAGGGCGATGTAGCGGTAATACTGGGCGGTGGTCGCGCCATCGAGCATCGAGGCGTCGCGCAGGTCCTGTGAAATTCCTGTAAATCCAGCCAGGTAGAGTGCCATCGTGTAGCCCGAATACTGCCAGATTGTGGCCATGATGATGCCCAGGGTGGCCAGGTTGAAGCCGTGGGTTTCCTCCATGAACAGGGCCTTGGGCAGCAGGTCGCCGAACAGCCAGGCGGCCAGTCCGACCGCAATGCCCGGCAGCAGGAAGCGCCGTAATGCCCGGGTCGGATTCTGCTTAATCGACATGAGCCCGCCGATAATCAGCACGGCTGCCAGGATGTAGAACGCTATCTGCAGCAGATTCTGCCAGTTGAACTCGAAAATCGCGCCGGTGCTGGAAAGCCATCTGAACTTCAGGGGGTCCAAACCCGCATAGGTGGGCAGGATATTGACCCCGCCCTGGGGGGCCAGCATCCAGCGCCAGATGGTACCGGTGACGATGAAGGAGAGCGACATCGGATAGAGAAAAATGGTTCTGAATACCGCCTCGCCCCTCGGTTTATTGTCCAGCAGAATGGCGATGATCAGACCGGTGCCGATGGCTCCGAGCAGAAGCATGACCGAGTAGTAGACGGCATTGACCAGATCCTGACGAAAGCCGCCGCCCAGAAAGCCGGTGAACAACTCTTTATAATTGCTCAGGCCGGCGTAATTGCGAACCGGGTTTTCGGCCAGGGCGGCAACCCCGCCCCAGTCGGTCAACGACAGCCAGAAGGTGTTGCCGATGAATCCGTAGACGAATACCGCGATCAGTATCATCGACGGCAGCAGGGTAAGAAAGGCTTTGATTCGGTCTCTGTTGATCATGACAGGAGGGCGAAGGTCCCACTGCTCAGAGAGGGACCCTCACCAGGTTGTACCGATTATTTACCGATTCCGTTTTTAACGGCAATCTGCTGAGCGGCCTTGCCGGCGGCTTCGGCGTTGCCTGATTTAAGAAACATCTCCATGACCGAGGCAAAATCGTTCATGAAGCCTTCATTGGCCGTTACCCCGTGGGCGAGCGAACCGACGATGCGATCCTTGCCGAAGTCGGCGGAGGCCGATTTGGCATAATCGTTATACTTGGACAGATCGCTGTCGGTGCGTGCCGAGATGGAGCCCTTGAGCGGGTTGAAGGCATCACTGCCTTCCTTGCTGCCGAGCAGCGCCAGCCAGGCCAGGACATTGTCGCGGTTGGGAGCACCCTTGGGCAGTCCGAAGGAGTCGGCCAGGAACATGAACTCACCGCCCGTTCCCGGGGAAGGAGCCCAGCCGAAGCCTTCTCCGGGAGCCAGCTTCTTGGTGGTACTCATGTAGCCTGCGGCCCAGTCGCCCATGACGTTGAAGGCGGCTCTGCCGTCCACGACCATATCGGTGGCCTGCTGCCAGGAAAGCGAGGAGGCATCCTCGTTGGTGAACTCGAGCACCTTGCCGAACAGTTCCCAGGCCTTGACCCCTTCGGGGCTGTCGAAGGCCAGTGCGCCGGTCCACAGGGCGTCCCAGTTGTCAGGCCCGAGGGATGCCAAGGCCACCGATTCCCACAGGTGGTTGGCAGTCCAGTTCTGGGCCAGGGCCAGGGGTACTACGCCTGCTTCCTTGATTTTGGGGGCCACCGCGAAAAAGTCGTCCCAGCTCATGGGCGGCTTGATACCCCACTTGTCCAGATTGGCCGGAACATACCAGAGCACGTTGGAGCGGTGGATATTGACCGGCACCGACCAGATACCGGTGTCGGTACCGATGAGCTTGACCAGACCCTCGGGAAAGGCGTCCATCCAGCCTTCCTCCTTGAACAGAAAGGTCAGATCCTCCATGCGATCGGCCTTCACCCAGGTACCGATCAGCTCCTGCCCGGCGTGCACCTGGAAGCTGTCCGGCGGCTCGCCGCCGAGCATCCTTGTTTTCAGTACCGCCTTGGCGTTGACGCCGGAGCCGCCGGTCACGGTGGCATTCACCACTTCGACATTGGGATTGGCTTCTTTGTAGAGATCGATCAGGGCCTGCAGGGCCGGTCCTTCATCACCGGCCCACCAGGAAAAGATCTCCAGCTGACCCGAGAGATGTCCCGTGGACTGGGCCGGGCCGGCAACAAGCAGCAGCGTTGCGGCCATGGCGATGAGCGTGGTGACAATTGTCTTCTTCATGGGTTCCTCCTCTGTGTGGTTGGTGCGATCTTGCAACTGGCGACCGCATGGTTCGGTTGTTCAACGGATGGCCTGCTCGGTATCGGGATCGAACAGCAGCAGGTTCTCCAAATTCAAGCCGAGTTTCATCGTCTGACCCGGGGCGGCGGCAACCCTGCCCTCCAGTTCAGCGACGACGCTTGCCTCTCCCATGGTAAATTCAAGCAGCGACTGGCTGCCGACGATTTCCGAGACCACGACCCTGCCGTCGATGAGCCACTGTTCGGGAAGGGCTGCCAGGGCTTCGTCGCGCTTGATCGAGTCGGGCCTGATACCGGCCAGCACCTGGTCCTGGTCCCTGCAGCCGTCGGGCAGCGTGACCGGGAAAGTCAAGCCGCAGAAACTGATAGCATCCCCGTCACTGGTGCGGTGGACGACCGCTTCAAGCATGTTGATCGGCGGGTTGCCGATGAAACTGGCGACAAATCGGTTGTCGGGCCGCTCGTAGACCTCCACCGGTGTACCCACTTGCTGAACCCGGCCATCCTTGAGGATGACGATCCTGTCGGCCAGGGTCATGGCCTCTATCTGGTCGTGGGTTACATAGATGGTGGTGGTCTTCATTTTCAGATGCATCTTCTTCAGTTCCATGCGCATCTGGGTTCTGAGTTGGGCGTCGAGGTTGGACAGCGGTTCGTCGAACAAGAATACGCTGGGGCTGCGGACGATGGCCCGGCCCATGGCCACCCGCTGCCGCTGCCCGCCCGACAGTGCTGCCGGTTTCCTGTGCAGGTAAGGGGTCAGCTCAAGGATGTCGGCCGCCTTGTCGACCTTTTGCCGGATCTCATTCTTGCCAAGTTTGGCCATCTTCAGGCTGAAGGCCATATTCTCGAAGACGCTCATGTGCGGGTAGAGCGCATAGTTCTGAAAGACCATGGCCACGTCGCGGTCCTTGGGCATCACCTCGTTTACTTTCCGGTCATTGATCCTTATTTCACCGCTGCTGATCGTTTCCAGTCCGGCGATCATTCTCAGGATCGTCGATTTTCCGCAGCCGGAGGGACCGACCAGGACGATGAATTCGTTGTCGCCGATGCTGAGGTTGGCATTGTGGACCACTTCGGTCGTCCCGAACCGTTTGCAGATATCGAGCAGTTCAACCTGGGCCATAAATTTCTCCCGCATGGGTAGCTATTGACAGGTTCATCTCAGGTAGACCCCCTGATCACGAGCCTGGTTTCCAGGGTAATTGTCGTACCGTTTTTCAAGGCCCTGCCTTCCAGGATGTCAAGCAGCAGTGAGGCGGCGGTTTTGCCGATTTCGTAAGCGGGCTGCTTGATGGTGGTCAGCGCCGGCCGGACCAGGACCGCGTTCGGGTTGTCGGAAAAGCCCACCAGGCCGATCTGCTCGGGAATGCGCACCCGCTGATCCTGCAGATAGAGAAAGGCGCCTAAAGCGACCGGGTCATTGATCGCGAAAATACCGTCGGGCGGTTCCGCCATGGCCAGCAGGCGGCGGGCGCCTGCGCGTCCGTCCTCTTCGTGGCAGCCGCCCTCAATGATGTACTCCGGCCGCACCGTAAGCCCGTGGGCCCGAAGTGCCGCCTCGTATCCCTCCCGTCTTTTCCGGCCGACGTACAGAGATCCGGCCGAAGTCAGGTGGGCGATGCGCCTTCTACCCGTTTCAATGAGATGGGTGACGGCCTGGCGGGCGCCTTTGAAATCATCCACCACCACTTTGGGGGCGTCTATCTCGTCCACCACCCGGTCAAAGAGCACGATCGGCACACCCTGAGTGATCACCTGCTGCAGATGGGTGAAATCGGCCGTTTCCTGCGACACGGAGACCAGCATGCCGGCCACCCGGTTGGCGGCCAGGGCCCTGGTGTTTATCGATTCCCTCTCATAGGTGTCGTTGCTTTGACAGACCATGATGGTGTAGCCCGATTCGTAGGCCAGATCCTCGATGCCGCTGATCACGGTGGAAAAAAAAGAGTTGCGGATCTCGGGTACGATAACGCCGATATTATTTGATCGGCGGGTCTGCAGGCTCTGGGCGATCAGGTTGGGCTGGTAATTGGTTTTGGCGGCGATGGCCCGGACCCGTTCCTTGGTCTGTTCACTGATATCGGGATGGTCACGCAAGGCCCTGGAAACGGTCGAGGCGGAGAGGTTCAGCCGCCTGGCAAGATCGGTGATGGTCACGTGTCTCATGGGGTGTCACCCGTGTCTGAAAATAGCCATCCCTTGGCGCCCAAAAAACAGAATCCGGGCCGTCCGATTAGCACCGGAAGCACTGATCTCTCTCCAAACACCCGCTCCATGAGTAATTGATAATCATCGAACTGATCTTTTGGAACGTACGCTTGCGCAGTTCCCGCAAATCCTCCGCCGTGCACCCGGCAGACGGCTCTGGGAAACAATAGTGAAGTCAGGGAAATGGCCAGCAGAATTCCCTGTTCCCGGCTGTTCTTCGACGAGCTGCAGTTCTGCAGGAGCGTGCAGGAGGAGCTGCCCGACTGTCTCACCAGCTCCAGGAAGCGGTCATAGTCATGCTGCAGCAGGGCCTCGGTCTGCGCCGCCGCCCGCTGGTCTTCGGTGATAAAATGCAGCAGGCGCAGCAGGGCCCGGTCGCCGGCCCCGGCACGAAGGGGTCTCACCTGTTCGAGAACCTGCTCGACACTCAGTCCCCGGGCCTTGCTGCGCTGCAGGATGGTGGCAGCCTGGGCGATTTCCTCGGTAACGGCAGCGTAGTCATCGGTCAGGTCGCTGTGGCTGCCGCCGGTATCGATGATCAGCAGACGGTAGCCCCAGTCCTCGAAATTGGTCTTTATCCGGGTGATCAACGGGTTGGCCGGATCCTCGAAATCGATGCCCAGGGTGTAGCCGGCGGCGCTGCTCAGCTGGTCCATGAGACCGCAGGGCTTGCCGAAATAGGTATTCTCGGCGAATTGCCCGTCGCGGGCAAGCAGCACAGGATCCGGACGCTCATCTGCGAGGGTGGCGAAGATTCCTCCCATCAGTACCGAGAACGCCGCGGATGAACTAAGGCCGGTGCCCGGCGTGCAGGTGGAGTCGAGCACCGCTGAAAAACCGGGCACCGCGCAGCCCCGCTTATTGCGGGCCGCCGCTACGCCCCGGATGAGCGACTCGGGGCTGGAGCGTTCGCCGGGCTTCGGCGCCAGGCTGCCCAGATCTATGCTGATCGGATCGGGGTAGTCGCTGGAAAAGAGGGTAACACGGTTGTCAGCGGTCGGTTCCGCCGCCGCGACACAGTCGAGATCGACGGCGCTGGCGACAACCCTGCCGTTGTTGTGGTCGGTGTGATTGCCGCCCAGCTCGGTACGGCCGGGCGCACTGGCCAGAAAACTGCAGCGGCCGCCCCATCGTTGCCGGGCCTCGGCCAGCAGGCCCTGGTACCTGTTTTTCTGTTCCTCCAGGGCCGTTTTCCCATAGAGCCTGAGTAGACCTTCGTCAGCCTTGCCATGGCTCAGGCAGTGGGTAAGATCGGCGCTGGGGCAACCCATAAGTTATTGTTCCTCGAGGTAGTGGTTCCGGGGCAGGTCCCGCAGTCGGGCGGCGGCAACCTCGGCGGTCAGGTCGCGCTGCACCATAGCCAGCAGCTCAAATCCGACCATATGCTTCTTGATGGTCTGGGAACGCAGAAGCGGCGGCAGGTAGTGAAAATGATAATGAACGGCCGGATACTCGCTCCCGTCGGTCGGCTGCTGGTGAATCCCCATCGAATAGGGAAATGAGGTCCGGAAAAGATTGTCATAGCAGATGCCCAGCTCGATCATGATGGCGGCCAGATCGGTCTTTTCCTTTTCGGAGATCGTTTCGAGCGAAGGGCTGTGCCGTTGTGGAATAATCATCGTTTCGAACGGCCAGAAGGCCCAGTAGGGAACCAGAACCACAAACGAGTCGTTGGCGAACAGGATTCTTTCCCCACTGGAGAGCTCTCGGGCCAAATAGGTGCAGAGCAGGCAGCTGCCGTGCTTATCGAGATAGCGTTGCTGCTGCTCCAGCTCCCTGGCGGACAGGTTGGGAATCGTCGATCCGGCCCAGATCTGCCCGTGGGGATGCGGATTGGAGCAGCCCATGATCAGGCCGCGGTTTTCAAATATCTGGATATGGTTGATAAAATCATGAGCACCCAGGCTGAGATACTCGTCGACCCAGGTATCAATGATCGGCCGCACCTGCTCCCGGGTCATGCGGGCGATACTCAGGTCGTGACGCGGAGAATAGCAGATTACCCTGCAGATACCCCGCTCGGGCTCGCTTACGAGCAGCCCGTTGGAATCGGGAGCGGGCTGAGCGATGGGCTCAGGCAGCAGCGCGGCAAAGTCGTTGGTAAAGACGAAGGTGTGGGTATAGTCGGGGTTTTGCCTACCGCCGGCTCGTGCATTGGTCGGGCAGAGGTAGCAGTCGGACAGATAGGAGGGTATCCTGTCGTTGTCCGTTGCTTCCCGCTGTCCATCCCAGGGACGGGCGGTGCGGTGCGGGGAAACGAGCACCCAGTCGCCGGTGAGTGGATTGAATCGGCGATGGGGAGATTCAGTACCGCCGCCTTTCATAATCGCAGTGATCCCCGCTGGAAAATGAAGTATAATTGGTTCTGCAAACGATGCCGCAAACGTTTGCAATACACTTACTATAAAAACATCAAATGCCCTGTCAACAGATATATGGCTGGCCTATTAAGGTGATGTGCAGTGAAGCGCTCGGAAATCAACAAGCTGCTCGTTGAAGCCAGTGAATTCTTCAGCTCATTTCATTTCCAGCTGCCGCCGTTCGCCTTCTGGTCGCCGGAGAGATGGCAATCGATGGGGCCCGAGGCGGACGAGATCCGGGACAACGAACTCGGCTGGGATGTGACCGACTATGGGCTGGACAGGTTCTATGAGGTAGGACTGCTGCTCTTCACCATCAGAAACGGCAACCATGCCCGGAAAGACACCTATCCCAAGGGGTATGCGGAAAAAATCATGATGGTCCGCGACCAGCAGGTAACCCCCTATCACTATCATTGGAACAAACGTGAGGATATCATCAACCGGGGCGGCGGCAACCTGGTGCTCGAACTCTACCTTACAGATGAGCGCAACAAGTTCAGCGACACACATTTTTCGGTATCGGTGGATGGGGTGCGAAGACCAGTGGCTCCCGGCGATCGGCTGATTCTTTCACCGGGCGAGAGTATCTGCCTGGAACCCTATGTCTACCATACCTTTTACGGCGAGAAGGGAGGCGGCAGCGTCATGGTCGGCGAGGTCTCCGACGTCAACGACGACCGGGCGGACAACTGCTTCTATGAAGAGCTGGGCCGCTTCCCGGAGATCGTCGAGGACGAGGAGCCGCGCTATCATCTGTGCACCGAGTATCCGCCCGCCGCAGCCCCGAAAAGCTGAGGAACCAGCAGCTGGTGTGAGCCATGAGAGAATACAAGAAAACCATATGTCCTCTGGACTGTCCCGATACCTGCGGGCTGATCGCCACCTTAGAAGACGGCCGGGTCGTCGCTCTCCAGGGTGATCCTGATCATCCCTACACCAGGGGCGTTATCTGTCGCAAGATGAAGGGCTACCCGGCCCGGCTTCATGGCTCCGAGCGCATCCTGCATCCGCTGATCAGGGTCGGGGCCAAGGGGGCGGCCGACTTCAAACAGATCAGCTGGAGCCAGGCCTGGGATTATCTGAGCAACCGTCTGGCAAACGTCATCGACACCCATGGCGGCGAAGCGGTGCTGCCTTATTGCTATGCCGGGAACATGGGGCTGATCAACCGTTTTGCGGGATTTCCGTTGTTCCACAGGATAGGGGCCTCGAAGCTCGAGCAGACAATCTGTTCGGCCACCGCCGGCGGGGGCTGGAAACACATCTGCGGCGAGGCCGGCGGAACGCCCCCGGAACATGCTGAAGACGCCGATCTGATCGTCATCTGGGGAATGAACGTCAAGGTCTCCAATCTGCACTTCTGGCCCTACGTGGTGCGGGCCAGAAAACGCGGGGCCAGGCTGCTGGTCATCGATCCCTACCGCAACGATACCGCCCGCAGCAGCGACGAGCATATCTGGGTCAGACCCGGAGGCGACGCGGCCCTGGCTCTGGGCATACTGAAGCTGATGGTTGAAAACGAGTGGCTCGATGACGCATTCATCGACAGGTGCAGCAGCGGCTTCGACGAACTGCAAGCCTACCTGCAGGCCACCGCCATGGAAGATTTCGAAGCACAGAGCAATGTCGGCCGGGCCACCATGGAGCGGCTGGCCTGTTTGTTTTTCGAGACCCCGAAGACCTTTGTGCGCATCGGCGTGGGGTTGACCAGAAACAGCAGGGGGGCGATGGCGATCCGGGCCATCGGCTCGCTGGCCGCTGCCTGCGGATTTTTCAACGGGGAGCAGGGCCAGGGCGTGCTGCTCTTTTCCAAGGCCTTCGGCGGCGACACTTCCCTGCTGAAAATGGAGGCGCTGGGGCCGGATGCTACCAGGGTCATCAACATGATCCATCTCGGGGAGGCGCTCACCAGCCTGGACCCGCCCGTCAAGGCCATGCTGGTCTACAACTCAAACCCGCTCTGCGTCGCCCCGGATGCCTCGATGGTCAGAAAAGGCCTGACCCGGGAAGATCTGTTCACCGTGGTGCACGAGCAGGTGATGACCCCCACCGCACGTTATGCCGATCTGCTGTTGCCGGCGACCACCTTCCTGGAAAACAGAGATCTCTATACCGCCTACGGCCATTTTTACCTGGGCATCGCTGAACCGGTGATCGAACCGCTGGGCGAGTCGCTCAGCAATTTTGATTTTTTCCAGACCCTGGCCCAGAAACTAGGCTACTCCGAGGAGCCGTTCAGGCAGAGTTTCAATGACCGGCTGGAGAGCTATTTCAACAGTCTTGCAGAACTTCCCGAAGGTCTTTCCTACAATGGCTACCGGCCGGGAGAGTATGTTTTGTCGAA
>JAHEER010000096.1 GCA_024640625.1 Desulfobulbaceae bacterium
CACAGATATGGCTGTGATTCTTGGTCCTGCAGCGTTCGCTGTAGCTCTACGCTCTGCAGCGTAGCGCTAAGCTGCAGCAGAAGATCTGGACGGTTGGTCCTCGCCCGCAACCAGTATACTTTTGTAATTACACCCCGCTGCTCGGAGTTACCCAGGGCTTTATAAATAGCATTATTGACGCCAGGATGATCGCTCTACTTGGTTTTAGAATTTTCATTTCCACGGCTCCTGTTAATTGGTTTTATTTATGTTTAGTGGGATGTCCCGATTCTCAACTGATCAAGAAGAAGGTCATAAATGGATTCAAATTGCAGATTTTATCCTTAGCAGCGCCAGTCTTTTAAATAGAGAGGAGGATAATCCCCCTATCGTTACACGGACCATAGGACAATTTTCAGTTCAGATTAACTTCATTTCATTATCTCTTGACCTCCACTTTGGCACTGTTTTCGTAGTAACGAATCAATCCGCCATGATCAAGTCCCTGCTTACCGTCAACCTTCAAGGTTTGCATGATCTCCATCACACCGGCAGTAAGCGGCAGCGGCACGCCGATCTCGTGAGCCGTTTCCAGGGCGTTGGCAAGATCTTTAATATGCAGTTCGAGGCGAAAACCGGGTTCAAACTTCCGGTCCATAACCAGCGGCGCTTTGGCATCAAGTACCGTTGAGCCGGCCAATCCGGCCCTGATGGCTTGATACACGAGGTCAGGCTCAACGCCGGCTTTAGTGGCAAGGACGAGGGCTTCGGACATAGCCGCGATGTTGAGCGCGACGATCACCTGATTAGCCAGCTTGGCGGTGTTGCCAGCGCCGATGGTGCCGGTGTAGACGACCGACGCGGCCATGGCCATCATGATATCGTAGCATTTGTCAAATAACTCCTTTTTGCCACCCACCATTACCGAAATGGTGCCGTCGATTGCTTTGGGCTCACCGCCGCTCACCGGGGCATCGAGCATCTCGACTTTGATTTTTTCAAGTTCACCGTATATTTCCCGGCTTGCCATCGGGGCGATCGAACTCATGTCGATAACTACCATTCCTGGATGACCACCTTCGACAATACCATTTTCTCCCAGGATCACTTCTTTGACGTGGGGTGAATTAGGCAGCATCGTAATGACGACATCTGACTGTTCTGCTACTTCTTTTGGTCTTTCTGCAGCGGTGGCACCAGCGGCCACCAAGTCTTCTACTGGGGCCTTGCTGCGGTTCATGACAACCAGATCATAGCCAGCCCTGAGCAGATTCTTGCTCATTGGCTTGCCCATGATTCCCAGACCAATAAATCCAATTTTCATGATTAGTTACACCTTAGAAACGGTATTGTTGAACTGAATGTAAATGAGTAATGGAACCGAAGGTCTGACGCTAATCATCCCGTCGGAAATCTGAAAATTTGTTGATATGGCTTGTTATTTAATTTCCAGCTTAGCGAAAACTATCCTTCGGATGAAGATTCCTGATCTACTACCCACCCCGTATCTGCGGTAAGATTTTCGTCCAAACATAAGATCTCTTCAAACTCGTTAATGCAATTAAGCTCCTGACCCATCGAGATGTTGGTTACCGGTTCAAGCATACATTCCACAACAACCGGTACTTGATATTTCTCCATTAGTTCCTCAGCCTTTTTGAATGCCTCTTGGAAATCCTCAGGCCGATGTACACGTATCGCCTTACACCCCAGAGCTTCGGCAAGTGCTACATGGTCAACACCGTAATTGGCGATGGCATCATCTTCATCCGAGATGTTGATATTTTCAAAGGCGAGGCTGACCTGGTATTCCATATCGAATCCCCGCTGTGACTGGCGAATCAGCCCAAGGTAAGAATTATTAAGCAGAATGTGGAGATACGGTAATTTGTGTTGTGCTCCTACAGCAAGCTCTTCAACCATAAACTGAAAATCGTAGTCACCGGATAACGCCACGATCTTCTTGTCCGGCAACGCAGCCCGAACGCCAAGAGCGGCAGGCATTGTCCAGCCGAGAGGGCCGGCCTGTGCCGCGTTGATCCAATTTCTCGGGTTGTAGACTTTTAGAAACTGGGCGCCGGCGATTTGAGATAACCCTATGGTGGTGACATAACAAGTATCCCGATCAAGCAGTTCATTCATTGCATGATAGACAGACTGTGGTTTCAATGGCACCTGATCAAAATCTATTCTCCTCAACATGTGTTTTTTTCTATGCTCGCACTCTGCAACCCATGCTGATCGATCGGGAATCAAACCTTGTGCTTTTCTATCAAGCGATACTTCTATTAATGAAATCAGCGCTTCTCTGGCATCTGAAACAATACCCAAATCAGGCGCAAAAATGCGGCCTATTTGGGTAGGTTCGATATCAATATGGATAAACTTTCGACCTTTTGTATATGTATCGATAGAGCCGGTATGCCGGTTTGCCCAGCGGTTGCCGATACCGATTACGCAATCCGATCTTAAAAAGGAGGCGTTTCCGTAACGATGACTGGTCTGCAGACCAACTCGTCCTTGCATCAAAGGGTGATCGTCCGGGATTGACCCCCATCCCATCAAGGTGGGAATTACCGGAATATTGTTCAATTCGGCAAACCTGACAAGCAATTCGGAGGCGTCGGCACTGATAATGCCTCCCCCCGCAACGATAACTGGCCGCTCCGATTCATCCAGAAGTTGCAGCGCCCTGAGTATCTGAGAAGTAGTTGCTTTCGGTTTGCTGGGCTGTAGTGTGACGTAATCGTGTTCATAAAAATCAATTTCAGCCATCTGAACATCAATTGGCAGATCTATGAGCACTGGGCCCGGTCGATCTGATCTCATCAGATACATAGCTTTTTGAAAGATGGAGACTAATCGGTCAGGCTCCATTACTGTTATTGCCATCTTGGTTAACGGCCTCGCTATGGTGGCGATGTCAACTGCCTGGAAATCTTCCTTGTCCAGCTTATCTCTTGGCGCCTGTCCGGTCATACAGAGTATGGGAATTGAGTCGGCAGAAGCGGAATACAGACCAGTTATCATATCAGTGCCCCCCGGCCCTGACGTACCGAGGCACACTCCGATATTGCCTTTAGCGGCCCGGGTGTACCCCTCTGCCATATGCGATGCCCCTTCTACATGGCGGGCCAGGATATGACGGATAGAACCATCTTCTTTTAATGCTGCATAAAGAGGATTTATCGCAGCACCGGGTACGCCGAAAGCACATGAAATCCCTTCCCTTTTCATGGCTTTGACAAGCGCCTCGACACATTTCATTTTTGCCATAATCTTCTCCTGTCTTTTATTACACTTCTAAATCCATCTGGTGTGGCGCCATAAAAATCAATGACATCTCTTTTTAGTGACAAGTTTGGAACTCAGGGCAAGATCTAATAAACATTACTGCTTTTTTTGATTAGGACAGGTACAGGTCATACTGACGTGCTCCTTTGTCTCGACCCTGTGCTGCTCTATTCATGCGTTATGCAGCGACACCGATTTACTTGAAGGCGGGTCTCTAGTGCCTGGCTAACAGAGTGCAAATGTGAACCGAATTTCCATAGGCTTCAGCTTTGGAAAGGATGGGTTGCTCTCCAGTGATGTGCGATGTCGATCCGTCGGCAGCACCATACATCTTCATGCGATAGCACATAATCGAGAAACCTTTCCAGTGACTTTATCCTGGCGCCACGACCGACAATTCTGCAATGCAAGCCAACCGACATCATCCGGGGAGTTTCTTCACCTTCTTCGTACAAGGCATCAAAACAGTCTTTCAAATAAGTGTAAAATTGTTCACCCGAGTTAAAACCTTGCGCCGAGGCAAAACGCATATCGTTGGTATCCAGTGTGTAAGGAACAATTAATTGAGGTGAATTGTTAACTTTCGTCCAAAAGGGAAGGTCGTCGCTATAGTCGTCCGCATCATACACAAAACCCCCGTGCTCAACTACCAATCGTCTGGTATTCTCAGACGTTCTTCCTGTATACCACCCCTCGGGGGCTTTTCCCGTTAGTCTTTTGATAATCTGAACTGCTTTGGCGATATGTTCACGTTCCACGTCTTCAGGAACTCCATGGTAATCAATCCAGCGATAGCCGTGTGAACATATTTCATAGCCAGCCTCCATAGCCGCTTCTGCTACAGCAGGATTTCGTTCTAACGCCATAGCAACAGCAAACAGGGTGAGCGGAATACCTCTTTTCTGAAAGAGTTTGAAAATACGCCAGACCCCTACTCGACTCCCGTATTCGTAGAGGGACTCCATGCTCATGTGCCGTGCACCCTGAAACGGTTTCGCATTTATTATTTCAGAAAGAAATGTTTCTGATGCAGTGTCTCCATGAAGGACACAGTTTTCTCCTCCTTCTTCGTAATTGAGTACAAATTGAACAGCAATGCGTGCCCCCCCCGGCCAGGCAGCTTTGGGAGGATTAGGGCCATAGCCGATAAGGTCTCGAGGATATTCATTTATTTTTTCCATATTCATACCTATTTTTCTCGTGGTTTAGCGTACGTACAAACTTTACTGGTTTTGAAGCCTGCCCGAACCAAAGCTTCAACCATGCTTATGGCAGCTTTCAAACCATCAATAGTGGGAATATGAGTCTCAGCTTGAAGCCATGCGGCAAGATCCGTCATGCCGGCACATCCAAAAATCACCCCTTCACAGTTGTCTTCTGTTGCGGCT
Organism: Desulfobulbaceae bacterium; assembly: GCA_024640625.1. Classification (GTDB taxonomy): domain Bacteria; phylum Desulfobacterota; class Desulfobulbia; order Desulfobulbales; family Desulfocapsaceae; genus JABDQA01. The sequence continues at coordinate 4,662 of JAHEER010000096.1, forward strand.
TGTGTGATGGCATCACGAAGCATGTATCTTGCATTTTTATTATGCTCAAGATCGAGAACCGGCAAATTGACGGCTCGAACGCTGACGCACTTCCGCTCAAATCCATACTTAAAGACAAGCTCCTCAATATGGGAAATTGCTCTTGGAAGAGTTGTTATGATAGTGAAGCGAGGGGCAATCACGCTGGCTGCGTGCAAACCGGCTTCGCATATTCCCAGAACCGGACCTGCAGCAATCTCCCTGCAGGCATCTACCCCCACGTCATCAAAACAGGCTATCACATAGCCGTCGTACCCTGCGGTTTCTCCTTTTTTGACCTCACCCAGGACGCCGACCACACTCATCGCCGCGTCATAATTACCTTCGATACTCGCCGGAGTCGCGACACTGGGGTTCACGGTGTGAACCAGGCAGTTATTTGAAACTGATTCAGCTGCGCACGCCTCAATTTTTTGGGTCATTGAGGCAGTGGAGTTCGGGTTGATCACCAATATCTTCATATTAATGCGCCTTTGCTATGTTATGAATCATCAGGATCTCATCCTCTTTGTGCGTCTCAATTCTCAAAGTAGTTAAGGGCCGGAAATCCGGCCCCTATAAAGATCAGTCCGAACCCCATTTAGCCGCTGCAGGCATCTCCATCCTCTACGTGCTCATTTCCACTAATTCACTGCGGCTCGCAAAGAGATAATAAAATATAGCCCCCAGCGCCGCGCCGATTATCCAGGCATAACCGGAAAGATCCTGAAGAACAGGCATCCATACGGAGGCAACAGAAAAGACCGCGGCCGGGAAGAACGCATACAAGGCTCTCTTGTGCCAGCCCCAAGATCTTTTGTCAGGGGGGATAGGCGCGAGATCTTCGTTGTACAGACGTGGGTCAGGATTTTTAATTTCCGTTTCAAAACCTGACATGGGAAAACCCTCCTTTCATATTCCTGCGTCTGTAGTTGTGATACTTTGTAAGTCCAACTTCAACCGGTAGCCATAGGTAGGCAATTTCAGCATAGGCGAGCCCACAACAATTGTCAACAATTAATTTTATAAATTGTAAACAAAAAAAATAATAAGTTTTTACAATGCCCTCTTAGGGGCTGTAAATATTAGTGATATGTAAGTAGTTTTGACGAGAATAATAACCATCGGTAGTAAGCTCGGCATAGAGAGTTGTAGCCAACCACTACTTTTAAATTTAGAATATAAACATAACGAATAAGGTAAATTTGTTATTAATATGATTGACTTGCTTATAAAAAATGTCACCTCGTCTACCCATGATCGCTTGTTCGATGTGGCAATCGACAAGGGTGTTATCTCAGTTATAGCGGAGCAACTGAATTATGATGCAGAAGAAGTCATAGATGGAAGAGGCAGTTTGCTGCTACCAGGGTTTGTTGAAAGTCACGTCCACCTTGATATCGCTTTGAGCAATGATGGCAATGTACCTGGGAGGAAAGAGCCTTATCTTTCCCATTACGGGTTAAACGACACGCTTGAGCGGAGACGGAAACAATTTACGCCGGAAGATATCCTGGAAAGAATCACCAGGGCCATCCGGCTCGCCGTGCGTCATGGGGTTACCGCCATGCGGGCCCAGTGCCATGTAGACCGCACCGTTGGTCTTAAACACCTAGAAGTTTTGTTGCGCGCGAAGGAGATCTTTTCCTCGCATATGAGTCTACAGATTGTGGTTTTTCCACAACAGGGTTTAACGAATCATCCCGATAACGTTTTCCTGTTTAGAGAGGCTTTGAGAAATGGAGCAGATGTAATGGGGGCGGCATCCAATCTTGATCGAGCTGACGACGGTAGCACTAATTTTAAAGCTCACCTGGACAAGGCCATGGAAATTGCCGTTCAGGAAGATGTCGATCTGGATGCCCATGTTGATCTGGGACTTCCACCCGCTGTGCATTCTCTAGACAAGCTTGAAACAGTTTATCTGGCTCAAAAGGTAATAGAGTGCGGCTACCAGGGCAGGGTGACAGCAGGTCATGTTTCTGCGCTGGATTCAGCTGAACCGGCAGTTGCCCAAGAAGCCATAGCCATGATTCGAGAGGCCCAACTGCATGTTGTATCCCAACCGGATCTATATCGACTTGGGAGGGATGATAGGCAGTCTAAAAGACGAGGCCTTACAAGAGTTAAAGAGTTAATAAATGCCGGGATCAACGTGGCCTATGCATCCAATAATGTGAGGGACCCACTGCGCCCCATGGGAAATTTCGACTTGGTTGAAGAAGGGCTGGTTTTAGCTCATGGTGCTCACATGGATACCATCGAAGAGCTTGGCACGATCATCAAGATGAGCACGGATAATGCTGCTCGGATCCTTGGCTTAAAACGTTACGGAATAAAAGCTGGCAATGATGCAGATCTAGTCATTCTGGACTGCCAAACCCCGCAGGAGGCTCTCATTAGCCAGGCAGAAAAGAGCCATGTCATAAAAAGGGGGAAGATCCTGGCAACAAATAAGCGTTTCAATGAACTGTATTGGTAATTTCAATTCTGAAGTAACTTTGCATCACAATCATCCCTTCCGATAAGTTGTCTTCCCAAGATTGCTGATACAAGATATCAAGCAGAGACAATAAAGTTATGAACTATGCCTGCTTCTGACCCCCCTGATAGTTGTTATCAATAGATTGACCCATTGTAGCCATAGCCCCTGAAGAGTTGCTTACTGACTGATTAATTTCTTAAGCACGGTTCAGTTGAACCTTTGCTCTATGCGATTTCTAAAGGTGAAGCAAACTGAATAGGTGGCCTAATTACAACAATCAGCAGTTTCTATAAGAAGGTCTCTTAACAGATAGGCATAGGTTGCATGAAAGATGACAGCTGCTATTTAAAATATTGTTAACAATTATTAAAATAATGGTTGACAATAGCACCGTGATACTATATTCTTGGATCAGATTAGGGTCAAATATACAACTTTCAATAAACAGGGAGAAAGCCATGCCGTACCCAAAAGGATTTTTAGAGAGTCGAGCAATTGTGAAACCAGGTGTCTACACTGTAATACCTCCAGAGGGCCGGGTCATAAACTCCATCCCCGGTTTTGCTGGGTGCAAGCTCACTATTATTGCTTCTCCGAAACACGGTGCCAGCTTTGTTCAATACGTTGGCACTGTTGAACCGGGTGGAAAAACAACACATCCATTTGTGGAAGATGACGGGGTTGAATCTTTTCTTTTCGTTATGGATGGTGAAGGCACTATGACGGTTACCGTTCAGGAGCAAACAGAGACCCTCACTACTGGTGGATATGCTTTTGCCCCTCCTGAGACCGGAATCTCGTTCGAGAACACATCAGACAAACCGATGCGGATTCTCCTTTATAAGCAACGCTTCGTTCCTTTGGAAGACTTTCGGCCCTGGGTAGTTTTCGGAAATATCAACACTATTGAAGAAGTTATATATGACGGAATGGAAAATGTCTTCCTCAGGGATCTTCTGCCCAATGACCCTGCATTTGACATGAACATGCACACCCTGAAATTCATGCAGGACGGATGCCATCCTTTTGTTGAGACCCACGTACAGGAACATGGTGCCTACATCCTGGGTGGACAGGGAATGTATCTTCTAGGTGAAGACTGGCTGCAAATCAAGAAAGATGACTTTGTCTGGTTCGGCCCGTTTACCCAGCAGGGCACTTACGCAACCGGAAGAGAACCGTTCTGGTACATCTACAGCAAGGATATGAATAGGGACGCAGCTATTTAGATAAAAAGATATTAAAAGCGGGAGACATGGCCATGACTTTGACAAAAGATTTTGCCCCTATGGACATTTATGCACAGGTCGAAAAGACAGGTATAAAAGGACGTCATTTCAGCTTTATTGACGACTTTTCACCGGAAGAGCTCAATGACGTATTCAAGACCGCTCTAATGATTGAGCCTTTCTGGAGAAGCCGTATTCCACTGCTTCAGGGAAGGGTAATGTGCTTGCAGTTCTTCCAGCCGAGCACCCGTACAAGATTTAGTATGGAAACAGCAATGCACCGGCTCGGCGGTGACGTAATTACTGAATCCAACCCTCTTGTAAGCTCATCGGCAGCCAAAGGTGAATCATTATATGATTCCCTCAGGGTAACCTCTCAATATGCCAATGTAATCGTTCTCAGGCACCCTGATGAGGGGGTTCTTGAGGTGATCGAAGAATTGGGCAGCGACAGCGCTCCCATTATAAGCGGTGGGTACGGAGATGTAACTCACCCGACCCAGGGACTTCTGGACATGTACGCTGTGTATCGCGCACTTGGAGGCGATTTCACCAAAATGACTGTTATGATAGCCACTCCTGATCTGTCTCGTGCCAGATCCGGGCAGTCGTTCGGCCTTGGTCTCGCGCGAATGGGCGCCAGAGTTATTTATTCTGGAACTACAGGCTTGGAAACACCACAAGTGGTTCGTGACAAGCTCATTGCGATGAATGCCAACTTCACTGAGGTAAACGATCTCACCATTGGGCAGCAGGAGGAATTGATGGTAGATGAAAATGTAGATTACGTCTACCTACCCGGTTGTTCGGTAAAAAAAGGAGATCCGGGGCGTGATGACTTCCTGAAAAAAATGGCCGAATATTATTTCACCGCCGAAGGACTACAGAAGATTGAGAAGACCACTGGTAAAACAGTTGGTATCTCTCATTCGCTGCCCAGAAACGCCGGTGAGTTTGATTTTGCCATCGATAAAACCGCTCATCAGGTCTATTTCAAGGCTATAGGTTTTTCCATACCGGTTCGCATGTCGCTTCTGGTAAATATCTGCGGCATTTAACGACAATCACAAGGTGGAGACCGGAAGCGTTACCAAACGCCTGAAATGCATCAATCGTCGACCTGGAGAGGGATCGCTTGAATGGGTTCCTGGTTCCTCGGACTTAACCTTGCAATGAAAACAGTAACAAAATATTGGTGCATGAGATAACCAGATTAGAATCAAAGGTTGAACCTTTTCGATAACAGCCTCAAGCTTCTGTGAAGATATCATTATCATACGGTGTATCTGATCATTTCGATTTTTCTGTTTATGATTTTCAAATCCACCAATCCATGGAGCATTAAGAAATGACTGACATGAGACAAATCCCGCGCCGATTGATAATCGCAATCGGTGGAAATGCCATACACCCCTCAGGAATTAAAGGTACCTCAGAGGAACAGGTTGCAATTGCCGGTGATACTGCCCGGATTCTCCTCCCATTGTTAGAGTTGGAAAACGAATTGATTATTACCCACGGTAACGGTCCTGGAGTCGGCAAAGTTCTGATGCGGCAGGCTCTTGCCAGTGGATCGGTGGCACCAATGTCCCTGGATATATGTGTGGCTAATACCCAGGGTGTTACCGCCTACTTGCTGGTGCAAGCATTTGAAAACGCTCTCCGCGAAGTTGGCAACCAGAGACATGTAGTCGGCCTTGTCACCCAGGTTGAAGTTGATAAGGAAGATCCTGGATTCAGTAATCCAACAAAACCGGTCGGCTATTTCTATGACAAAGATCAAGCGGATAAACTCTCAACAGAGCTGGGGTGGACTATGAGGGAAGATGCCGGCCGGGGCTACCGTATGGTAGTCGCGTCACCGGATCCTAAACATATCTGCGACATTTCTCTAGTCGACATCCTGGCAAAGCGTGGAACAATAGTCATTGCAGGAGGCGGAGGAGGTGTACCGGTTATTCGTGATGAGCGTGGTGTAAGAAATGGAGTAGAAGCGGTTATCGACAAAGACCTGACAACGGCCCATATGGCAAACGTATTAGGAATTGAAGAAATAATGATACTGACAGCGGTATCAAAGGTGGCGATTAATTTCGGTAGCCCTACCCAGCAAGAACTCGATAAAATAGCTGTTTCTGAGGCAAAGAAATACAGAGATGAAGGGCACTTCCCTACTGGTAGTATGGGCCCTAAAATTGAAGCTGCGATACGCTTTATCGAAGGTGGCGGCAAGCGAGCTATTATCGGTCATCTGAATGAAGCTCTGCCGGCGTTGCAAGGCAAAACCGGCACCCACATCATTCCTGATTAGCAAGGGAGACGATGCAGAACCAACTTTCAGTGATACCACTGACTCGGGAGATATTTGAACCATTTGGAGATGTAATTGAGGTGAGTGAAGCAGCAGAAACCTTCTCCATAAATGACGGTTATGCTACCAGGTACCATGATCTGGCCACTATCGAAATATACGGGTCAGGTGGCCGACCATTGATTAATATTTTCCGTGGCCGATCACGACCGCTGCCCCTCAAAATCCATATGATGGAGCGGCATCCATTGGGAAGTCAGGCGTTTGTGCCGCTTCACCGCAATCCATTTGTTATCGTAGTTGCGCCAGAGGGTGAGTTCGCTGGTCCTGATAGTCTTTCTGCATTTATCACCAACGGCAATCAAGGGGTCAACTACAGACGCAATATTTGGCATTTTCCTCTTCTGGTTCTAGGCGACACTTCCCAGGATTTTCTTATCATCGATAGAGGTGGTGAAGGCGACAACTGCGAGGAACACTATTTCGACAAGGATTCTGTCTGCATCCTAAAGTTATAAAGTTTCTGCAAAAATGGACCTCACCCGATATCTGCTAGACTAGTGAAAATTCTGCCCCCTTTTCCTCGGGTTGAACAAATTCCCCCACAGTGATATTGCTGAGGTAAGACGGTACGCCATCCTGTTATATTGTTATCAATATCTTTATTTTTCTTAATATATTTTGATACTATTTGTTGTCAATAACTGTATATTTGGTATAATAGACTGATTTTATATATGCTTACCGATGCATGGAAATAGTGGTTACCGTGTGGCTAAGCTTTACAATCCCCAATTAATTGTTTCAGAAAAAAAAGAAATAAAAATAGCGATTTGAAATTTTATGAACAATGCAGCTCACACAGAAATAGATAGAGTTTGTAACGCCATTTACCAGGCCATTTTTGAGCGTCGACTGGAACCGAACACCAGGTTGGTAGAGTCACAGCTCGCCAAAGTCTTGTCTACGAGCAGAGCAAATGCACGCCAGGCTCTTTTGCTACTGGCACAAAGAAAACTTGTAAACATCGTTCCCAATAAAGGGGCTGTTGTTGCCGAACCGTCAAAGCCAGAGGCGATTGAAATTTTTGCTGCTCGGCGCTGTATAGAACGCGAGATAGTACAACTGGTTTTCCAACGTTGTAAACCAAAGGATATTGATGCCTTGCGTCTACATTTAGAGGAAGAACAAAAGGCGCGGCAAGCCAATGATCACTTTGAGTTGATCCGTGCTACCGGTAAATTTCATTTGTTGCTTGCGAAAATCGCTGGTAACAAAGTTCTGCTGGACTTCCTGGAGCAGTTAATTGCTCACAGTTCTCTTATCCTAGAGAAGTTTGAAACTCATAACAATAGAACATGTCAGGAAAACGATCATTCTGAGATGATCAATCTCATTGAAAATGGTGAATTGGAAGAGGGTTTGGAGCTCATGGACAAACATCTCAGAGATCTCGAGCAAGTGCTAAATTTTCAGGAAAAATCTAAACCAGCAAACCTGAATGAGGTATTTGCACCCCTTTTAGGTAAATAAGAGATGTTTAGAGACCTAAACTGACCCCCCCCCTAAAAAAATCGGCCCTGTTTTATGAGATAACGCCAGCAAGATTAAACCTGGCAATCTCCAATAACTATCAAATCTGAAACCTTTATATTCCTGATAACCATTTTAGATGAATTATCAAATGATTGGACCTTGCCGAT